>WLDB01000058.1 GCA_009705035.1 Actinomycetota bacterium | reverse complement strand
CGGTTACAAGAAGATAACTCATCTTTGGCGTGAACTCAGCTTTGAATCTTGCCGAGATTCCGTATTGGCGATGGCTAATTCAAAAGGGTATTTACCGCTCTGGCGCGGATTACGTGGAAGAAAGTTTGAATCTAATATTCCTGAAAACGTAAACGTCTCTATCGTCTTCGGTGATTACGACTTAACTCTGCCAGAAGAGATTGCGCAAGAGAAGAACGTTGCCCCTAAACATTCAAATTGGGTAGTCGTAGATAATTGCGCACACGTGATTATGTGGAATTACCCAGATTTAACTGTCGACTTTATTAAGCGAACTGCACGAGTTGCGGGTTAACTGATCTAGAGACGCCCTGCTTGATGCACACGCTTCAAGAATTCCTGAGTCTTCGGATTCTGCGGGTTATGTAACACCTCTTGGGCGCTGCCTCGTTCTAGGACTCTGCCTGATTCGAGAAAACAAACTTCATCAGCAACTTGTGTGGCGAAGCCCATCTCATGGGTAGCAAGAACCATCGTCATTCCATCCGATTTCAGTTCGCGGACAGCGCTCAATACTTCGTTTACAAGAACTGGGTCGAGCGCTGAGGTAACTTCATCGAGTAAAAGTAATCGTGGATTAACAGCTAATGAGCGAATAATGGCGACTCGTTGTTGCTGTCCCCCGCTGAGACGATCTGGATATTGATCTGCCTTATCAGCTAAACCGAAGCGATTAAGCAGCTGAAGCGCCTGCTCGTTCGCTTCATCACGGCTCTTACCATGAACCTTAATTGGCGAAAGGGTGATGTTTTCTAGAACTGTTTTGTGAGGAAAGAGATTGAATGATTGAAAGACCATACCTAGCTTGCGGCGTACTTCATCAAAGTTAATTTTTGGATCAGAAATCTCTTGACCATCCAGGCGAATTTCGCCGTCATCAATTGTCTCTAGCAAGTTGATGCAGCGAAGCAATGTGGATTTACCTGAACCAGAAGCACCGATTAATACAGTGGCGCTATGTTCTGGAACAACGAGTGATAAATCTTCAATTACAAGTTCGGCTCCAAAAGATTTACGGATATGGGAAAGCTCAAGCACATTAGTCATTAGATGGCGCCCTCCGAATTCTGGGCATCAGTGCGCTTTCGGATTGCTCTATCGGTATAACGCGTCATTGGAATGGTTATAAGCAAGAACAATATTGCCGCGACTACATAAGGCGTGTAATTAAAGGTACGGCTTGCATTAATTTGAGCGGCGCGCACGGCATCGGTAACACCAAGAATAGATACGAGGCCTGTGTCTTTTAACAGTGAGACAAAATCATTGAGCAGTGGTGGAACCACTCGACGAATTGCTTGCGGCAGAACGACAAAGCGCATTGTCTGTCCTGAGGTCAATCCCAATGATCGTGCAGCTGCTCGTTGGCTGGGATGAATTGAGAGAATTCCGCTTCGAATAACTTCAGCAACATAGGCTGAATAAGTTAAGACAACTGCGACGGTTCCGAGAAAAATCACATTGTTTGAAACCCCTGATAAACCAAGAGCTGGAACGCCGAAACCGACAAGAAGGATTATGAGAATCAATGGAGCACCACGGAAGATATCTACATATGCGGTGGCAAGAAATCGAAATGGAGTCAGCGTTGGTGACTTGGTGGTACGTAAAAGAGCAAGACCTAAAGCGATTGCACCAATTGCAGCTCCACCAATAAATGTGAGTTGTAAGTTGATCCAAAGGCCTTTTGCAACGAGTGGGAGAATTTCTTGGCCGTATCCGACATCAAAGAAAGTCTTTTTAACGCTCTCCCAGCCCGGGCTGGTTACTAGAACAACCGCTAATGTGCCGAGTACTAGCACCGAAGAGAAGATGGCAATTAACGCCTGCTTGCGCTTTATTTCACGGCGAGATTTCTGGCGTTCTAGCTCGCGTGAGCTTGGCGACCAGGCAGAGTTAACTCGCTCTGCCATGGTCGCCAAACTACCGCTTCTACTTTTATTTCTTCTTATGGCTTCAAGACAGGAGCACCGGCGCCTGATGCAAGCCACTGATCAGTGATTGCAGCGAGTGTTCCATCAGCTGTGATCGCATCAACTGCTGCAGATACACAACCAGTGATAGGGCTTCCCTTAGTCATAAGTAATCCGAATGAATCACCAGTACCAGTAGATGGAAGCTGTCCAACAATCAGACCGTTTGGAACCTCAACGCCAGAGAGATAGAAAGCAGTTGGTAGGTCTACAACGAGACCATCAATCTGCTTGTTTATTAGCGCTGAAACAGCTGCAGCATTGTCATTAAATACCTGCGGTGTTGAGCCAATCTGAGTCTCGATTGCATCGAGTGAAGTTGTACCGACTGCAGCACCTAGCTTGGCTGACTTGAGAGCTTCGATTGTTGTTGCTCCCTCAATCTTGCTTCCCTTGAAGGAAACAATTGCTTGTGGTGCTGTGTAGTAAGGAGATGAGAAATCAACTGCTGCTTTACGCTCTTCAGTGATTGAGAACTGCTGAAGGTTAAAGTCAAAGTTCTTCTCACCTGGTGTGACTGCAGAATCAAATGTTGTGCGAACCCAAGTTACATCTGCTGCATCAAAGCCGAGCTGTGTGGCAACTGCATAAGCAACTGCTCCTTCAAAACCTTCACCGCTCTCTGGCTTATCATCGATAACCCATGGATAGTAAGCAGGTTCACCGGTTGCGATTGTGAGCTTGCCTTCGGTTACTGTCTGAAGATCAGCACGCTCGCATGATGCGGATTCAGTGCTGGCTGAATCAGATGATGAACAACCTGTAAGCGAGAGCGCTACAGCTGCAGCAAGTGCTGCAAAAATTCCAAGTTTCTTACTCATGAATGCTCCTTAGTGATGGCTATAAATTGATGGCTACGAGGAAGGGCGGTCAGTACCCGCAAAGGTTATTGAATCAATTGGCACCTGTCGACTTGCAAGCCAAATGCAGATAGAAATCTTTGGTAGTTAAGCCTTTGAGCGTGATTCTGGCTACTTTACTTCGAATTCTCCATGAAGTTCTGCCGCACTAGAGCCACCCACCCAGATGTCAAAGTGGGTTGAATCATTAACCCAGCCTTTTACTGCCGCATTCCAGTAGCGAAGTTCGCGTGGGGTAAGTACAAAAGAAACATTCGCTGATTCGCCAGCTTTAATGTGAAGTCGTTTAAAGCCCTTCATTTCGCGGATTGGCCGGATAGCTGTGCCATAACGCTGATGGATATATAGCTGCACAACTTCATCTGAATCGCGATTTCCGGTATTTGTCACAACGACATCGACATTAAGGGAATCAGTTTTCGACAACGCCTTTTTGTCGAGCGAGAGATCTGAGTATGCAAAGTTTGTATAGCTCAAGCCATGACCGAAGATATAGAGAGGCGACCCCGGCTCATTCCAATATCGGTTATCGCTGTTATGTGGTTCATGCGAAACATGACGAGAGTAAATCATCGGAACTTGACCAACAGAGCGCACCCAAGTAATTGGTAAACGACCAGCAGGAGAGATATCTCCGAAGAGAGTGTTCGCAATTGCCGCACCACCAGATGTACCGGGATACCAAATATTCATGATTGCAGGAATGTTTTCGGATGCCCAATTGAGATCGAGCGGACGTCCACTTTGCATAAGCAGCACGACTTTGGTGCCGGTAGCTGCCACTGCCTTCAAAAGTTCGAGCTGACGACCTGGAAGTTCAAAGGTACTGCGCGCTGCTTGCTCACCGATTTGGGCCTGTTGTTCACCGAGAACCATGACTACAACATCAGAAATCTTTGCCAAAGCCACTGCCTTTGCAAACTCAACTTCTTCATTGAAATCTGCAGGATCATTGACGTGATTATTAGGATCACCATCAAAAATAGATGGATGAATACGACGTTCATGTGCAACGCCCTGTGCATATTCAACTTTCACACCTGCGCCGACTCTGCTCTTTATTCCATCCAATATTGAGATAGTTTCATTGACATCAAAGGCAAAGGACCACGGTCCAAGGAGATCGCGTTTGTTATCTCCAAACGGCCCAATAACTGCGATTGACTTCAGGTTCGCGGCATCGAGGGGAAGCGCATTTTTCTCATTCTTCAAAAGAACAAAGGTCTTTTCAGCTGATTCACGGGCTGCAATGCGGTGGGCTGGATCATTGAGGACTTTTTGCGATCTTTCGACATCGACGTATGGATTATCTAGAAGTCCTAGCTTCGCTTTCGCTGTTAACACGCGTCGGACAGCATCATCAATTATCTCAATTGAGACTTCATTATTAGCCACAGCTTCAGGAATCCCGGCATAGCCTGATTCAATCATCGCCATTTCCATATCCAGGCCGGCGTTGAGAGCGGCGGCAGAAGCTGCAGCCTTATCTTTTGCAAATTTGTGGGTAATCAAATTGAAGACTGCATTGGCATCCGAGACGAGGAATCCCTTGAATCCCCATTCATTTCGCAAAACATCAGTAATCAAATATTTATTTGCAGTTGCTGGAATTCCATTGACTCCCATGTAGGCAGTCATAAAGTTTTCAGCACCAGCTTTCACGGCAGCCTCAAACGGCGGCAAATAAACATTGTGAAGTTCTGAATCCGAAACATTAACTTCGTCATAATCGCGACCACCAAGTGATGCGCCATAGGCAGCAAAGTGCTTTGGGCCGGCAAGAACATTCTCACCTGCTGCGAGATCACTTCCTTGAAAGCCACGTACTTGTGCCGCGGCCATTGCAGCACCAAGGTATGGATCTTCACCAGCGCCTTCAATAATTCGACCCCAACGTGGATCTCTCGCAATGTCGACCATCGGTGCAAAGGTCCAATGAATACCAATTGAGCGCGCTTCTTTAGCTGCAATTGATTGGCCACGTTCTGCTATAGCAGGCTCGAAAGATGCAGCGACAGCTAGCGGCATTGGGAAAATAGTTTTAAATCCGTGGATTACGTCATAGCCAACTAGAAGTGGAATTCCTAAGCGATGACCCTCGACCGTTAATTTCTGCAATCTATTGAGCTCTGCGGCATCTCGCACAAAAAGTACTGAACCGACTCCACCAATTTTTGCTTGCGCTTCAACATAAGCGCGCATCTTGGACGGAACTACATGGATCTCGGTTCCGGGTTCTGGATCAGGAAGACCCCCAAAGTAAAAGTACTGGGTCAGCTGGCCAGCCTTCTCTTCGATAGTCATTTCAGCGAGGAGGGCCTCGACTCGGTCAGAAATTGTCTTTGAGCTCATAATCGAACCTAATCATATTTTCGATTTGTTGAAAGACCACACGCCAAGTGCTGCAACGGGTATCGCTGCGAAGAGACAGAGCCAGCCATAACCCAGCGTTCCGATTACTACACCCGCAAGGGCGCCACCAGATGCCCCCATGAGATTCATCAAGAGATCACTCGCCCCTTGTGATGATGGACGAAGTTCAGTCGAGACTGCTTCAGAGAGCGCCGTTGAGCCACCGATTAAGGTGCAGGACCAACCTAGTCCAAGGAGGAAGAGCCCGATACCGAGAGCAAAAGAGTCATGCGCATTTGCAGTTCCTGAAATCAAGCATGAGAGCAACAAAATCGCAACGCCAATTTGAATAATTCTTTTACGCCCAAGTCGATCACTCAAGCTGCCGATTATTGGTGAGAATGCGTACATACCTAAAATATGAATACTAATAACTAAACCAATGATGTTAAGACTGACATCAACATGAGCCATATGAACCGGTGTCATAACCATCACCGAGACCATAGCCACATGACCGATTCCGATTGCAGCGATTGCAAATAAGGCTTGTGAATTCTTTGCGATAATCTTTAGCGTTTCACGAGCTGACATAATTACATGAGATTCATTATTTTCTTTACGAATCTTACTTGCAGTCAAATAAGGATCTGGATTTAAAAACAATCGAATAACGAGCGCACCCAAACCAAGTGTGACGACCGCCAAGATGTATGGCCCTACCAACTTTGGCAGTCCAAGCGATGTAGCCAGTGCACCTGTTGGTGCCATGAGATTTGGCCCCGCTACAGCTCCAACGGTTGAACCCCAAACTACAAAAGATAATTGCCTTGAGCGATGTTCATCTTGAGCTAAATCGATTGCAGCAAAACGTGCTTGATAACCAGAGGCAGATGCTGCTCCGACTAAGAAAGTACCTATTAACATGGCAAGCAGATTTCGCTGTGAACCGCCGAAGATTGCAAAGACTGCACCAATTACACCAACGAAATAGCCAGTAGATAACCCGAGGCGGCGTCCACCTCTTTGAGTTAATTTCGAAAGCGGAATAGCCATTGCAGCCGCACCAAGGACTGATGTTGTCTGAGCAAGCCCCGCTAAAGTTTCAGAGTTAGATATTGATGCAACAAGTAACGATCCAGTAGCTACGGTTCCGGCTACTCCGACCCCGCTGAGAACCTGAGTCGTTGCCAGAACTTTAATCGTTTTTTTCTGTAGGTTCTGTGTAGCAATGGAGTCCATAGAGAGAGCGTAATGCCTTAATCAATGTTCTTGAGAAACTTCTAGCGCTGCGGATTTACGCCAAATCAACAATCACCTTGCCAACTTGATAGGCAGCGACCGGATGGACGAACGCCATTGGCTCGTCTTGATCGACATGAATTAACTTCAAATTCGGAAAAGCCTGAAGTAATTGCATTATTCCTTCTTTGATTTCTATGCGTGCTACTTGTTGCCCCAAACAACCATGAATTCCATGTCCAAACCCTAAATGACCAAATGCGTCACGAGTTAAATCAATACGGTCTGGATCCAGATACTGTCTCTCATCATGATTTGCAGCTACTGCTGATACCGATACTGATTGACCACACGCGATTTTAATCCCACCAATTTCAACATCTTCCATCGCTGTTCGAGGAAACATTGTTAAAAAGACTGCGCTTACACGTAGCAATTCTTCAATCCCTGCATCAATTAACGTTGGGTCATCTCGGAGTGCCTGGAGTTGATCAGGATGCCTTAGGAGAGCCACAATGCCAGTGGAAATCATGTAAGCAACGTTATCTCTTCCTGAAAGCATCAACGAGTAAGTCAATCCTTCTATTTCACTCTTTGATAGTTCTGATTTCAATAAATCGCTCAAGAGGTCATCAGCAAGAGACTCTTTCTTAAGAGCTAGAACTTTTCTCAAATACTCAATTTTTTCGCTCTCGTCAGATTCACCAACAAATAATTTTGTAAAGTCAGCGTGCAGCATTTCAGGGATTCCTAGAATGCGAGCATGGCCGGCTGCTGAAATCGGTTGCGCATAGTGTTCGTCTAGGTCAACTGGTGAGCCTTGGGCGACTAAATTTTTAATCTGTTTGGAAACTATTGCTTTGATATCAGATTCATATCCCTT
>WLDB01000057.1 GCA_009705035.1 Actinomycetota bacterium | reverse complement strand
GGGTGCGATTGTGCATCCAGCCCTCTTGTACCAACTGGCGCATAGATGCGTCTACAAAGGGAAATCCTGTCTTGCCTTCACACCATGCGGTAAATGCTTTGCCGGGCTTGTTATAGCGCATCTCTTTAAAACGAGGCGCGTAGTAATCCATATCTGTATGAGGATTGTTAAACATCACATCTGCATAGAATTCACGCCAGGCAATCTCTTTACGGTAAACATCATGATCTTGGCTATCGCCGAGTTGTGCCAAGAGGGTGCGCGGATGAATCTCTCCGAAGGCAAGCGCTGGGCTTAATTTTGAAGTGCCGTCGATTCCCGGAATATTGCGTTGCCCTTGGTAATCATCAAGGCCATTTTTCTTAAAGAACTTAAAGCGCTCGTGTGCAGCTGCTTCACCAGCTGTGGGAATAGTTTCACCTTGGGGGACTGGCCAATCAGGAAAATTACGATCATCTTTGCCTGGCTTAATCGCAGGAATTGCTTTTGGTGTTTCAGCGGGTTTACGCCATCCATGTATGCACCAATTTTTATAGAAGGGCGTATAGACCTTGTAAGGGGTCCCATCGCTCTCCTTAAGTACACGACCCGGTGCCACTGCATAGGGACTTCCTGTTGTAACAAGATTGATTCCTGCCTTAATTACTTTGGCATCTCGCGCCATAGCTCGAGGTTCGTACTCTTGCGCTATATGGACTTCAGTTGCCTGATATCGCTTGATTACATCTTTAAGTACATCAACAGGTTCACCATGAATCACATGAAGGTTGCCACCCAGTGATTGATCGAGTGATTTTAGTGATTGCGCAAGATAGGCGAGGCGCTTCTTATTGGCGCAGGTAGCGAGCTCGTTATCAATGATAAAGAGCGCCACAACCTCATCACTGCTTTTTAGTGCTGCAAGAAGCGCTGGATTATCGGCAATACGTAAATCGCGGCGGAACCAGATGATGTTAGCCATTACTTTGGTACCTTCGCTTTAATTATCTTTGAGGTGGCAATTCGCCCTGAAGCGGATTTTACAACGGCCATCAGCTCTATGTCGCTCCCAGATTTAACTTGAGAGTTGTAGAGGTAGGTTCGATAAAAGCCGGCTTTCGTTTCGTCTTGATCTGCAACGGTGCGCTTCTCAGCTGTTCCGATTGTTTGCCATGTGCTCTTGCCTTTTGTGCGATATAGGAAGGTCACAGCGTTATAGCCATCCCCTGGAACACTTGCACTAACCATGAGGGCTCCTCTCGCAAAGAAATCCCGAAACTTGGTTGAGATCGCCACTGAAAGATTTGCGGGTGCTTCATATCTCTTTTCAGCCTTATAGAGGCAGTATCCGCGCGCGGGCAATGTCACTTCAATCGATGTTCCGGTAACAACTTCGCATTCACCTGTGAGCTTTTGCCATTGAGAATTTGCGGTGGCTACTTTGAATTTTGCTGAGGCTGCTTCGTCGCTGCCATTAAATGCAACGAAATACTCTTGATTATCTGCATATCGAGTCACTGCAAATACTTCACCGTAAGTCGTACGCACCTGCTGGGTGCCTTTTCTTAGAGCTGGGTTATCTTTCACGATCTTTTGTAGCTCGGTAATCTGATCTTCAAGTGGGTGTTTAAAATCAAATGAACTTGCGGTTCCAATAGGTTGGGTTCCTATCCGATCTTGGTTCTGCCAAGAGAGAATCTCGGTAGCGAACATATTTTGGCGAGCTTGCTTATCGCCACCAGTTCCTACCATTCCCTTCTCATCTCCGTAATACAGTGCAGGACTTCCGCGAAGTAAAAACAAAAGGGCATTTGCTAACTTTGCTCGTTCACTAGCTCCAATCAGATCGTTATCAAGTACGCCTAACTTGATGAAGAATCCGATACGCCCCATATCGTGGTTTCCTAAGAAGGTGATCAAGCCATGAGCGTTGGTCTTGGCTGTTGTGTATAAATCATCACGATTAAAGAGCGCTGCTAGCTCTGTGGTATTGCCACCGTAGGTTGCAAAGCGAGAGACAAGCTTTTGAAATGGGAAATCTAAGAGGCTTTCAATCTGATTTGAAGTGATAAATGGGGAAGTTGAATATGCATTGCCGTCATAGACTTCACCGAAGATTGGGAAATCGCTCTTGCCTTTCTTTGCAGCCACTGCTCTGACTGCTGGAATTATCTTCCTCCAAACCTCAGGCTCTACATATTTAAATGTATCTATTCTGAATCCATCAATATCAAACTCATTAATCCAATATGACCAGATATCTATCCAGCCCTGTATTACCTCGGGGTTGGTTGTTTTGATTCCATCTAGGCCAAAGAAATCACCACGATAACCTTCAGAAGCACCTTCGTTGTAGTAATTGCTAATTTTATTGAGCCATACTGGTTTCTTGATATTAGCCTCTGAATCAAGGACTTTAGCTACACCTTCGTCATAATAGATAACATCGGCAGTGTGATTAGCTACGACATCGATAATCACCTTTAGGCCAAGTTTATGAGCAGCAGCAACCATCTCATTGAACTCTGCTTCGGTGCCCAAGTGCGGATCAATCGTGGTGAAATCAATTCCCCAGTATCCGTGGTACGCAGCTGAACTGCCTTGCACATATTTCTGTTTCACTGGAGGTGTAATCCAAATCGAAGTAAATCCCAGCGATGCGATATATGAAAGACGGTTTGTGAGTCCTTTTATATCGCCGCCATGCCAATAACCTGGATCGCTTGGATCAAAACCACCGGTCGGATCGCCCGCAATGAAGCCAGCATTATCGTTTGTGGTGTCACCGTTCTCGAAGCGATCTACCATTACAAAGTAGATTGACTCATCACTACTAGAACTGCGGATGGGAGACTTTGCAAAACTTTTATAGTCAATTGCATGGGCCTGTGGGAGAAGACCGAGAGCAACAGTAAGAGCTCCGATAGAGACTATTCTTACTTTCACTTAAGCAACCAGATAGCTGATGTTGCATCTTTTGATTTGATATTTAATTTAGAACCATTAGCGGGCTGACCAAATAAAGTCTCTGCAATTGAGTAACCGTAAGGCGCCAAATTAATCTTTGATGAAGTCGCCGAACGACTGATGTAGATCAATAGCGATTCCTTCTTTGATTCTCTGATAAATGCCACGGCGTCAGGAGTTACAAAGACCCACCTGAGCCCACCATTGATAAGAGCATGCCTATCTTTTCGAATTGCAATAAGTTTCTTGAATTCTTCAAGAAGTGTCATATCCCAGGTTGATAAATCATCCCAATTGATTGTTCGACGAGCATCCTCGCCCCACATGCCTTCAAGTCCCAATTCATCACCTGCAAATATTGAAGGGACGCCAGGATAAGTAAGCAACATTGTGGCCGCAGCAATATGTGCCTTGCGATCACCACCAACCACGCTCTTGAAGCGGGCTGTGTCATGAGAATCAAGCAGAACCATGCTGGCGACCAATGAACGCCACGGGATTCCAGCTGCGAAAGCGCGCATAACGGCAACTGTTCCGGCGCCATCAAAGCGTGGATTTTTGCCAGGCAGACCAGAGAAATTAGCCATCTCTGCTGATGGTCTGTTAAACCAGTTAACGAGTGGCCGCGCAAAACCGTTGTAGTTCATGGTTCCGTGCCAACCAAAGCCATCAAGATCGGATGGTGAGTGATCTGCATTTTCGGCCACTAGCCAAACATCTGGCTTGCTTTCATCAACTGCTTTACGAATTTCGCGGGTGATTTCTTGATTGAGATCTTGATCTAGGTAACGTCCTGTCATGTTGCCGACATCAATACGCCAGCCGTCCATGTTAAATGGTGGACGTAACCACTTACGGACAATTGAGTTCGGCCCCGAAAACATAAGCTTGCGCAGTTTCGTTGATGCATAGTTGAGTTTCGGTAGCGAGGCGAGTCCCCACCAACCTACATATCCATGCTTAATGTTCTTATCCCAGTAGAAAAATTCACGTTCAGGTGCGCTCTTCTTCTTTAGCGCATTGATTATCCAGCGATGTCCTGCACCACAATGATTGGTTGTCAGGTCTCCCATAATCTTCATGCCTGCTTTATGCGCGGCGCGAGAAAAATCAATCAGTGCTTTAGCTCCGCCCAGTAACGGGTCTATCTCATCAAAACTAGTTGCGTCATATCTATGGTTACTTCGAGAAGGAAATGCGGGTGTGAAATAAATAGCAGAGATACCAAGCTCTTTCATATACGGAATTTTGGAAGTTATACCGGGGAAATCTCCCCCATAAAACTCAACACCGGTGCTCTTATCTCGACCCTTGGGAAGGTCGTTCCACTCGCGGGGTATAGCCCAACTAGGTAGCTCTCTTATTGCATCTGATTTAGCAAAACGATCTGGGAAGATTTGATAGAAGACGGCGCTTTGAACCCATTGTGGGTGTGCGTTATTTGCAACTAATTGGAAATCTTCTCGGTCGGTGACATCGTGGTTAAAGAGCCCAAGTCCATTAACCCAGGCATAGCCTTGGTTATCTTCTAATAAGAATCGATAGTGAAAAGTTTGATTAAGGACTTCTACCTTTACTTTCCACCATGTTTCAGTAGCTGCTGTCTTATCAATCTTCATCTCACGTGTTCGTGGTTCGCCATCGTGAAAGAAGCGAATAAAGACCTTAGATGGAGAAAATACCGCTGGAACTCTTAACTTGAACTCGACTTCATCACCTATCTGCGGAGCGATATTGCTGACATATAGTTCGCTTCCATCGTGGTGGGGATGAAGAAGTGACATATCAACCCTTAACAGATCCTGCGGTGAGTCCGTTGATAATATATTTTTGAAGCGAGAGGAAGATAATCACAATTGGAACAGAGGCGATAATCGAACCGGCAGCAAATGGTCCCCAGTTCTGTGAATACTGGCCACCGATAAATGACTGCAATCCGACGGCAATAGTGCGATCTGCCATATCTACCAAGAAGAGGCGTGCCAAAATAAACTCATTAAAGGTACCGATAAAGCTCAGCAGCGCTACAACCGAAAGCACTGGAGTGGCTAACGGAATAAAAATGAGCCAATAAATCTGCATTGGACTTGCGCCATCAACTTTTGCCGCTTCATCTAGTTCAGCTGGAATCGTATCTACAAAGCCTTTTAGCAGCCAGATATTTACTCCCATTGCTCCACCGAGATAGACCAACAAGAGTCCTGGTTGTGTGCCTAATCCAATCGCTGGCGCAAATGTCTGTATACGTTCCATAATTACATAGACGGCAGAGATAGCAAGGATCGCTGGGAACATCTGAACTAAGAGCAAGAGCTTGAGTCCAGAAATCTTGCCCTTAAATCTCAATCGGCTAAAGGCAAAGGCGGAGGCGGCACCAATAGTTACCGAAAGGATTGCCACAGCTCCGGCAATAACGAGTGAGTTTCTCATCCACGTCAGATAGGGAATCCGTGGATCATTGAATAAAAGCTTAAAGTTAACAAAGGAGATTTCACGCGGAATAAATGAAGTCAGGTTAAGGCTACCGGTGGGATTGAGCGAAGAGATAATGACTAAGTAGAGAGGGAAGAGACTAAAGAGCGCAACGATAATGGCAAGACTATGTCGCCAGAGATTTCCTTTTAACCATTTAATCATTTGAGATCTTCCATTACTTTAGATTTCTTTAATCCATAGAGCGAGATTGAGGCGACAAGCAAGAAGATGAGAACTGAGATTGCGCTAGCTAGACCAAGATTTGAACTGCCTTCATTAAAGGCAATCTTGTATGTATAGCTAATCAAGATATCTGTTGCTCCTGCTAGCTCGCCATCTAGCTGGTTGATTGGGCCACCGCCAGTAAGCAAGAAGATCAAGTTAAAGTTATTAAAATTGAAGGCAAAACTTGCAATGAGAAGCGGTGCCAGAATTTTTAATAGAAGTGGCAAAGTAATTTTGTTAAATATTTGGCGGGGCGAAGCGCCATCGATTGCAGCAGCCTCTGATAGCTCTGCTGGAATTGCTTGCAGCGCACCACTGGCAACGAGATAGAAATACGGGAAGCCAAGCCAGAGATTTACCAAAATCACAGCGGTACGAGCAAATGCTGCGCTTTGAAACCAGGCAATTTCTGTGCCTAATAAGTTATTAATTGCACCAAATTCGGTGTTGAACATACCTCCCCAGATCAGGATGCTCATCACACTCGGCATCGCATAGGGAAGAATCAAGATTGACCGGTAGATACGGCGACCTCGTATCGGTTTATTGAGAGCGAGTGCGAGTAACAAACCGAGGGCAAATGTAGTGAGAACACTTAACCCAGCAAATGCCATGGTCCAGATAAAGACTTCAATAAATGGAGTTCTTATTCGTTCTTCTGAGAAGAGCTTGGCATAGTTTTCGAACCAGATAGGGGCTCTCCAGCCAGGTTGCAAAATATCTTCTGGGTCTTTGGTGTTGGCGTAATGACCTTTGCCATTATCGCTATAGATATCTCCATTAAGCAGACTTACAAATTGATCATTTACGGCATCATAACGAGTGGCTTGTTTATAGAGCGAGGCAGCCTGGAAACCTTCTAGGCCAAGGTAATACTCATCGTTATAGAAAAATTTGAGCGAAGGAATTTCTTTATCAAGATTGGTTAACTCTTCGGTGCTCAGCTCTACAAACTCAGGAGAGCGAAGGGGTATATCAAAATCATCGAAGACTATTCCTGCACGAAATTGCGGGAGTCTCTTACTCTCAGTTGAGATTGCAAATTCATTCTTTAAAGAATCAAAGTAGATTAACCCGAGTTCACCGTTGGTTGTTTTACCAATTGTTACATCAAAGATTGTTTGATCTGGATCTTGTGTAACGCCTAATGCAGTGAGGCGTTCGATTGCTTCTGGCTTAGAAAGAGTGTTTCCGGTCTGATACTGAAAGCCAGACATTGTTACTGTGTAAGCAATTGGTCCAACCACAAATGCCAGCAAGAATAAGAGTCCTGGCAAGAAAAATTTAAGTGGGACAGATTTCTTAGTGAGATAGATAAAGTTGATTGCAAAGGTTGCTAAAGCCAAGAAACCGGCGATTACATATTCGCCCTGTGCCAGCGCCTGCTGAGCAAGCATCACCAAGATCGAGGAGAGAATAAGGAGCGTTATTACCTTTAAAACAAAGGCAAATTTGCCTCTGAAGATAGTAACTAACATGTTTTGGCTCCCATTGTTTCTTGAGAAAATGTAACAGGTGGGTGGCGAACCACCCACCTGTTACTTATATTTTTTACTTTTTAGAGATCTTTCAATCCCTTAGCAAGGTTAGCCTTGAAGATTGCAGCTAACTTTGTTGCTTCAGCTGAAGCAGACTTTCCATCAACAAGAACAGCTGTGAAGAAAGCAGGAAGTGCTTCCCAGTAGCTTGTCTTATCTCCGTCAAGGATTGCACCGATCTGAGGAAGGCTTGTGATTCCTGCAACCTTTGCGAATCCCTTCTGGCCTGCTGTTGGTGAGAAGGCAGCGCCATCCTTAGATGCAGCTGGACGTCCTTCAATCTTCTGGTACATACGTGCACCGGTACGTGATCCGAAGATGTT
>WLDB01000056.1 GCA_009705035.1 Actinomycetota bacterium | reverse complement strand
GCAATAGTTTCGCTTTCATCTGGAAACATTGGGCTTGGCTTCGCGATTCCAATCAATGAAGCCAAGCGCATTACAGATGAAATCATCGCCACCGGAAAATCTACCCGTCCAGTCTTAGGTGTAAGACAGTTTGATGAGAGATATACGGGGCCTGGTGCAAAAATTCTTGTATTGAGCACAGGAGATCCTGCAGAGAAAGCCGGAATTCCGGTCGGTGCAGTTATTCGCGCAATTGATGGCGTGCGAGTTGCTGACATTGAATCAGCAATTGTAAGAATTCGGTCCTATGCCCCAGGTGCTTCAGTCTCAGTTCTAGTTGATATGCCAACTGGTGGTCAGCGCACCTTCAAAATCACTCTCGGTTCAACACCAAGTAGTACTGATTAATTAGTGCGGGTTAAGGCTTGCCTTTGCTCCAGCACTCGGTAGCGATGTAAAGAAGCGTGGAGCTTTAAGATTGCGCTGCGCGTACGCTGATTTGATTGATTCCTTAACGGTTTCAATCTGATCTGCCTTAATCAAAGCAATCGCGCTTCCACCAAAACCGCCACCCACCATACGTGCACCAAGTGCGCCTGTTGCAAGGGCAGCATCAACTGCAACATCAAGCTCGAGGCATGAGACTGTGTAATCATCGCGAAGCGATATATGTGATTGATTAATCAACTTTCCTAGGGTCACAAAATCAGATGCTCGCAGAGCTATCACCGCATCACCGACGCGCTTAATTTCTGTGACCGCATGACGTGCGCGAATAAATTCGGTCTCACTGATTTCATGGCGACGTTGCTCGAGAACTTCCATAGTTAGATGGCGCATTGAAGGTATAGCAAATTTTGCAGCCACTGATTCGCAAGATGCGCGACGTTCGGCATATCCGCCATCAACTAAAGCGTGATGTGCTTGGGTATCGATTATCAATAGCTCGAGCCCATGTGATGCCACATCAAAAGGTACTGATTCAGTTGTGAGGTCGCGACAATCCAAGAGCAGCGCAGAACCTTCGTGAGCCATCAGAGATACCGATTGATCCATAATGCCGCAAGGCATGCCGACATAATCATTCTCAGCTTTCTGAGTTGCTCGTGCCAAATCCGCCAGCGATAAATTGAGTTCAAAGAGAAGATTGAGTCCGACAGCCACAGAACATTCGAGCGCTGCAGAAGATGAAAGTCCGGCCCCAGATGGCACATGACCGTCGACGAGAATATCGACGCCCTCGTTAATTCCTAGGCTCCAGAGAACACCAAGTACGTATTTCTCCCATTCGCCGGCGCTTCCGGGATGTATATCTTTAATATCAATTGTGAAGATGCGTTTCTTGCGTTGTTGCGAAGCAATACGCACTAGCCCAACGTTATTACGAGCGATGGCTGCGTAGGTTCGATCAGCTATAGCAAAGGGAAGTACAAAACCTTCGCTGTAATCAATGTGTTCGCCAATGAGATTAACTCGTCCGGGAGCCTCAGAGAGGACTTCTGCTTTTCTTCCGTAAAGCTCATGAAAAGCGCTTTCTAGAATTGTCATAAAATTTTAAAGCTTTACATCTTTTAATTGAGCGGCAGATTGTTCAGGCTTCATATCCATGATGAATGCTCCCATTGCAGATTCAGAACCTGCCAAATACTTTAGCTTTCCAGGCGCACGGCGAACACTTGTGATTTGCCAATGCAGTCGCAATAAGTCACGACCTTGACGTACCGGGGCTTGATGCCATGCCGCGATATATGCCATCTCGATACCAAAGACTCCATCAAGGCGCTGCATTACCTCTATTGCTATTGACGGGAATGAATCACAGGCTGCAGGGGAAAGTTCTGTTAAATCTGCCACTGGCTGTAGTGGCGTTACATGAATCTCAAATGGATAGCGTGACGCATATGGTGTGTAAGCAACCCAATGTTCATTTCGAGCAATGATTCGAACATCATCACGCAACTCGCGCGCGACAATCTCATCAAAGAGAACCTTGCCTGTCTTCTCCTTATGAGCAAGAGCAACGCTTAACATCTTTGCTGTGCGAGGAGGAATATATGAATATGCGTAAATCTGGCCATGTGGGTGCGCCAGAGTCACACCGATTTCTTCGCCACGGTTTTCAAAGGGAGCAATATGTTCGACATAAGGCAGTGTCGATAGCTCAGCTGTGCGATCACGCCATGCTTCGAGCAATGTACGCACGCGCTGTGGAGATAAAGTTTTAAAGGAACCACCATGATCACCGGTGAAACAGATTACTTCGCACTTACCTGCAGCCACACCCTCGTCGGTATCTGAACCTACTAAATCTGGAAGCGCGAAATCCCCATCAGGTGGTCGTAATGAGGGAGAGCGATTATCAAAGACAACTACTTCATAGGCTGATTCAGGAATTTCAGTAAGTAGGTCACCAGTTGTAGGACAGAGCGGGCAGAGCTCTTTAGGTGGCAGAAAGATGCGACCTTGACGGTGCGCAGCCATTGCAACCCATTCGTTGAGCAGCGGATCAAGACGTAGTTCACCAATGCCTGGTTGTTCTTCCTCAGGGCGCTGATCTGCAGTTGTGCGAGATTGACCAGCTGTGTCGTAGTAACGGATTGTGCGGCCATCGTTCATGGTGCGATCGGTGCGAATTACACCAGCAGATAGCTCTTTAATCTCATTTACCGCGCTCATAGTGTGCTAACTCTATCTCGGTATTGCGGTGCTAAGCGCATTACTGAGTTCATTACTGAGTTCATTACTGGGCCCAATTGAGGGTACGTTCGATTGCTTTCTTCCATCCCGCATATCCAAGAGCTCTTGAGCTTTCAGTTGAAGTTGGTTGCCAACGCCTAGATTGTTGCCAGAGTTTCTTTAACTCATCTGTACTCGACCAGAAACCGACAGCAAGACCTGCGGCATATGCAGCACCGAGTGCAGTTGTCTCAGTAATAAGTGGTCTCGTTATTTCGATTCCCATAATGTCTGCTTGCATCTGCATGCAGAGTGAGTTTGCAGTGATTCCGCCATCTACTCGCATTTCACTCATTGGGACACCGCTATCGGCAACCATCGCATCCATAACATCTCGTGTTTGATAACAGATTGCTTCGAGTGCGGCGCGAGCTAAGTGCGCCTTAGTTGCCGCGCGGGTAAGACCAACGATTACACCGCGAGCATCACTTCTCCAATATGGCGCAAAGAGACCAGAAAATGCAGGGACAAAGTAGACGCCAGCAGTATCTGTAACGGCAGATGCCAAAATTTCAGTATCCGCAGCATGTGTAATGATTCCAAGTTGATCGCGTAACCATTGAATCGCAGAGCCAGTGACTGCGACTGAACCCTCTAGCGCGTAACGAGCAGGTTGATCACCAAATTTATAGCAGACCGTTGTAAGTAATCCGTTCTGCGAGCGGACAATCTCGGTACCTGTATTGAGAAGTGCAAAGTTTCCGGTTCCATACGTTGTCTTTGATTCTCCGCGATCAAAGCAGACTTGACCAACCATCGCTGCTTGTTGATCACCCAGGATTCCCGCAATAGGAACAGCTGCACCGAGCGGGCCATGAGGATTAGTCAATCCATAGATTTCAGATGAAGATTTGATTTCAGGCAAGAGATTACGCGCGATACCAAATATTTCTTGTAAGCCGCTATCCCAATCGAGTGTTTCAAGGTTCATCAACAAGGTACGACTTGCATTGGTGACATCGGTTGCAAATATGCCGCCCTGAACGCCACCGGTGAGGTTCCAGAGCAACCACGAATCAATCGTTCCAAAGCGAGCATTACCGGCGGCAATGGCGCTTGTTACAGCTGGAGAATTATTGGCAAGCCAATGCATCTTGCTCCCTGAAAAATAGGGAGCAATCGGAAGCCCACTCTTTGCTGTGATTTCAGCTTTTTTCGCTGCGCTTAATGAATCTAAGAATTCGGCGGTCCGAGTGTCTTGCCAAACGATTGCGTTGTGAAGTGGCACACCAGTGGTTACATCCCATGCCACGGTGGTCTCGCGCTGATTAGTGATGCCGATTGCCGAAAGATCTGAGCCCAAAATATTGGCTTGCTTGAGCGCCCCAGATATTACTTCTTGAGTTTTATCCCAGATTTCTGCAGCGTCGTGTTCCACCCACCCGGCCTCAGGCATGATTTGGCGGTGCTCTAATTGGTGTTGCCCAACGACTTTACCGCTGTGATCAAAGATCATAAATCGAGTACTACTTGTTCCTTGATCCAAACTTCCGACAAATGCCATATCCTTAAGATACTCAATCTAAAGGGAAATCGGTACACCCGCCATGTTTTCATCAGAGCTCAATCCAGAGCAGCGCTTACAAGCTCTCTCTGCTCTGGCACATGAAGAGTTCGATATTTTGGTTATTGGTGGAGGCGTCACCGGAGCCGGTGCTCTCCTTGACGCAGCATCTCGTGGATTAAAAGTTGCCATGGTGGAAGCTCGCGATATTGCATCTGGAACATCTAGTCGTTCTAGCAAATTGATTCATGGCGGATTGCGATATCTCGAACAATATGACTTTAAATTAGTTCGCGAAGCGCTACACGAGCGCGAACTCATGGTGGCGACGACAAGCCCACATCTTGTAAAGCCAGTTGGATTTCTCTATCCATTGCATGAAAAGTATAAAGAGCGCACATACGTGGGCGCAGGTTTAGCGCTCTATGACATGTTGCGCGGATTCCAGCGCGCGATGCCATTTCATAAACATATTTCACAACGAAAGATCAATCAGATAGCCCCATCGTTACGTCCAGATATCGTTACTGGAGCAATTAAGTATTACGACGCTCAAGTCGATGATGCTCGCCACACGATGACGATTATTCGAACTGCTCGTCGCCATGGCGCTGTCGTTGCTACTCATGTTGAGGTGCAAGAACTCATTCGAAATGGCAAGAAGGTTGTTGGCGCCATAGTGAGAGATCTTCTGACCGGCGAAGAAATCAAAGTCACCAGCAAGTCTGTTGTTATGTGTGCTGGCATCTGGAGCGATGAGCTCCATCAAAAGTTTGGGCTTACAGCGGGATATGGCGTAACAATGTCAAAGGGCGTCCATATCGTTGTTCCAGGAAGCGCCATCAAATCAGATACCGGAATCATTTTAAAGACTGCAATCTCTGTTCTCTTCTTAATTCCGTGGGGTGATAAATGGATTGTTGGCACAACTGATACTCCGTACACCGGTGATCGTGCCAAACCTCATGCAACCGATGAAGATATTCAATACATTTTGGATCAGGCAAATAAGGTTTTAGACCCACAATTAAAGCGCGAAGAAATCATTGGTGTTTATGCTGGCCTACGTCCACTTGTAGCCAATGCAAAGAATTCGACAACGACCAAGCTCTCGCGCGAACACACAGTCGATCGCAGTGCACCCGGTTTTGTCAGTATCGCAGGAGGTAAATACACCACCTATCGAGTGATGGGTAAGGATGCGATTGATTTAGCAGCTATCGATTTACGCCGATTGGTCAACGATTCATGCACAGAGAAGCTGCCGTTAGTGGGAGCAGATGGTTACTTTGCACTTGTTCAGCAGGTTTCAGTGATTGCAAACGAATACGGTTTAGCTGAAGCAACAATTACTCATCTGCTCAATCGATATGGATCAATGATTAGTGAAGTTCTTGAAATTGTTAAGTCCGACAAGAAGAATGGTCAGCTTCTAGATTCGACTTTGCCATATATCAAGGCCGAGATTATCTACGCAGTCACACATGAGGGAGCAATGAGCGTTGATGATGTCATCTCTCGTCGCACCCGCTTGGCTTTTGAAGCGCCACAAGCTGGCCTTGAGCTCGTTGATGAGATTGCTTCAATCATCGCGCCATATCTTGGTTG
This sequence comes from Actinomycetota bacterium, assembly GCA_009705035.1. Taxonomy (GTDB): domain Bacteria; phylum Actinomycetota; class Actinomycetes; order Nanopelagicales; family Nanopelagicaceae; genus Planktophila. Next base: position 1,722 of record WLDB01000056.1, on the reverse strand, counting down.
GGGAGCCAAAGAGAAGAAGGCTTCAATTAATGAATACCGCACCCAAGTTGAAGCTGAAGTCGAAGCTTTAGCTGAACTAATCAACTCTTAAACTGACCGCGACAACTATCGCCAGGTCGCGCCTTGGGTGAGACTTCAGGTTCTGGGCTCGGCGCAACTACTGGATCAGGGTTCTGCGTAATAGTGAAATCAACCGCAACCTTAATTTTGCGATGAGTGTTACTTACATCTGAAAATTTAAATTCACCAGAATAAGTTCCGGCGACTAAGCCTCTTATTTCAATCTTCCACATCCCATTGGCAACACGTAGGGCGCTCTGTTTAAAGGCAATCTGCTCACCATCTGTAAGTAAGAAGAATTCAATTTCTCCAGTCACTACAGGTGAACCATCTGGTCTAAAGACCTGAACCGATGCAAGCACATCTTTATCGTGAGTCGTGGCGGTTAGATAATCCAATTTTATAGTTGTAGTTTCATTAAATGGCATGAATTCAATTTCGCCGGGAGACCAAGTGCCATCTGCTAATTCAAGAAATCTCTGTGGGTCTCCACGAAAGAGATTGAGATCAAGGCGATTGCCAGGAACTCCATATTTAGATGCAGTTCCGCAAGAAGAGTATTGCCAGATCGCCCATTCAGATTTACAAGAAGAATTAGTCCAGGAGTGTACGTAACAACCGATTCTTTTAACACCAGGTGCTGATAATTCAGGGAAAGGGTCGACTGCATATTGCGCCAACCAGAGTGGATATTGAGCAAGCTCAGAATCACGTTGCATGGCATTTTCTAGAAATGCAGGATAAGAATAGAAAATCGGAGTTCGGTTAGTGGCATCACGAACAGTAGCTAGAAAAGATTTTGCCCACTCTGTCACGAATGCGCGACTGGCATATTTGACACAGTTCTTATTTGCCCCATACCTGACGCAGTTATTTTCCAGATCGAGTGCGTAAGGAAGATCTAAAGAGTTATAGCCACCAAGTGATTTCAATCTGGCAATAACTTGGCGAGCCTGTCGCTGCGCATCTGCGGTGAGCGCCTCAATACTGGCGACATCAGGCAGAACTGCATAGTGATAGAAACCGGTGTATATACCGAACTTCTGTGCTTCTCGCCGATCGGTATAAAGATATTTTCTGGCGATGCGATCTGTTTCAGGCCGTGTATCAGATGCCTTAATCATCAGAAAACGAAGACCGGCCTTGTGCATTTTCTGGAAGTTGATTGCTTTTCCATTTGGATGCTGCCAGCGACTTACATCTGCGCCATGAATACGAACCCCGGGTCCGCTCATGGTTAGTGCAGACTCACGTTCATTTGCGGCAGATGGTGTAATTGGGGAAAGCGCTAGTGCAATTGCCGAAACTATTGCGATGAGCCTACGGGCGCTCATTAATTTTCTCGATTATCACGACATTAATACCTAGAACATCACGTATAACGCTCTGCAATTGCGGCGCCAAACGGATGCGCGCTTCTGCGTAATTATGTCCGCCGCCCAGTTTTGCTGGATCCGAGTAATCAAGAGTAAGTCGACCGTTATCGAAAGATTCGAGACGTGCATCAAAGAAGGCGAGCCAAGCGATGCGGTTGGCTCGCTCTAAGTGATCAAGAACTTCGTTCCACCGTTGCCGAAAATCTGAGAGCGTGAGGTGGGTGTCCATGAGGGGACTTTACCTGAAAGAGTGAGCTTAAGCGCGTGTGGCAAAGATGTGACGGCG
>WLDB01000055.1 GCA_009705035.1 Actinomycetota bacterium | reverse complement strand
AAAGATGCAACCGACCAAGATCTGGGCGACCACACGCGCTGGGGCGCTGGCCCAACTGAAATACTTTATCAAGCACCACTTCGGAAAGTTTGGGCCATATGAAGATGCGATGGCACTCGATAGCTGGGCGCTCCATCACTCTTTATTAAGCCCCTATATCAATAACGGTTTATTGCATCCGTCCGAAGTTATTGATGCGGCCCTGAAGGCCTTTTATAAAGGTGATGTGCCTATCGAATCTGCCGAAGCATTTGTACGTCAAATAATTGGCTGGCGTGAATATATCAACGGCATGTACTGGTTTTTAGGTGAGGATTACCGAAACAATAATCAACTCGGTGCTACTCGTGATTTACTGCCGCTATTTACTGATCCAAGCAAGACAGAGATGAACTGTATAAAGTCCACGGTTACAGATATTAAAGAGCGCGCCTGGGTGCACCATATTCCGCGCTTGATGTTGTTGAGTAATTTAGCGCTGATAACAGGTACAAATCCACAACAATTCCTCGATTGGATGCGGCGCGAATTCATCGATGCCAGTGATTGGGTAATGGTTCCAAACATTATTGGAATGGGTGTTCACGCCGATGGCGGTGCGATGATGAGTAAGCCTTATGCAGCAGGTGGCGCCTATATCTCGCGCATGAGTAATTACTGCAAGGGTTGCTCCTATAACCCGAAGCTACGTGTGGGCGATGATGCTTGCCCTTTCACTACGCTGTATTGGGATTTCCTTGATCGCCATAAAGAGCAATTTGTAAAGAATCATCGCATGAGCCAACAAGTCAATGGACTAAAGAGACTGAGCGACCTTCCTGAATTAAAAGATCGAGCAGTGCAGGTCTTAACGGGTTTAGAAAAGGGCGAGATTTAATCGTAAAGTTTTAATATGATGTGCGCTATGTCTAGAGTGATTAGCCCAGCCCGTATCGCAGCACTTATGAAGATTGAAGAACAGCGTTTTCTCGATACCCATAAAGCATCGACTGCAGCATTTACTGAATCATCACGGGTGATGCATGAAGGTGTACCGATGTCATGGATGGCGAAGTGGCCAGGTGCTCACCCAGTCTTTATCAAAGAGGCGAAGGGCGCTCACTTCACAGATCTCGATGGTCGCGATTACATCGATTTTTGTCTCGGCGATACCGGTTCTATGACAGGTCACTCACCAGCTGCCACAGTTGCAGCCGTCAAAGCACAGATTGATAAGGGCATTACAGCGATGTTGCCCTCCGAAAATGCCTCAATCGTCTCTGATTTATTGCGTAAGCGCTTTGGTCTGCCGCTCTGGCAATTTACCGTTTCAGCAACCGATGCCAATCGCCACGTTATTCGTTATTCCCGCATGATTACTGGACGCGACAAGATTGTTGTTATAGATCGTTGCTATCACGGCTCTGTCGATGAAACCTTCGCAACCCTTGATGATGCAGGTTTTACTATTAAGCGCGAAGGAAACATTGGCGCGCCAGTTGATTTAGATGTCACAACACGCGTTGTTGAATTCAATGATTTACCTGCCATGGAGGCAGCACTTGCCAAGGGCGATGTAGCTGCAATCTTGATGGAACCTGCGATGACCAATATTGGAATCGTTCTGCCTGAACCGGGCTACTTAAAAGGCGTAGAAGATTTGTGCAAGAAGTACGGCACGCTATTGATTATTGATGAGACCCACACAATTTCAGTTGGTGCTGGTGGAATGACGGCGCAACTCGGTCTTAAGCCAGATTTCTTCACTATTGGCAAAGCACTTGCTGCCGGTATTCCAGTTGGAACATTTGGTATGACCCAAGCGGTTGCTGATGCCATCAAGGCACGAGTAGAAATCGAAAAGATTGATACCGGCGGAATCGGTGGCACGCTAGCCGGAAATATCTTGGCCCTTGCTGCGATGAGAGCAACGCTCACTGATGTTTTAACGGAGGCCAACTTTGCAAAGATGGTGGCACTCGGTGATCGCTGGTCAGATGGCGTTGATGCGGCAATTAAAGAGTTTGATCTCGATTGGCATTGCAATCGCTTAGGTGCACGTGGTGAGTACATCTTTAAAGGAAAAGCACCGCGAACCGGTAAAGAAGCTGCGGACTCTGGTGACTTCGCACTCGAGCAGTACATTCATTTGCGTTTACTCAACGATGGCTTCTTATTGACGCCATTTCACAATATGGCGCTGATGTGTCCTGATACAACTGAGGCAGATGTCGATGCTCACACTGCAGCTTTCCGTGCAATGTGCGCTGATCTCATTGGGTAGAGCTATTTTTTAATGCATTTAAGGGTTGCAACCTTTTTGGTTGTTTTTCCTTTTACACAAATAACTGGTTTCTTTGATGGAAGTGGTGCAGCTTTGGTAGGAGAAGGAGTTGGTTTAGCTTCTGCCTTTACTGCCGCTTCGCGAGCAAGAGCAGCAGCCACGTAATCTTCAGCTTCTTTAATGACATCCATGTGCATGTAAACAGCCGAGGCGTAATTTATTCCGCCTTTTCCATCATGATCGCCAGATGCACCGCAGGCATATCCGTTCATACCATTGGGAGTTGTAGAAAGGTAGATGAGTTCACCTTTGTATGTGGTGGTAACGGACCCTCCCGAATCGCCGCCACAACCAAATCCAGTCTTACCGTTATTCATTATTAAGCTATCTACAAGTTGTGGGCGCTTATATCCAACGATATTTTCAGCTTCCTCTAAAGTTCGCAAAATTGTAGTTAACGTTCGTGGCAAATTTGTTTTCTTATACTTGTAACTACATGGGAGCTTCTCGCCTTCTTGGCAGCGGTCTTGGTACTCACCGTAACCATGCATTTTGATTGGTGTCTTTGATTCGCGAATTAAAGTTTCAAGTTCAGGTGTTAATAACTTTACTGGCGGCGCCTGGATCAAATCTTTTTCTAGTACGTAGACCACAAAGTCACCCAAAGCGGCTCCGTCGTAACGGTAGGTTTTAGAGATAAATTTCTTTTCAACTCGAACAAGACCAGAGTAATCACCGGCAATTGAATTTGGTTTCCCAATAAAGTGATACTTACTTCCAAAATTCACTTTATTGTTTTGACTATCTAAAAAATACTCAGAATGTGCAGCTGAAAAGACAATTCGTGATGAGTATAGAAATCCTGAAAATGAGGCCTGATCTCCAGAATTTGGGGGAGCTTCAATACTTGAACCGTAGACCGGAACAACTCTTGGATTAGTGGTGTCGATTTCTGCATTGAGGCCAGCGTTAGCTACAGGTGAAACAAAATTAGAGAGCAAGAGCGTTAGACCAATAACGGCTGCTAAGTATCGCTTCATAGCCTAAGTATTGCTTACCTACTTAATTGAATCCAAGAGATTTATAGAGCGCAATTCCAGCAGCGTTATCTTCATCGACATACAAAATAGAGGACTTTAAGCCCTTATCGCGTAGGTAAATCAAGCCTTCGGTGCAGATTGCTTTACCAATTCCTTGGCCGCCATGGTCTGGGTCTACGCCAATAACGTAGAGCTCACCAAATGGATCTTGGTTAACGAAATCGTGGTGAATCTTGGTCCAGCAGAAACCAACAATCTTTCCATTATGAACGCAGAGAAAGAAACCAGTGGGATCAAACCAAGGTTCGCGCATTCTGTTTTCTAGATCGGCCATCGCCCAGTTGCCTTGATCAGGGTGTGATTTAAAGATGTGGTTGTTGAGTTCGAGCCATGCCTCACAATGGATTTCGGGATCAAAGGTAATGAATTGATATGTGTGAGATATATGAGAAATCTCTGCTGTTAATGGGCGAGATAACTTAAGAATCTTGCGCATCTGATTTAAACGAGCTCAGATACAGATTCGCGTCCAGCGTTTTGCACTGTGAAGCGATAGCCAACATTTCGAACGGTGCCGATAATTGATTCAAATTCTGGGCCCAACTTAGAACGCAAGCGACGGATATGAACATCGACAGTACGAGTGCCACCGAAATAGTCATAGCCCCAAATCTCTTGCAATAACTGTGCGCGAGTAAATACGCGGCCTGGGTGCTGTGCAAGAAACTTAAGTAGTTCAAACTCTTTGAAGGTGAGATCTAAAGAGTTACCGCGAATCTTTGCAGTGTAAGTATTTTCATCGATGACAACATCACCTTGGCGAATCTCCTTTGATGCACCTTGCAGAGCTTCGAGAGCATAAACCTGTGAATCAACTGCTAAACGAATTCGTGCATCAACTTCAGCAGGACCTGCTGAATCAAGAATTACATCTGTGATTTCCCAATCAGCGCTAATCGCAGTGAGACCACCTTCTGTGGTGATAGCAATGATTGGTGCTTCAACACCCGTAGAAGACATGAGGCGTGAAAGTGATTTTGCTTTTGGAAATTCGCGACGTGCATCAATAAAGATGAGATCCATGACAGGTGCATCGATTAACACAGATGCTTCAAGCGGAAGAACCTTGATTGCATGCTGCAAAAGTCCAAGCGCTGGCAGAACATCTGCGCTAGCACCTTGGGTATTCGTCAGTAGCAACACCTTGGCCATTGTGTGAGAATACTCTTGTGAAAACCTATCTTCCACTCGTCATTGTGCTGGTCATCGCTAGTGCATATGGGCTCTGGTATCAGCGCTCACGAGGGGCAATTCGCACTGTAAAGGCGGTTCCTGGCAATCGTCTTGGGGCCGATGTTTTAGGTGAGGCTTTGGGTTCTCGCGCAACGATGGTGCAATTTTCATCAGCCTTCTGTGCTCCCTGCAGAGCAACCCACACTCTTCTTTCTCAGATGGTGACTGCGATGGAAGATGTGAAACATATTCATATCGATGCCGAATCCCACCTTGAGCTTGTTCGCCAACTTGATATTCGATCTACTCCCACAACACTCTTTCTCAATAGTGAAGGTGTTGAAGTTGGTCGTGCTGCCGGAACACCAAAGCGTGAGCAAGTATTAGCTGCGCTTAACGCAATCTAGATTGCGAGCAGCTCCAAGAAGCAAGTAGTTCGCAAGTAGCGTTATTGATAGCGACTGCTTAATATCTACCTATGTCTGAAATTCTTGATAAGCCAGAAGTTGCCCGTATCTATATTGATGCACGTGGTCCGCGATTTGGTGCGGTCATCACAACAACAGTTTTAGCAATCGCTCTCGTAACAATGAACGAGTGGGTCTTGCTTGTACAAGCACTCGTCTTTGCAATTGGTGCGATTCGCGGTCCACAATTTACGCCGTACGGATTGATCTTCAAGAAATTTATTAAGCCACGTTTATCTAAAGAGGCGCCAACTGAAGATGTGCGCCCACCAAAGTTTGCACAAAGCGTTGGGCTAATTTTCGCACTCGTTGGTTTGGTAGGTGCATTCTCAGGAGCCAACGTCGTCTTTACTGTGGCGGTTGGTTTTGCTTTAGGAGCCGCGTTTCTTAACGCAGCCTTTAATTACTGCCTCGGCTGCGAGATGTATCTGCTCGGCCTTCGTCTTACATCAAAATAATTCAGAGCTAATCGTTCAATCTAAATCAAATTAAGGGAGATCTCATGTCACGCGAAAGTTCATTGGTATCAGCAGATTGGGTTGCTGAGAACATCTCAAACCCAAAGGTAGTAATTATTGAGGTCGACGAAGATACAACTCTCTACGCCCAAGGACATATCCAGAACTCAATCACTTTCCATTGGCGAAATGACCTACAAGACGGGCTTCGTCGTGACGTTGTATCAAAGAGCGCATTTGAGGCTCTACTTTCAAAGAACGGTGTCTCTAATGATTCGACCGTGATTCTCTACGGCGGTAATAACAATTGGTTCGCTGCCTATGCATATTGGTATTTCAAGCTTTATGGACACCAGGATGTTCGCCTGCTAGATGGCGGTCGTAAGCTCTGGGAACTTCAAGGTCGCGAATTCGTTACCGACCTGCCTTCACGCACCGCAACTCGTTATGTAGCAACTGAACAAGATCTCTCACTACGTGCTTTCCGTGATGAAACAATAGCTGCCATCGGTGTAAAGAATTTGGTGGATGTACGTTCTCCTGCAGAATTTTCAGGCGAACTTGCAGCACCGGCTCACTTACCTCAAGAAGGTGCACTTACAAAGGGCCATATTCCAACAGCGAAGAATATTCCTTGGTCTAAAGCTGCTAATGAGGATGGAACATTCAAATCAGATGCAGAGCTTCGTGAAATCTACGGTGCTGCTGGAGTGGATCTTGCAAAAGATACGATCGCATATTGCCGTATCGGTGAACGCTCTGCCTTCTCTTGGTTTGTGCTTCACGAGCTACTCGAAGTTCCAAATGTAAAGAACTATGACGGTTCATGGACCGAATATGGATCACTTGTTGGAGTACCCGTAGAGATCGGCGCCTAGCCTAATGTTTGAATTTCTCAGCGAAAATCAAAAGGTAGCCTAATGAAAACTTGCGGCGCAAAGCCTGGTGGTCCATCACTTGATGGAGTAGATCTATCAAAGCAGACAGTGATTCAAGGTCTAATCTTGCGTGAAGGTACGCAAGATGGCGTTCCAAATGGAGAAGTGGTTTCAAATGGTTATGTTCGATTACTCGACGCCACCGGAGAATTTACTGCAGAAGTTCCGACCAATAGTGATGGCCAATTTCGCTTCTTTGCAGCTCCCGGTAATTGGACTTTGATAGTCCAGGCTCCTGGAAGTCGTGTAGAAAAGGATATTTCCGCCGAAGCAGGCCTACTTACTGATCTCGTTATTCATATTTAAAGTAAGATTTAGATATGGCAGATCAACATGAGCTCCGCGATAAAGGCTTGCGCCTTACTCCGCAGCGCGAATTAGTACTTCAGGCAGTCCGCGAACTCGGTCATGCCACCCCCGAAGAAGTTGCAGAAAAAGTACGTGCAACTCATCCTGGCATCAATCTTTCAACTGTCTATCGCAACCTTGAAACCCTTGAAAACGTTGGCCTTGTTCAACACACTCACTTGGGTCACGGCGGAGCCACCTATCACGCAGCTGAAGAGCTGACACACCTTCACTTAGTCTGCGGTGATTGCGGTTCTGTTGGCGATGCGCCTATCGATGTTGCAGCTAACTTTGTGCAGAACTTGGCAGATGATTATGGTTTCCGTACCGATGTCAGTCACTTTGCAATTTACGGTACCTGCGCCGCCTGCGTAAAATAGTTTCATGACTGCAGTCCATGTAGAAGATGGCCCCGATAAGGGTGCAATCTGGCACTTTGGACAACCTGCACAAGAACAACGCGCACTTGCACAAGGTGCTGCATGGGCAGATCTTTCACACTTAGCAATAATCGAAGTATCTGGTGATGACCGTGCAAAGTGGCTTCATGATTTAACAACACAACATTTAAGTGATCTCGCAGTTGGTACATGGACCTCAGCGCTGATTCTTGATCACAACGGCCACCTTGAATATCAATTCAATTTAGTTGATGATGGCAACGCTGCTTATTTAGTTTTGGATTCACAATACGCGCCAACTTTGTTGCAGTACTTACTGAAGATGCGCTTTATGTTAAAAGTTGATGCTCGCAATGCTTCTGCTGATTTTGCAGTACTACGTGCACCAGGGGCTGCGACTGATATCGGCGGGCCTTTTGCTTTGGTACCGCGCCCAGAACTCGATGCGATGAAGAAAGTATTTAACGAGAACGCTAAAGAAGTTGGTACATGGGCACTTGATGCAGAACGTGTTGCAGCAGGTCGTCCTCGAATCGGTTTTGATACAGATCATAAATCGATTCCTAATGAACTTGGTTTACTTAATAAATCTGTACATATGTCTAAAGGTTGCTATCGCGGGCAAGAGACAGTTGCAAAGATCTTTAATCTGGGCGCTCCACCGCGTCGTTTAGTGATGTTGCACCTTGATGGCTCTGCTGTTGTATTTCCAGCACCAGGTACTCCGGTTGAAAATAATGGCGTCCAGGTTGGTTTTCTTGGCACTGTTGCTCGCCACCATGAACTCGGTCCGATCGCACTTGCTTTAATTAAGCGCTCAACCCCAACGGATGCGGTTT
>WLDB01000054.1 GCA_009705035.1 Actinomycetota bacterium | reverse complement strand
TCGATTTCAAGTGCGACATTGATGTCACGGCTCTGCAAGAGGCCAGTGACCTTATCGATAAGAGCAACTGCAACATCACCCATCGCCTGAATTGTTGGAACTAGCTCTGCCGGAACTGCGCCTTGTGGGTAGCGCATACGAGCAATGCGTGCGACGTGGTGAGCAAAGTCGCCCATACGTTCGAAGTCAGCGCTCATACGAAGTGATGTAACGAGATTACGAAGGTCGCTAGCAACAGGTTGTTGGCGAGCCATGACATCGAGAGTTTTGTTATCGAGTTCGTGCTGAATCGCATCGACCTTGTCATCTTCGGCGATGACGAGTTCAGCTAGCTCAAGGTTGGGTTGGAGCAGCGCCTTGGTGGCATTGGTCATAGCACCAGAGACCAGGGTCGACATATTAACGAGAGTCTGGTTTATCGAATCTAGATCTTCATGGAAGGCGTCGCGCATTGGGTAAGGATATTAGGGTTTGAGAGTAATTCCCACCATGGATAGATGAACGCGCCCCAACGAGAGCGTGAATACTCGGTAAATCGCCTCTTTTTTCTAACCTTCCCCCTAGTTGGCTCACGAGAAAGCTTTAAGATTAAATCATGGTCAAATCGCTGCTACGTAAAAAAGTAGTAGCTGAATCCTCTGTCGGAACTGCGACGCAAGAAGTGCAAGAGATGCTTTCAACGTTAGGAATCGCTGCAGTAATTTTTGGACCAGTTAATCGCGTCGAGTATTTCTCGCCAAGCGCTGTTGTATTGGGTGTTATCCGTAATGGAAAGTTGGCATCAGATTCACTTCTTGCATTAGTGCGTAAAGCCGGCAGGACAGGACTTCCGCAGGAAGGTCAGATCGAAGTTCCGCTCGGTCCCATCGGCGAAGGAACTCGTAAGTTATCGGTACAGGTTGCTCTCTTACCAACACAAGGAACAACGATTGCTACTTTTACAGATGAATCCGAAGCAGAACGCATTGACGCAGTACGTAGAGATTTCGTTGCAAATATCTCACACGAGTTAAAGACGCCTATTAGCGCGCTACGTACTCTCTCTGAAGCGGTCACAGTGGCAAGTGAAGATCCGCAAGTAAACAAGTTTTCAGCAATGATGCAGAGCCAAGTTGAAAGACTGTCAGCGTTGGTACAAGAAATTATAGATCTTTCAAGATTACAAGATGCAGACCCATTGCTCGATGCTTTACAAGTTGATTTAGATGAAGCGGTTAATGAAGCAATCGATCAATGCCAAGTCTTGGCACAAACTCGCGAAATCGAAATCGTACGTGGCCCAGCAGTTGAAGTTTCAGTTGTTGGAGACCGTACCCACTTAATTATGGCCTTTCATAATTTGATTGAAAACGCTATAAATTACAGTCCTGATCACACACGCGTAACGGTTAACACTGCAGTCGATAAGCAAATTGTTGAAATCTCTGTTATTGACCAAGGTGTCGGAATCTCTGATTCAGATCAAGAGCGTATTTTTGAGCGTTTCTATCGCGTTGATCCGGCACGTTCACGAATTACGGGTGGCACCGGTTTAGGTCTATCAATTGTTAAGCATGTAGTTGGAAACCACGGCGGTGAGATTTCGGTATGGAGCTCATCAGGAGTGGGAAGCACTTTTACAATTCGTCTGCCAATTGCGGATGAAATCAATGACGAGGGAGAGCAGTAATGTCGAGAATTCTTGTTGTTGAAGATGAAGAGACTTTGGCCGAGGCAATCTCATTTCTCTTGAGCAAAGAGGGCTTCGAGGTTGAGATAGCTGAAGATGGCCCCGCTGCAATCGCCGCCTTTGAAAAGAACGGTGCCGACTTGATTCTTCTAGACCTAATGTTGCCGGGCCTTTCGGGTACTGAGGTCTGCCGCCAGATTCGAGCCAAATCCTCTGTTCCAATCATCATGCTGACAGCGAAAGATTCTGAGATTGATAAAGTCGTTGGGCTCGAAATTGGCGCTGATGACTATGTAACGAAGCCTTATTCATCGCGCGAACTTATCGCCCGTATCCGCGCTGTTCTGCGTCGTGGCGACCTTGGAGATACGACGGTCGTCGATGGAGTCTTGACCGTTGGTCCGATTCGCCTCGATAGCGATCGTCACATTATTAGCGTTAACGGCGAACAAGTTGCTCTTCCACTTAAAGAGTTTGAACTACTTGAATTTTTGATGCGTAATTCAGGTCGCGTTCTTACCCGTATGCAGTTAATTGATCGAGTCTGGGGTAGCGATTACGTTGGAGATACCAAGACTCTAGATGTTCATATCAAACGTTTACGTGCAAAGATCGAGAAAGACCCAGCTAATCCCGAAATGATTCAGACAGTTCGTGGAATGGGTTACAAGCTAGAAGGCTGAGCGGTAACGTCAGCATAAACTTCACTTTGATCGCGCACAATTACGTTAACGGTTTTAATTCCAGCACGAGCAAATCCAAGTGTCAGTTGAACATTTGTTCCAACAACAAGATTTAGACCAGAGATAACTGCCTTCACATTTGCGCTTTCGCCCTCAAAGTGAAGTGGGGCGTTAGCACGCAGAATTGTTTCGCCGGTGATTACTGCCGGGATGCCGTTGCTGGAGATACTGATCAGAGCATCATTTTCTTCAAGTCGATTGACAATATGACCTACGACTACGCCAGCACCATCTTTAGTGGCAACAAGTAAAAGATTGCTGACTCGAATGTTATTTCCATTTTCGGTAAGCACAATCTCTTGTCCATCAGTTACCTTATTTGTTAAGCGAGTTTCTGCATTTGGTCCAGCCGCACATGAAGTCAATGTAAGTGCGAGCAATGATGTGAGCGAGAGGATTGCAACCTTTTGAAACTTACGCATGGGGCGATTATCTCATGCCTCTAAAGCCCTTATTAACCGCGTATTTCGGGCTTGGTATTGGGGTTTTCTGAATGTAAGAACGCTGGTAGAATTGCCCCCTCGAAAGAATCGCATTAGAGATTGATTCGGGCTTAGCGAAGGGCATTTCATGACATTTAAGGTCGGCGAAACCGTTGTTTATCCCCATCACGGAGCAGCTCTTATCGAGGCAATTGAGACTCGAGTAATTAAGGGTGAAGAGAAGACCTACCTAGTTTTGAAGGTTGCCCAAGGCGATCTCACAGTCCGCGTTCCAGCAGATAACGTTGATTTGGTTGGCGTACGCGATGTTGTTGATTCAGCCGGTTTAGACCGCGTCTTTAACGTACTTCGCCAGCCATATACAGAAGAGCCAACCAACTGGTCACGCCGCTACAAGGCGAACCTCGAAAAACTGGCATCTGGTGATGTAATCAAGGTTGCCGAGGTTGTCCGCGATCTATATCGCCGTGATCTCGATCGTGGTCTTTCAGCTGGTGAGAAGCGCATGCTCTCTAAAGCAAAGCAAATTCTTGTTTCAGAGCTCGCTCTCGCAGAGCGCACTGATGAAGAGAAGGCAGCACTTCTTCTCGACGAAGTTCTTGCTTCTTAATCAGGTAAGAATTTAACCGGGCAAGAATTTCATCAGCGATGATCGCCGCAATTATTGCCGCAGCTGGCAGCGGTGAGCGATTTAAAGCCAAGATTCCTAAAGCGCTAATTCACCTAGGCGATAAAACTCTCCTTGAGCATGCCATTGCTCGCATTGCTCCAGCGGTACAGCAAATTATTGTGACCGCACCTGCGGGTTATGAAGAACAAATCAAATCTATTGTCGGCGATGACATCGTTGTTGTGACAGGTGGCGCTACGCGCTCTGAATCAGTACGTCTTGGTCTAGCCGCAGTTGATAGCGCTGCCAAATTCATTCTTGTTCATGATGCAGCGCGATCATTGGCCAGTACTGATTTAGCCCAATCAATTATCGCTTCACTGCAATCTGGTGAAGTAGCGGTAATTCCGGGTCTTGCCGAAGTAGATACCGTCAATGTAATCGGCAGCGATGGATACGTTTTATCTACTCCCAATCGTGCAACACTTCGCACGATTCAAACGCCACAAGGTTTTCAGGCGGCAATATTGCGAGAGGCTCATAAACAATCTGGAGAAGCGACAGATGATGCAACACTGGTTTCTCAACTTGGGCATAAAGTTAAAGTGATTACAGGTGAAGAATCAGCGTTAAAGATAACAACTCCTGCGGATTTAGCAATTGTAATGACTTTTCTTGGCACAGCTTCACAATTTCGCACCGGTGTCGGCGTTGATGCACATGCATTTAGCGAAGATAAAAACCGTCAGCTCTGGCTCGCTGGAATTAATTGGTCAGATGAAATAGGTGTTGATGGCCACTCCGATGGAGATGTAGCAGCTCATGCAATCTGTGACGCGCTCTTTGCAGCAACTTCAACAGGTGATCTCGGTAGCAACTTTGGTACATCGCGACCAGAATACGCAGGTGCATCCGGATCTTCTCTCTTAGCGGAAACACTGAAGATAATTACCTCAGCCGGTTTTTCAATTTCTAATGTTACGGTCCAGATTATTGGAAACCGTCCCCGCATCGGTGCTCGTCGCCCCGAGGCAATCGAGGCGCTATCGCGCGCACTCGGTGGCGCGCCAGTTTCTATTTCAGCAACAACTACCGATGGAATGGGTCTAACTGGTGAAGGCAAGGGCATCGCAGCGATAGCAACTGCGCTAGTTTTTAAGTAATTACCCTCTGCAGGTTAGAATTGCCTAATGAGTTCGCTGAATCTATATGACACCGCAACGCGAACCACCTCTGCCTTTGTACCGCTTAAAGCAGGCGAAGTAGGCATCTATCTCTGCGGCGCGACAGTTCAAGCGCCTCCACATATTGGCCACGTTCGATCTGGCGTGAACTTCGATATCTTGCGCCGCTGGTTAATTAAGAGCGGATATAACGTCACCTTTATCCGTAACGTCACTGATATCGATGACAAGATTTTGCATAAGGCAGTCCACGAAGAATCACCGTGGTGGGCAGTTGCCATGAAATACGAACGTGCCTTCACCGATGCATATGCAGCTCTTAACGTTTTGCCACCAACGTATGAGCCACGTGCAACCGGCCATGTCACTCAGATGATCGAGCTTATGCAATTGCTAATTGAAAGAGGCGCCGCATACGCACCAGGCAATGGTGATGTTTATCTTGAAGTTCGCAAGTTGCAATCGTATTTAACGCTTTCGCGTCAGAAGCTTGATGATCTAATGCCAGCAGCCGATGCTGATGAAACTTACAAGAGAGATGTGCGCGACTTCGCACTCTGGAAGGCGGCAAAGCCCGGAGATCCTTCTTGGCCAACACCATGGGGTGCGGGTCGCCCTGGCTGGCACCTCGAATGTTCTGCGATGGCGAAGGCATATCTTGGTGAGAGCTTTGATATCCACGGTGGCGGACTAGATTTGATTTTCCCTCACCACGAGAACGAGATTGCTCAGTCCGAGGCAGCGGGTTATGGATTCGCAGCTCGCTGGATGCACAATGCTTGGGTTACCGCATCTGGTGAGAAGATGTCTAAATCTTTAGGTAATTCACTACAGGTGCACGAACTACTTAAGAGCGTTCGTGGAATTGAGCTGCGATGGTATTTAGGTTCTGCTCACTATCGCTCGATGCTTGAGTTCTCACATGAAGCGCTCGCCGAAGCATCAGTAAACTTCCGACGCATTGAAGCTTTCCTAAATCGCTCTGTTGAGTTATTGGGCAAAGTCCCAACACCAGTGGTGGGCAAGGCTTTTAGCGATGCCATGAACGATGATTTAGCGGTGCCAACTGCCCTCGCTTCAATATCTGAGGCCTTACGTATTGGAAACTCTGCAATTACTTCAGGAGATATGACGGCCGTTGCACATTCAGCAGATGAGATACGTGGCGCCCTTGAAGTTTTAGGTTGCGATCCATTTGATTCGGCCTTTGTATCTCAAGGTTCTAGCGATGAAATGACGCAAGCTCTTGATGGAACAATCAAATTGGCGTTGGCACAACGCGAAGCAGCTCGTATTCGTAAAGATTTTGAAAGTTCAGATGCAATTCGCGATGGCCTTAAAGCTTTAGGAATTGTTATTGAAGATACCGCGCAAGGGCCACGATGGTCGATTTCACAGAAGACTGAAGGAAGTGGCTCATAATGGCTGGAAATTCAAAACCTCGTGGAGCGGTTCGTAAATCTAAGAAAGGTCCTTCAGCTGGATCTGGTGGCAACCGCAAGCGCGGCTTAGAAGGCAAAGGCCCAACACCAAAGGCAGAAGACCGTCCCTATCACGCAGCACATAAAGCAAAGAAGCGTGCCGAGAAATCAACTGAGAAGCGCCCTGCAGCAGCACGTATGCCAAAGTCAGAGATGCCTAAAGGTGAAATCGTCTCTGGTCGTAATGCAGTTCTAGAGGCGCTTCGTGAAAGTGTTCCCGCTACTGAAATTATGGTTGCGCGCGGTGTCGATATCGACGATCGCATTGCAGAGTCACTACAGCTTGCACTCAATCACGGGCTACAGATTAAAGAAGTACACCGCGCACAGCTTGAAACGATTGCACCAAATAGCCAAGGCATCATCCTTGGAATCAAGCCATTCCAATACTCAAGTTATGAAGAGATCTGCAGCCGCTCAAAATCACCGATGCTCCTTGTGGCCCTCGATGGAGTAACTGATCCACGAAATCTCGGCGCGGTAACGCGAAGTGCTGCAGCCTTCGGAGCCTCTGGAATCATTATTCCTGAGCGTAGAGCAGCAGCTATGACAGCCTCTGCCTGGAAAACATCCGCAGGAGCAGCAGCGCGCTTGCCGATTGCACAGGTTACAAATTTAGCTCGCACAATCGATGATGCGAAGAAGCGTGGCATGTTCGTTATCGGTCTTGATGGCGATTCAGATGTGACTTTAAGCGAAATGAAAGTCGCTAACGAAGATCTAATGATTATCGTTGGTTCAGAAGGAAAAGGTCTCGCCCGTCTGACTCGCGAAAAGTGCGATCTCATTGTCTCTATTCCAATCAGCTCATCAACTGAATCTCTCAACGCATCTGTAGCGACCTCTATCTCGCTCTTCTGGATAGATGAGCAGCGCCGAAAAGGATAGTTAGATGATTTACAACCGATTGATAATCTGTGGTGATTCCTTTAGCGAAGGTATGACCGATGAGGTCGTTGATGGCCAATATCGCGGATGGGGAGATCGCGTTGCAGATGAGATGGCCATGCATAGTCAAAACTTCACCTATGCAAATTTAGCAATTCGCGGAAAATTACTGAGCCAAGTTATCAACGATCAGGTTCCAGTTGCACTTACCTATATAGAAGGCCCAGAAACGCTCATTACTTTTCATGCCGGCGCCAATGATGCGATTCGCCCTGGCTATGACGCGCGTGCATCAATCGCAAAATATCAACAGGCGGTCCGCGAACTATCAAAATCTGGAGCCACAATTTTGCTCTTTACAGTTTTGGAAGATACTGGCAACAAAGGCCGTGGTTCAAAGATTTGGAAAGAACGCTTTGCAGAATTTAATAAAGCAATTCGTGAAGTTGGCCAAGAAGTTGGCGCGATTGTCTCTGATGCCAATGATTTAGATTTCTTTAAAGATAACCGTTTCTTAGCTTTTGATCGCTTGCATCTAAACGCTGAAGGACATTGGCGAGTATCGCAAGGCGTGCTAGAAGTATTGGGCTACCCATCCAATCCAGCATGGCGAATTCCGCTGCCTCCAGCGAAGAAGACCCCATGGCTAAAGGAGCGTTATATAGGGGTTTTATGGTTCTTCCTCTTTGCGCTGCCCTGGATATGGCGTCGCATACAAGGAAAATCCTCCGGTGATAACCGGAGCGCTAAATACCCTGCACCAATTTCTTGGCCACCAGCTAGTTAAATACTGCGCACAGTCCAATTAAATGTGTAAGTACCGCCACCAACTAGGTATTTAGCAAGCGTATCTGGACCACATGAAGCTGTTCCGACTCCGCGATGTGCTGCATCGATATTAACAACAACATTTCCTGAAGGTGTCATATCAATATTGTGAGTCGTATCAGCTAAATCATTGGCGCGATACGGAGTTGCAGATACCTGCAGCGGCTTATCGAGATCAATACGTAGACCCTTGCCGTCATTGCCAGTGAGTTCAAACCAGCGCACGGCAGTACGGCCACC
>WLDB01000053.1 GCA_009705035.1 Actinomycetota bacterium | reverse complement strand
TCTCAATAGCCATCTTTAGACGTGGGCTCGCATCTAATGGATTTCCGAGCGGAGTCGCTGCGAGGGTGAGTGCCATATCGCTATCTTCCCATATTCTTTACACATGATTATCGCGATTGTGCCGCTGATTATCGCAATCACTTCACTCTTGCTCAGACTTTTCAATATTGCATCGATTAAAACCTTTATCTTTGATGAGGTCTACTACGTTGATGGCGCGCGAGACTTGTTGGCATATGGTGTCGAAGTTGATGGCGCAGCAGCGGAATTCGTAGTCCATCCCCCTGTCGGTAAATGGATGATCGCATCAGGTATCAAACTCTTTGGTGATAATCCTTTAGGTTGGCGAATCGCTACTGCAGTTGCCGGATCTTTGATGATTATTGTGATTGCAGCAATAGTTCATCGACTTTTCTACTCACCGTTCTTAACAATAATTGCTAGCGCTCTCATGGCTATAGATGGCCTTGCACTAGTTCATTCGCGGACAGCGCTACTAGATAATTTTCTTGCACTCTTTACTCTGATTGCAACATATTTCTTAATTCGAAAGAGTTACTACTGGAGCGGACTTTTCTTGGGACTCGCGATAGGGACAAAGTGGAGCGGACTCTATTTCCTTGCCCTCTTCGGCGTTATCGCCCTCTATCGAGCCTTTACTTATTTTGATGGAAAGAATTTAGTAAAGCAAACTCTTCGTGTGGTTACAGCATTCGGTTTTATTCCCGTCACAACTTATATAGCAACATGGTCAGGATGGTTTCTCTCCGATAGAGGATGGAAGAGAGATTCAAGTAGTAATCCATTGGTTGCTCTGAAGAATTATCATGAAGAAATTTTAGGTTTTCACCGTAATTTATCTACTCCCCACAATTACGAAGCTAACCCCTGGAGTTGGCTTATCCAAGGACGACCAACAAGTTTCTATTATGAAACACCAGCTGGCTGCGGGGCGGATTCTTGTTCACAAGAAGTGCTTGCATTGGGTACGCCGCTTTTGTGGTGGGGCGCGACTATCGCTCTCGCTATCGTTATTGGTTTCTGGATTCGATCAATTGCACAGAGAAGAGTTGATCCTGCAGCAACAGTTATCGTCACTGGAATAGCAGCGGGCTATCTTCCCTGGTTCTTCTTTCAAGACCGTACTGTCTTTGGTTTTTACTCAATTATCTTTGAGCCATTCATGGTGCTCGCACTCATTTACTGCGCCCAGCTTTTCTTATCGCATCAAAGGCGCAAGAGTGAGCGGAGTTATCAGCTTGGTGAAATAGGGATAATTGCTCTTGTCGCAATCGTTACAATCAATTTCATTTACTTCTTGCCGTTATATACCGGCCAACTGATTCCCTACCAAGAATGGCTAGATCGAATGTGGCTTCCGAGCTGGATTTAAGAAGTACTAGTTACTGATTAACAGCTCTATTAGCTCGTAAACGTTCAACCGCTTCATCAGCGAGCTGCTGATCAAAAATCTCATCGCGTGATGGTGCAGCAGCGGCAAGTGCTTCGCGTTCAAGACGTTCTTGCTCTTCACTCCAGCGACCAGGCTCTGTTAAATCAATAGTCCGCTTAGGAGCAACTGCTTTTGGTGCACTTAAGTAAGTTGGAATTGGAATCTCGTTAGGTTTCCACTCAGCACGTGCAGCAGCAGTTCCCTTAGGAAGAAGTGTCACTCCTGATACTTCGCGTTCTGCAAATGGAATCCAGTGATCTGTAGAATTTTTTGTTACGAGAACATCTGAGAAATTTGTATGGGAAACACCTTCAGTGCGGCGATGTATCTGATCCATACGGCGATGTTGAATTGCATTGGCATTCTCTTGGCGTCTCACGAAGGCGATGTAAATAATCAGGGCGCTCAGTGGAAGAAAAATTGAAGTAGCGACAATAGTTTGCATAAAGGCACCTACCAATGTTGCGATGAGTGAGAGTGTGATGATTGCAAAGATAATTCTGCGACGTAACAACTGCTGTGCTACTCGTGCTACGTGATCGACATCTGTGTAAATAACGCCACTACCGATTCGAGCTCCGGGAGTATTGCCTGCGACGACGCGAAGCGCGCTCTTATATCTTTCGACATGCTTGCCTGAGAATTCATTCTTGTTGTGAAGCCAGCGTGGCAAGAAATAGGCAACCCACATGCCAATAATTGCTAGGTAGATAATTGCCGACGCCATGATGGAGAATTTTATGTGTAAGGGTGATAAACCTCTGGGATTTAAGCGGGGTTTATTCCACTAAATCATTGACCTTCACAAAGCATTTATGGTCTCGCCAAGCACCGGCAATATGAAGAAAACTTGGCCGGTCGCCCTCAAAGTGATACCCCGCCTTAAGTGCGACCTGACATGATGCGGCGTTCTCGGGTCGAACATTGATCTCTATACGGTGCAACCCAAGGGACTCAAAGCCAAAGCGGGTCAATGTATTTACCGCATCTGTAGTTAATCCTTGGTTGGCATAATTGCGATCAATCCAATATCCAATATGTGCACCCCGCAGGGCACCAAAGATGACGCCGCCCATAGTGATTTGGCCAACAAGATTTGCATCTTTCCACATCATAAATGAGTACGAACGGCCGGCACGAGCCTCTCGATTTATGGCACTCACCATTGAATAAAACGAGGGGCGCTTGCTTATAAATTCGCTTTCGGGAGTTTCTTCTGGCACGCGCGGAAGGGTTGCTTCCCAGGGCGTAAGCCACTCTTTATTCTCTGCACGAACGGCATCCCACTTCGACTTATCGCGAAAACGTGCGGGGCGTAAAAGGATATTTTCTCCGTAGAGAGCAACCGGCCACATCTTTAGATATAACGACGCTCGAGAACTACAACGGTGACTTCTGCCCCAGCAGGTTTTTCGCTCTCTCCTTCTGGGATTGCAATAAACGCGTTGGCATCAGACAAGGTCGCCTGCTCATCTTGCGAACCCAATGCGGCAACCGAGGTTCCATCCTCACTCAATACGGCTCGAATATAAGATCTAGTATCCGGGTTTGATTCGAGTCCCTTTTCTAAGCGAGCTTTGAGCGATGGGCGGTGAATTGTGGCTGCGCCTAACATCGTGCGAATCATCGGGCGGACTAGAAGTTCAAATGAGATGTAGGCAGCGACTGGATCTCCTGGCAAAGTGACAACTGGAACCTTATCTGGACCAATAAGACCAAAATTATGTCTACCGCTTGATTCGATAGCTACTTCAACTGCGTTGATCTCGCCCATTTTCGCAAGTGTGCGAGTTATTAAGTCAAAAGAATCATCATGACGCTCACCGCTAATGATTATCAAATCTGCGCGCACGAGTTGATCTTCGATAACAGCTTGCAATTGATCTTCATTTTCGGGAATCGAATGGACCCGATAGGCAACTGCTCCGACCTCGCGCACTGCAGTAGTGAGCAACCAAGAATTAGTTTCGTACTCTTGAGTGCCACTCAAGCTCTCACCGGGTTCGACAAGATCTGGACCGGCAGAGATAACAACCACACGTGGGTGCGGGCGGGTGGGCAGGTGATCTCGGCCAATCGATGCCGCCAACCCAATTTGAGTCGAGCGGATGCGGCTACCGGATTTCATCACCAATCGTTCACCAGCATAAATATCTTCTGCCAGGGTTGCTCCATGCGCATCAAGGAGTGGCATATCGAATGGCTCGAGGGGTTTACAGAGATTTAAAAGCGCAGTGAGGACTTCATCAACTCGCATACGCTCTGCCATAATCGCTAACCTTACTTGTTGGGCAGATATTTCTAGGGGATTTAAATGGTGGATGGCGCAATGAATACTCAATCCAAGAGTGAGTTACGTCAACTTCTCCGCAAGCAGCGGGCTGAAAAATATAAAACTCACACTCTTCTCCACATTTCACAAATCCCTCAAGTAGAAAAAGCCCAGACCATCGCTTCATATTTCTCATATGGAGATGAACCGGATACTCATGCCCTGAATCAACACCTGATCTCATTAGGCAAAAGCCTTCTCTTGCCACGCATAAACGGTGAATCCCTTGAATGGGTGCAGTGGGACGGCAGTAACGAGCAAATTTCTTCACAGTCATTGATACCTGAACCAATTGGAGAAGCAATTACAGATACCAACGCAATTGAGGTTGTACTTGTTCCAGCCCTTGCAATGGATCCAACAGGCTATCGATTAGGACAAGGAAAAGGATTTTACGACCGAGCCCTGAAGGGTTTATCTGCTTTTACAATCGGAATCATCTTTCCCCATGAATTAATGAGTGAACCTCTTCCAAAAGATTCTTGGGATGTTCCAGTCAACCTTGTTGAAATCACTCGCTGAGTTAAGGAAGATTACGAGCAATCACAATACGTTGAATCTGATTTGTTCCTTCATAAATCTGAGTGAGTTTTGAATCTCTCATCATTCGCTCAACTGGATAATCACTTACATATCCATAACCGCCCAAAATCTGAACAGCATCGGTTGTCACTTTCATCGCAACATCGCTAGCCAGAGTTTTACATGCCGCTGAGAAGAATTTAAGGTCGGTATCGCCTCTTTCACTCTTTGCTGCTGCTGCATAGGTAAGTTGGCGTGCAGATTCAATGGCTATAGCCATATCTGCCAACATAAATTGGATTCCTTGAAAATCAAATATCTCTTTGCCAAATTGCTTGCGCTCATGTGAATATTTCTTGGCAACATCAAATGCTCCTTGCGCCAATCCAAGAGCCTGTGCTGCAATCGTGATTCTGGTGTGATCTAAGGTATCCATCGCGAGAGCAAAGCCTTTACCGATTTCGGAAATTCTCCGGTCATCAGGTACGGTCACATTATCGAAATAAACCTCTCGAGTTGGAGAACCGCGAAAACCCATCTTCTTCTCAGGTGCACCAAATGAAACTCCCGGATCACTCTTTTCAATTACAAAAGCTGTGATTCCTTTAGAGCCGAGCGATGGATCAGTCTGCGCAATTACTGTATAGAAATCTGAGATTCCTGCATTTGAAATCCACTTCTTGCTTCCATTAATTACCCAATTATCGCCTTTACGCTCTGCCTTTGTTTTAAGTGCCGATGCATCAGATCCTGCTTCAGATTCTGAGAGACAGTAAGAGAAGCCTTTACCTTTAGCTAGTTGTGAGAGCCATCTATTTTTCTGCTCATCATTTCCGCCAAGCATCAAAGGAACAGATCCGAGTTTATTTACCGCAGGAATTAGTGAAGCTGATCCGCAGACGCGTGCAATCTCTTCGATGATAATGACGATTGCTAGCGCATCTGCACCATCTCCGCCATTCTCGACTGGCACATGTGCTGCAAAGAGGCCAGATTTAATCAGCGCATCATGTGCTTCTTGCGGGTAACGATGATCCTCATCTACTGCATGTGCAAAAGGTTCAATCTCTTTTACCGCTAAATCGCGGATGCTGGCGCGCAGGTCGTTGTACTCCTGAGGCAGGAGATAGATATTCTCAAATGACATCTCTACTTATCCTTTGCATCGCGCACTTGTAGTTTATTGAGATAAGAGTTGTACTGCGCGAGCTCATCTGGTTCACCCATCGCAGCTAGTCGAGCTTCGTTTCGGTCTATCCGAACTGTTTCTCGCTTATCTTCACGCATCCATAATATAAAGGTAGATATTAAGGCTAACAACATAGGAATCTCTCCCATTGCCCAAC
This sequence comes from Actinomycetota bacterium, assembly GCA_009705035.1. Taxonomy (GTDB): domain Bacteria; phylum Actinomycetota; class Actinomycetes; order Nanopelagicales; family Nanopelagicaceae; genus Planktophila. The sequence goes on along the minus strand of WLDB01000053.1, from coordinate 2,515 downwards.
CCACAGATCCACCGGCATTTTGATCGTCTAGGGCGCTAGTAATCCATGGGGTACGCAGGGATTGGTAATAACCGCCGTCAATTAAGCTGATTTGCGACATCAATGCGATTGAGAAGAAAGCGTGCAGACTGATTGCGCCAAAGAGAATCACAATCCGCAGAATGTGTGGGTATCTCTTCGGATTTGGATCTATTCCGATAATGACATTGAAGAAGAGAAATCCAACAAGGATGAAGTGAATATTCATCAAGATATGGCCTGCATGGTTCTGCATCAACGTTCCGAAGAGATCTGTGAAGTAGAGAACAAAGAGTGAGCCATCAAATAAGGCAAGCGCGGTGATTGGATTTGTAAGTACTTTGGAATATCGAGAGTGTAAGACAGATAACGCCATAGTCCGCACGCCTCTCTCTTGACCATCTCGAGATTGCGGAAGAGTGCGTAGCGCCAAAGTAATAGGTGCCCCTAATACAAGACCGATGGGTGCGATCATTCCTAGAAGCATGTGGGCGATCATGTGATATTCGAATGAGAAGAGCGCATAAACGCCTAGACCGCCAGAAGTCGCAAAATCAATAAGTGCGATTCCGATTGCAAATGCCACCGTACGACCAACCGGCCAAGAATCTCCTCTCTTCTTTAAAACAATCACACCTTTGATATAGAGAGCTGTAATAACAATCAAAATTGCAATCATCAAAGCATCTGGGTTGTACTCAAATAAAAGATTGCGTAGCGATGGTGGCGGTGGCGTCGCCATTCCAACTTTAATCTCGGCAATAGTCAGTTGTGAGATATCACCAATAGGAGGTTGTATCCGCGAAAGCCAACTACCCAATAGGGCAACACCTGACATCACCATCGCTTCGACTGAAATCAAACGCAGTAGCTCTTTCAACTTCATTTCGTCACGGGATTGGAGCGCTTTTCGATTTGCGTTACCCATCGCCAATAATGCAATAGTGAGAATTATCTTTGCAATCACGATGTATGAGTACTGGCTATTCCACGTAGAACGATCCTGCAATCTAGTAAATGCAGTTGCAACTCCACTCATTGATACTGCAATTGCTGCCCATAGAGCTAAGGCGGAGAAGCGATATAGAGCTGTTATACGTAATTCTCGCGGAATTATCAGTATTCCAAAGAGAGATCCAACCCAGAGTGAAATTGCGACAACATGGACCACCAGCGCACCAATGGCGAGTGAGTGCGAACCTCCTGCTGCTGCATGGCTCTGAAAGACCGGTGATGTAAGTCCAACAATTGCCAGGAGTGTGAAAAGGAGAAGTGGGAGTGCACGTTTGATAAACGGCAGCGCGGTTAAGACAATCGCAATCAATACAATCTGGATAAACATTGATTTGCCCAAGTCAGTCTGGGTTAAGTATGAAATCAAGGTTTGTGAATCAAAAGAAGAAAAGATTGAAGTTCCTAATATTTCAGATACTTTAAAGATAATTACTAAGAAGGCGGTGAAGAACCAGAGTAATGTGAGCAAAGATGCCTTCTTTTTGACTGCAAGAGCAGCCTCGGATAGAGAACCATCTTTATTTGGAATAAAAATTGAAGCTGATAGCAACGTACCTATCGCTGCGAAGGCGAGTAAGTAATACGCGCCTTGATTGAGAATCATCTCTCGCGATACAACTTTCGTGCATATCGAGCAAGTACGACGGTTACAACGAGTGAGGCAAGCAGCAACCCAAATACAAAGAGGTTGGTACCGGCATCATTACCGGTAGGTGCACCGCTCTGGGTTGGTGTCGGTTGTGGAGTTACTGGTGCAATTACTTGCGGCTCATTAAAATTAAATCGAAACGATCCTGTAAGTGGGAGATCGTTCTCTGCAAGCAATGTATATGTGACTGTATAAATTCCAACTCGTGTGAGATTTGTTAGCCCGACAACAACTTCGTTCTCTGCAATTGAAAGAGTGCCATCATCTACGCGATTTCCTGAAGGATCGGTAACGGTAACTTCATTTCCAAATTCCATAACCGGAAGTTCAGTTGTAATTGTGACCACGCTTGGTGCGCTTTCGAGTGACTGACCTGATGTAGGTGTTGTGGAAATAATGGAGTTAGCGAGCGCCGGCGAAATGCCAGTAAGGATGGTGAGTCCAAAGGCAAGGACTGTTGCACCAATCAGCTTCTTCATCGCGACTCCCATCTCGTAGCAGTATGAATATGCTCAGCCGGCAGGCGCTTTTGCCCCGCCGATTCGCTCCTATCGTGTCACCTCTTTAGACTTAGGCGCTACCCCAAGAGCCCGAGCGAAAGGTCACACTCTGATGCCTACCTATCAATATGTATGTACAGCCTGCGATCATGGTTTCGAAGCTGTTCAATCATTTAGCGATGATGCCCTCACCCAATGCCCCGAATGCGAAGGCCCAGTAAAGAAGGTCTATGCCGCAGTAGGGGTCGTCTTCAAAGGCTCAGGTTTCTACAAAACTGACTCAGCGCCCAAGCCAACATCTAGCGAATAACTAGTCATCATGATGGGGTGGCTT
>WLDB01000052.1 GCA_009705035.1 Actinomycetota bacterium | reverse complement strand
TGTCATCACTGCATCCTTATTACACAATCGGCGACCAAATCATTGAGGCCCACCAAGTTCATAATCAGGTAGATATCGAAATCAGCCGCACACGTGCTATTGAGCTCTTAGGGCTCGTCGGCATACCTGACCCAGAATCTCGTCTTGATTCTTTCCCTCACCAATTCTCTGGTGGTATGCGCCAGCGTGTCATGATCGCGATGGCGTTGGTTAACAATCCATCACTTCTTATTGCAGATGAACCAACTACGGCACTCGATGTAACAGTGCAGGCCCAGATTCTGCGTTTGCTAAAGGATTTACAGAAAGAATTTAAGATGGCAATTATCTTGATTACTCACGATCTCGGAGTCGTCGCAGGTGCAGCCGATAAGGTCAACGTCATGTATGCAGGCCGTATTGTCGAGAGCGCCAACGTCTTTGATCTCTACGCCAAGCCTTCAATGCCTTACACCAAGGGCTTGCTCGATTCAGTTCCACGTTTAGATCGACCACATACAGACCGCTTGCAGGCTATTCCAGGCCAACCGCCTTCGATGATTGCTCTTCCTGCGGGATGTTCCTTTGCCCCACGTTGTACACGTACTTCAGAGGTCGCCGGCGATAAATGCCAGACTCAAATGCCAGAACTCACTCTTCGCGGCACCGATCACTTTGCTCGTTGCTTTATTGGTGCCGACCTTACGAATGAAAAGGATGCCCAGTAATGGCCACGCCAATCTTAGAAGTTAAAGATTTAACTAAATTCTTCCCACTGCAATCACAAGGTATTTTCTCTAGAGTAAAAGGTGAGAACAAAGCCGTTAATGGCATCTCCTTCACTCTCAATGCCGGTGAGACTCTCGGGCTTGTCGGCGAATCAGGATGTGGCAAATCAACTGCCGGACGCACAATCCTTAAGCTCTACGAACCAACATCAGGATCAATCACTTTTGAAGGTGAAGATATCTCGAAGTATTCACCAGCAAAGATGAAACCACTGCGTACAAAGATGCAGATGATTTTTCAAGATCCTTACTCTTCACTCAATCCGCGCCAGACTATTGGTTCTATTATCTCTGCCTCATACGAGATTCAAAAGATAAATCCAGACGGTGGAGTAAAGCGCGCAGTACAAGAGCTAATGGAGCGCGTTGGACTTAACCCAGAGCATTACAACCGTTATCCACACGAATTCTCTGGCGGACAGCGTCAACGCATTGGTATCGCGCGAGCACTTGCGCTAAAGCCAAAATTTATTGTCTGCGACGAACCAGTTTCGGCGCTCGATGTTTCAATTCAAGCCCAGGTAATTAACCTACTTGATGATCTACGCGATGACTTTGGTTTGTCTTATCTCTTTATCGCACACGACTTATCTGTCGTGCAGCACATCTCAGATCGCGTTGCTGTGATGTATCTCGGCAAGATTATGGAACTCGCTGCAACTGCTGATCTTTATAAGAGCCCTCATCACCCATATACAAAAGCGCTTTTATCTGCGATTCCGATTCCTGATCCGATTATGGAACGCCAACGCGAACAAATAATTTTGTCGGGAGATCTTCCTAATCCAGTTAATCCTCCAACCGGTTGCGTATTCAATACCCGTTGCTGGAAGGCACAAGATAAGTGCCGCACCACCGAGCCTGTACTCATGCAGATTGGCGCCTCTCAAGTCGCCTGCCACTTCCCTGATTAAGGGCCTGAATTACGCAACACTCATGTTGCGTAATTAAAAGCCTTCGACTACTCTCAAACCACTACCTGAGGCAATCGCTTAAGGGGTACATACGAGAGGTTCATTCATGCATTTGCAGATCAAGAAACAAGGTAGAGCTGGCTTAATAGCCATTGTGACTGCCTTGGTGGCTGGATTAGCGGCAACCACCTTAACAAGCTGTTCCAGCTCATCAGATCAAGCGAGCGAAGTCACTGAACTGACTATCTACTCAGGTCGCTCAGAAGAGTTCATCGCTCCCTTCTTTGCCCAATGGGAAGCCGAATCAGGAATCAAGCTCAATATTCGTTATGGTGATTCAGCTGAGCTAGCTGCACAAATTCTCGAAGAAGGTAGCAATTCACCAGCTGATCTCTTCTTATCGCAAGATGCCGGTTCACTCGGAGCCGTTGCTATGGCTGAGCTTTTTACCTCACTTCCTGAAGGCGTTGCATCTGATATTCCTGCTGAGTACATCGATAGCGATCGCCGCTGGGTCGGTATCACAGGCCGTGCCCGCGTATTTGCATATAACCCAAACTCATTGAAGGTTCTTCCAACATCAATTACGGATCTGACTCAGAGCGTCTACAAAGGAAAGCTCGGAATCGCGCCTACTAATGCATCATTCCAAGCTTTCGTTACAGCGCTTATTGAGAATAAAGGAGAGACATTTGCGCAAAAGTGGCTCGAAGACCTGAAAGCAAATGATGTAAAGATTTATCCAAAGAACGGTGCAATTGTCGAAGCCATTGATAAGAATGAAATCTCAATTGGATTAGTCAACCATTACTACACATGGGAAATCTCTGAAGCACTTGGTCGTCCAATCAACGCCAAGAATGGTTTTTTTGCTCCCGGTGACCTTGGTAATTTGATCAACGTTTCGGGAGCTGGTGTTCTTGCCTCGAGTAAGAAATACGCAGCTTCACAAGACCTCATCAATTTCCTGACTTCTACATCTACTCAAGCAGAGTTTGTCACCAAGACACACGAATATTCACTTATTTCTAGCGCAGCAGCTCCAGAAGATCTTCCACAATTGCTAGAGATCGGTGCTCCCTCGATTGATCTTGATGTACTTAAAAATATCAAAGCCACTCAAGACCTCTTAGTCAAGGTTGGGCTTCTTTAGTAAATGCCCCTAAAAACAGCAGACCGCGCTAGCGCCGCGCCCCTTCACATTGTTAAGGGGCGCGGCTCTAGCCTTTCTGCTTTAAACGCAGCCGTTGGCGTGGTTCTTGCAATTACCCTCATCCCCTTTATCTATATAGCTTTTAGAGCCTTCGAGAAACCCCTGCCGGAGATTCTGGATCTGCTTCTGCGAGCAAAGACTCTGCAGGTTCTCGCAACAACTACCGCATTGCTGCTCATAGTGGTTGCGGTGAATATCTTTATCGGAACCTTGATGGCAGCAGGTCTGCACTTTATTCGTCTGCCTAAAGCCCATCTCTTTATCCTTCCCACTATTTTGCCACTGGCAATTCCATCGTATGTATTTACATATACCTGGCTTGCACTCATCCCTTCACTATCCGGACTCTTTGCTGCCGCCTTTATTTTAATTCTCACAACAATGCCGTACATGTTGCTAGCAATCTTGGTATCTCTTCGACGCATTGATAGCTCACTAATTGAAGTAGCCCGCACCTTGGGGCTCTCACGCTTTAAAATATTTATACGGGTGATTCTCCCCCAGATTCGTAGCAGCATTAGCGCCGGAGCTCTTCTCTCTGGGCTCTATGTATTAAGTGATTTTGGGGCCGTATCGCTACTCAATGTAGAGACTCTCACTGTTTCGATTCAAAATATGTTTAAAGCTTCGTATGATCGCAGCGCCGCATCCGTAATTTCTATTCTTCTCATTCTCGCTTCGGTCGTCTTTATTGCATTTAATGAACGGCTCAAGGATTCGGATAATAAAGAGAACATCTCAAAGCGCTTAATGGCTAAGAACATTCGAATCAATAACCCTGGACTTAAAACATCACTTCTCTTCTCGGTTGCTCTATACACAACTCTTGCAGTCGTACTTCCAATCTATGTCTTAATTTCACGCTTCATTGGAAACCCCAACCCAATCGATTTTGCACAACTCTTTGAAACTGCAGTATCAACTATCTCAGTTGCAGCTCTCGGTGCCTTTATAGCTTTGTTAATGTCAGCGCCATTGGGCCTATTGCTATCTACTCGCGCTGGCAAATATTCAAGATTGGCAGAGCGCATAATTTTGGTAGGCCATGCGCTCCCAGGTGTCATCATTGGGCTCGGTCTTGTTTCACTCGGATCCAAACTTGGTCCTCTCTATCAATCAACACTTTTATTAGCTTTTGCTTACGCCCTTCTCTTCCTAGCTAAAGCAGTTGCTTCAATGACTTCAGCGCTGCAACTAGTGCCAAGCACTCTTAAAGAAGTTGCCGCAACTTTGGGTAAGAGCAAGAGCAAAGTCACTACATCTGTTGTCTTCCCGATAGCACTACCAAGCATTGGTCTAGGCACCTTGCTTGTCTTCCTCACTGCAATGAAAGAGTTGCCAGCAACGCTCATGCTTCGCCCAACAGGCATGGATACATTGGCTACGCAGATCTGGAGCTATGCATCCATTAACCGTTTCAATGATGCCGCACCCTATGCATTACTCTTAGTTCTTATTGCAGCAATACCAACATTCTTACTGAGCGCTCCACGTAATCCGAGCGAGAAGGTGGAGATATCTCAATGAGAGCACTTGAAGTCTCACACCTCAGCGTAAATTTTGGTGAGCGTAACGTTCTGAGCGATCTCTCATTCTCACTTGCTCCAGGTGAAATCGCTTCATTGCTTGGACCATCAGGCTGCGGCAAGACAACTCTTTTGCGAGCTATCGCAGGACTCTTACAACCATCTGCTGGCACTATCCGCCTGGGCACCCAGTTGGTCGGGCTCTCATCAGTTGTTCTACCCGCACATAAGCGCCAAACAGGTTATGTCCCTCAGCAAGGTGCGCTCTTTCCTCACCTGAATGTGGCACGCAATATTGCATTTGGTCTCGATAAGAAAACTTTTTCAAAACAAGAGATTTCTGAGATAACTCAAGAAATGCTCGCACTCATCGGAATGTCCGGATACGAGAGCCAGATGCCGACAGAACTCTCTGGTGGCCAACAAACTCGTGTTGCACTTGCTCGTGCTCTCGCAGTTAAGCCAAAGATGATTCTCCTTGATGAACCATTCTCAGCACTCGATGCAGAGCTACGTAATGAGCTACGCACTGATGTAGTAGCCCTTTTGCGTGCTCAAGGAACAACCGCAATTCTTGTCACTCACGATCGCGAAGAAGCTCTTGTCTCTTCCGATAAAGTCGTGCTGATGCGCGATGGCAAGATTGCACAGATGGGCACACCTGAAGAAGTTTATGAGTCTCCAATTTCTCCATCTATTGCTGTGAGTACCGGCGATGCCCTTGTGCTTGATGCCCAGAAGTTCAGTAATGGCTCTATCTCGTATGCGATTTCTCCAAGTAATGCCGGGCAAACTCCATCCGAAAGTGGGTTCGTTGTAATCCGCCCCGAGGAGATCTCAATTAAGAAAGCTGGCACCACCGGAGTAGCAGCGACCCTTATTCAGCTTGATTATTACGGCCATGATGCAATGTTGGTACTAAAGATTGCCAATGACGAGAAGCTCATTCGAGCTCGTATTTCAGGTGCAATAGATTTCAAGGTTGGCGACATAGTTTCTATTGAGCATCAAGGACCGGTGCGCTTCTTCGCAAAGATGTAATTTGGAAAGAGGATCCCATGAGTGCAAAACTAGTTACTGCTCACCTTAAGAAATTTGATAAAGAACAGCGGCTCTGCCTCGAGAATCTCCGTGACATCACTAGGGCAACGCTGCCTGGCGCTAGTGAAGTCATTAAATATGGGATACCTACATTTGTAATTGAGGGCGTGCCCGTCCTTGGTTTTGATGGCTTCAAGGGGCATAACAGCATATTTCCCTATAGTGGCTCCTTTAATTCACGCCTTTCAACCGAACTCAAAAACTATGAGAAGACCGAGGGTTCTATTCATTTTAGTCTGACTCAGAATTTCCCCAAGGCGCTGCTCATCAAGATCATTAAAGAACGTATCGCGCAGATCAACGAGTCATATCCCAAGCGCAACGGTGAATATCTAGAGTTCTACGGTAATGGAGTTCTTAAGGCTCGCGGAAAATATAAAGGTGAAGCCCTCCATGGAGATTGGCAATGGTTTCGAAAGAACGGCACCATCATGCGAAGCGGTTCATTTAAGAGTGGTGTTCAGGCTGGAACCTGGACAACATATGACCAGGCGGGCAAGGTTTACAAAGTAACTCAATTCTGACTCTTTTACTCCAGTCTAACTACTTAAGTGCCGCCAAGCTATCTTTAATCATTGCCTGAATAACTTTTGTATCAACTGCCCAATCATTTGGAAGTGCAATTGTCTTCTTTGTAATTCGATAGTCAGAGAATTTTGGAGAGTACTTCTTCAATACATCTTGGTTCCAGGGCGCGATTGAGATGTGGTTCTTTGATACCGAAACACCAAAGATGTACTCCTTGCCCACTCTGACCATCGGTTGGTTCCAGGCAATCACTAATTCGAGCTCTGGATACTTACTTTGAATCGCCTTGAAAATCGCCTTCACCGTCTTAGCCTGTATAGGATCAATACTTTTAAAGTAATGCGCCGGAGTTTCATGGCGCTTAGAAGATTCAGAACCACGCGAATACATCACCAAGGCATTGGCATGAGCTTGCGAGAATCCGTAATTCTCTTGTAGGTGCGCAATCTGCGCTGGATATTTCTCACCATCAAGTGACTTCATTACTTTGAACCAATAAGACATCTTCTCGCCATATTTCTTCTCTATGGCTGGAAAGTGATCTTCACGCGCTCCGCTAGGTGACATATCTCAATTATACGAGAATGCGAAAGAGCCCCGCAAGATTCTGCAGGGCTCTTTCTTTAAAATGTTTTGTGAAACTACTTAGCTTGAATTGTTGAGATTTCGAACTCTAGCTTGATGTTCTCAGATACGAGAATTCCGCCTGTTTCTAGCGCTGCGTTCCATGTGAGACCGAAATCCTTGCGGTTGATCTCTGACTCGCCCTCAAAACCAAAGCGCGCGTTTCCAAATGGATCTGTTGCTGTTCCGGTGTATTCGAATTCGATTGTGATTGGCTTTGTAACATCCTTGATTGTCAGATTGCCTTCAACAACGAGCTTATCCGAACCTGAATCCTTAACAGATGTTGATGCGAAAGTAATCTTTGGGAAAGCTGCAACATCAAAGAAATCTGGTGACTGCAAGTGACCATCGCGGTCTGCGCTACGAGTATCGATTGAAGCCGCGTTGATTTCGATTGCGATGTTAGCTGCGCCATCGGCAACAACTGCCTGACCTGTGTAATCATTAAATGATCCGCGGACCTTGGTCACCATGGCATGGCGAGCGCTGAAGCCCACTCGGCTATGTGATGCATCAATTGCGAAGGTTCCTGCTGGCAAAGTTGAGAGAACTGACATTTTTCTACCTTTTCTTATGGGCTATTAGGAGTGATAAATCCGAGCAAAGCCAATTGCAACGGCACCCGCTTAGAATAGAGCAATTTAGTTGAAATTTCAACTAAATCTAAAAGGCTCGGTATGCGGGTTTATCTCAACGCCATTAAGCTCTGAGGTAGAAGCAAGCCCCTTAGATATAGCTCTGAGGCGATAACCGTGGAGGAATACCAGATGCAAGATTCAGCCAAATGCCCAGTCGCACATGGTGCGATGACAACTCAGGCAGATTCAAATACCTATTGGTGGCCAAATGCCCTCAACCTCGACATCTTGCATCAACATGACACTAAGACCAATCCACTTGGCCCTGACTTTGATTATCACGAAGAACTCAAGAAGCTCGACATACCTGCGCTCAAGAAAGATCTCCATGCTCTCATGCATGAGTCACAGCCATGGTGGCCAGCAGATTGGGGTCACTACGGCGGGCTGATGATTCGTCTCTCCTGGCATGCAGCGGGTACATATCGCACCGCTGATGGACGTGGCGGAGCCGGAACAGGCAATATGCGCTTTGCGCCTCTTAACTCTTGGCCAGATAACGGAAACCTCGATAAGGCTCGTCGTTTGTTATGGCCTATCAAGAAGAAGTACGGCAACAAAGTCAGCTGGGCAGATCTACTTGCATACGCCGGAACAATTGCTTATGAAGATATGGGTCTTAAGACTTATGGTTTTGCATTCGGTCGCGCCGATATCTGGCACCCAGAGCAAGATATCTACTGGGGTTCTGAAAAGGAATTCCTAGCTCCATCCGAATCTCGCTATGCAAATCTTGATGATGCATCAACGCTAGATAATCCATTGGCTGCAACACACATGGGTTTGATTTATGTAAATCCTGAAGGCGTTAACGGAAAATCAGATCCGATGCGTACCGCAGCACATGTCCGCGAAACTTTTGCTCGGATGGCGATGAACGATGAAGAAACTGTTGCACTTACTGCCGGTGGACACACTGTTGGTAAGGCGCACGGAAATGGCAAAGCAACAAACAACGGCCCTGCTCCAGAAGGCGCGCCTATCGAAGAAGCTGGCCTTGGATGGATGAACCACACCACCCGCAGCATCGGTCGCGATACTGTGACTAGCGGACTTGAGGGTGCCTGGACGACCAATCCA
>WLDB01000051.1 GCA_009705035.1 Actinomycetota bacterium | reverse complement strand
CCGAAACTTTCTATGGCCCAGATTTTGAACTTCTCACAAAACAGGACCCCGCTATTGCTGCGGTCCTTCTTTCAGAGCTGAAACGTCAACAGAGCAATCTGCAACTTATTGCATCTGAAAACTTCACCTCACGAGCAGTTCTGGCAACTTTGGGCTCAACCCTTTCAAATAAGTATGCAGAGGGCTATCCAGGCAAGCGCTACTACGGTGGCTGTGAAGAAGTTGATGTTGCTGAAGAGATTGCAATCGATCGCGCTAAATCATTATTTGGGGCAGAGCATGCAAATGTCCAGCCACACTCTGGTGCCAGCGCAAATATCGCGGTTTATCAAGCATTTACAAAACCCGGAGACACTGTGCTCGCGATGTCGTTGCCACATGGTGGCCACCTCACCCATGGTTCTAAGGTCAACTTCTCTGGCAAATGGTTCAACATCGTTTCTTACGGAGTTCGCCAAGATAACGAACTCATCGATTATGACGAACTACGTGATCTCGCAATCGCCAATAAGCCAAAGATGATCTGTTCTGGTGCAACCGCATACCCTTCACTGATTGATTTCGAAAAGGTACGCGCTATCTGCGATGAAGTTGGCGCAATCATGTGGGTCGATGCTGCTCACTTCATTGGCCTTGTTGCCGGCAAAGCGATTCCATCGCCAGTGCCATATGCAGATGTGGTCTCATTTACAACTCATAAAGTTCTCCGCGGCCCACGTGGCGGAATGATTCTTTCTAAAGAAGAACACGCTGCTGCAATTGATAAGGCAGTCTTTCCTGGAATGCAGGGCGGTCCGATTATGTCTGCGGTGGCAGGTAAAGCTGTTGCGCTTGCTGAATGTGCGACCCCTGCTTATCAAAAGTATGCCAAGGATGTAATTGTTAATGCACAATCTCTCGCAGCAGCACTTGAGGCAGAAGGAATGCGCGCTGTTTCAGGTGGAACGCAGACTCACTTGGCACTCATTGATATTCGTTCAAGTGGCGTAAATGGCAAGGTTGCTGATGAGCGTTGTGGTGCAGCAGGAATTGTTCTCAATAAGAATTCAATTCCATTTGATCCAGAGGCTCCTTCTGTGACATCAGGTATTCGCGTTGGAACACCCGCCACAACAACACAAGGCATGGGCACCGCAGAGATGAAGACAATCGCATCTCTCATCGTTCGCGCTATCAAGAGCGATGATGCAGCAACGCATGCTGTTATCAAAAACGAAGTCCACGCGCTGACTTCTCGCTTTCCGATCTATCAGGCATAAGTAGCGGGAAACTCATTTAGCCAATGCGTGAGTACCTGGTAACTCTGCTTATTGCAGCGGCAATCTGTTATGTAGTAACTCCTTATGTCCGTACCTGGGCAATCAAATTTGGAGTAGTTGCCAAGATTCGCGAACGTGATATTCACACGACACCCACCCCTCGCTGGGGTGGTTTGGCAATGTGGATAGGAATGGCAACCAGTTTCTTGATGGTTCACCATCTTTCTTTGGTAGGAAAATCCTTTACGCGAGAGACAATCGGAATCTTTTTAGCTGCAACATTCTTAGTGTTATTGGGAATGATTGATGATCGTTTCGAACTTGATGCGCTCACCAAATTAGCTGGACAGGCTCTCGCAGCTGGAATCCTTCTCATCTACGGTGTTCAGATTTTCTGGCTTCCAATCAATGGCGTGATCACACTTCCACCAAGTATTGGCCAGCTTTTAACCGTAATTATTGTTCTTATCACTATTAACGCAGTTAACTTTATCGATGGCCTTGATGGCCTTGCTGCCGGAATTGTTGCCATCTCAGGCGCAGCATTCTTCGCCTTTGCATATTTGCTAGCAGTAGTTAATGGATTTAGCCGCGCAGGTTCACCATCGCTAACCACTGCAATAATTATTGGAGTGTGTATTGGTTTCTTGCCACATAATGCATACCCCGCAAAGATTTTTATGGGCGATTCGGGCTCTATGTTGCTCGGGTTATTATTGGCAGCATCTGCAATCACCTTAACTGGTCAGATAGACCCCAATGCAATCTCTTCAGAAGATCTCGGGCCAACGCTTCTGCCACTTGCACTTCCGTTGGCCGTTTTGGCGATTCCGCTGATTGATTTATTCTCGGCAATCTTTCGAAGAATCCGCGCAGGCAAATCTCCTTTCGCATCTGATAAAGAGCATATGCATCATCGCATTATGCGCGCTGGAAATTCTCAGGCACGTACTGCTGTCATTATGTATTTGTGGACAGCAACATTTGCTTTCCCAGTTTCGATTTCTGCTTTCACGCCACTCTGGGTTGCAGGTTTGCTTGCAGCGGCCTTATTCACATTTACTCTGATTTTCTCTAGACGCGGATTAAAAAAATCTCCGCAGATGGTTGGGTCGTAATGGGTAGCGAGCGCACCATGTTGCGAGGAGCCATGATTCCGACCTTCGTAACCGCACTTACCTCACTCATTGTTTGCTCACTTATCTGGGGCGGCCCGGGCGCGGTCGGCGTCTTATTGGCCCAACTCATCGTCGTCGCCTTCTTCGCCTCGAGTTTGCTGGTGGCGCGCGTCTCGCGTGATCTCGATGCCATGATGGTGATGGCCCTGGCGATGGTCTCCTATATGGCCAAAATCATCGTGCTCGGTCTCTTTCTCTATTTGATTACAACCTATGTTCCCGAGGAGCTATGCAACCGAAAGGCCTTTGGAATCAGCGCAGTGGCGGCGACCTTTGCCTGGCTGGGCGGGGAGATCGTGGCGTTTCTCAACCTTAAACTCCATCTACAATTGCCTCCAGAACGGTAAATCCAGCCCGTTTAGTTAGAACTAGCGCAGGGAGCTCACAATGGCACGAAAAGCTGAGGCAGATGCCCTTTGGTCGATTGTTGGCTACATGCTCTCTGGGCTGATCTTCTGGGGCGGGGCTGGCTATCTAGCCGATAAGTACATCTTCCATACCGAATATCTGACCCTCGTGGGATTCTTACTGGGCATGGGCGGGGCGCTCTACCTCGTCTGGTTGCGCTTCGGGCGAGAGTAGGTGGCGCAAGACACGTAGGGCGCGCCCCACTTTCGATTTCGCTTCAAGGCCCCTAAGCATCTAATCTTTCCCACGACTCGCAAGCGTCTGTGAGCCTAACGATATCGGGGGAGTACCGGGTGATTAACCTGCAACTCAGCGGTGATGGATTTGTGCCACCAAGCACAAACGACTTCAACCTTCCCCCAATTTTTGAAAGCATTGAGTGGCTAACTAAGCCAGTACTTCTTGTATTTCTATCGGTAATTCTTGTTTCACTTTTCTTTGTAGTTTCAGCGCGCAAAGCGGCAGTCGTTCCATCAAAGCTGCAATTCGCTGGAGAGACCGTCTACGCATTTGTTCGTAACGATCTCGCGCGCGATGTAATCGGCCCCGAGTTCATGCGTTTCGTGCCTTATCTCTTTACTCTCTTTACATTTGTTCTCACCAACAACATCTTCGGAATTGTTCCTTTCTTGCAATTCCCAGCGATGTCACACGTTGCATTCCCATATGTACTCGCTGCCTTTTCATTCTTTGTCTTCCACTACGTTGGAATTCGCAAGCAAGGTCTTCTTAAGTACCTCAAGGAAATTGCATTTATGCCAGGAGTGCCAAAGCCTGTCTATATCTTGCTGACACCAATTGAAATTGCAACATTCTTCCTTGTGCGTCCATTGACGCTCTCACTTCGTCTCTTTGCAAATATGTTTGCGGGCCACTTGTTGTTGCTCGTATTCATCTTGGGTGGCGAATACATGCTTAGCGACCCTAATCTGCTGATGAAGATCCTTTCTCCATTCGCATTCACTTTTGGCATTGCGCTCACATTCTTTGAGTTCATGGTCCAATGCTTACAGGCGTATATCTTTACGCTGCTCACAGCTCTCTACATCGCCGGCGCCCTTGCCGACGAGCACTAACGAATAACCTAACGAAAGGCAAGAAAAATGGAAGGCACACTCAACCTGGTCGGTTTTGGCCTATCAGCAATCGGTCCAGCAATCGCAACTGGAATGATCTTCGCTGCATATATCAATGGCGTTGCGCGTCAGCCAGAAGCTCGTAGCATTCTCCAGCCAATCGCGTTCCTTGGATTCGCGCTCGCTGAAGCTCTTGCTCTCTTCGGTCTCGTTCTCGCATTCGTTCTCTAATTCGATAACGAATAAGACGAATTCCTATGCGCACATTTAATTTCGCTGCCGAAGGCGAGGCACTCAACCCACTAGTTCCGCATACATCTGAACTAGTAGTTGGTGCTATCGCATTCACCCTTCTCTTCTTGGTTCTGCGTAAAGCAGTTGTGCCAATGTTTGAAAAGGCATTCGCTGCGCGCACCGAGGCAATCGAAGGCGGAATCAAGAAGGCAGAAGAAGCTCAACTTGATGCACAGCGTGCGCTTGCTCAGTACACCGAACAACTTTCATCTGCCCAAGGTGAAGCATCACGTCTTCGTGATGATGCTCGTGTTCAAGGTGCAGCAATCCTTGAAGAACTTCGCACAAAGGCACAAGAGGAAGCAGCTCGAATCACAGCTGCGGCACATGCATCTATTGAGGCAGAACGTCAGCAAGCAGTGACATCACTTCGCAATGAAGTTGGCGCACTTGCAGTCGAACTCGCATCAAAGATTGTCGGAGAAGCTCTCGATGACCAGGCCCGTCAATCACGTATCGTCGAACGATTTATAGAAGATTTGGAAAAGTCTAAGTAATGAAAATTCACCTCGGAGGAAGTAGCCGTCAATCACTCGTGGTTGCACGCGGCGCACTTGATGCTGCACTTAAGGGTGCAGCTGCGCCAGCTGCCTCTGAGTTATCTTCACATCTCTTCTTTGCTGCTGAAGTTTTTGCAACCAATACTTCACTACGACGCGCATTTACTGATTCATCTCGCGATGCATCATCAAAGAACGCGCTTGTAAAAGACCTCTTTGGTTCAAAGATTTCACCGGCAGCAAGCGGATTGCTCTCTGCAATTGCCAACCTTCGCTGGTCGGCAGCAGGAGATCTCGTAGTAATCCTTGAGCAGCTTGCGATTGAGGCTGAGGCTTCAGCTGCAAATATTGCTGGAGAGCTTGATCGCCTCGAAGCAGAGTTCTTCTCAGTCTCTCGCTTAGTGGCTGATAATTTCGAACTCCGTAAGGCGCTTGTCGGCCACGGTTCGGCAGATTCCAAGGGTGCGCTCATCTCTGAGCTTCTCTCTAAGGGCGCCGCTGCATCGACAGTAAAGCTAGCTGAGGCGCTCGTTACAAGCCTTCGCGGGCGCAGTATTGAGGCGGCATTTGCTGACTACCTCACTGGCTTAGCAAACCGTCGTAATCGTCTTATCGCACTTGTGCGCGTAGCAACAGAGATTTCAGATGCTCAAAAAGTTCGCCTTGCAGCAGCACTTGAAAAGCAGGTTGGACAACCAATCAGCGTGAACATCCAAATTGATCCATCAATTTTGGGTGGAGTTTCAGTGAAGTTTGCAGATGATTTAGTAGATGGCAGTATTTCAAACCGACTTGCAGGTGCCGGTCGTGCACTTGTTGGTCAAAACTAAAATAGGAAATAAAGGGGAAACTCATGGCAGAGCTCAAGATCCAACCGAATGAAATTCGGGATGCCTTAGCGAACTTCGTTAAGTCATATGATCCAGGCACCGCGACTCGTGACGAGGTCGGAACTGTTAGCCAAGCGGGTGACGGTATCGCTCGTGTTGAGGGCTTGCCTTCAACAATGGCGAACGAACTTCTACGTTTCGAGAACGGCACACTTGGTCTAGCGCTGAACCTCGATGTTCGCGAAATCGGTGTTGTTATCTTGGGTGACTACGCAGGTATCGAAGAAGGAACATCAGTTCGCGGTACAGGTGAAGTTCTCTCTGTTCCTGTCGGAGATGGATTCCTCGGTCGCGTAGTTGATCCACTTGGTCGTCCAATCGACGGCAAGGGCGAGATTAAGCCAGATGCACGTCGCGCACTCGAACTTCAGGCACCATCAGTGGTAGAGCGTCAACCAGTTAAGGAGCCACTAGCAACTGGTATTAAGGCGATCGACTCATTGACTGCAATTGGTCGCGGACAGCGTCAGCTAATTATTGGTGATCGCCAGACCGGAAAAACTGCCGTTGCAATCGACACAATTATTAACCAGCGTGAAAACTGGCTCACTGGCGATAAGAAGAAGCAGGTTAAGTGCATCTATGTTGCTATCGGTCAGAAAGGTTCAACGATTGCTGCCGTGAAGGGCGCACTCGAAGAAGCTGGCGCAATGGAGTACACAACAATCGTTGCATCACCTGCATCAGACCCAGCTGGCTTTAAGTACCTCGCACCATATACAGGTTCTGCAATTGGTCAGCACTGGATGTACAAGGGCGAGCACGTTCTCATTGTCTTTGATGATCTTTCAAAGCAGGCTGAGGCATATCGTTCAGTCTCACTTCTTCTTCGCCGTCCACCAGGTCGCGAGGCATATCCAGGAGACGTCTTCTACTTACACTCTCGCCTTCTCGAGCGTTGTGCAAAGCTCTCAGATGAACTCGGTGGCGGTTCAATGACCGGCCTTCCAATCATCGAAACAAAGGGAAATGACGTTTCAGCGTTTATTCCTACAAACGTTATTTCAATTACCGATGGACAGTGCTTCCTTGAGACAGACCTCTTTAACGCAGGCGTTCGCCCAGCGATTAACGTTGGTATCTCTGTTTCTCGCGTGGGTGGTTCTGCACAGACTAAGGCGATGAAGAAGATTGCTGGACGTTTGCGTCTTGACCTTGCACAGTTCCGTGAACTCGAAGCGTTCGCAGCTTTTGGTTCAGATCTCGATGCTGCATCAAAGTCACAGCTTGAGCGCGGTGCGCGCATGGTTGAGCTTTTGAAGCAGGGTCAGTACTCACCATTCGCACTTGAGCGTCAGATTGCATCAATTTGGGCTGGAACAACCGGCAACCTTGATTCAATTCCAGTTTCAGATATTCGTCGCTTCGAAGTTGAATTCCTAGATTTCATCGCGCGCGAGCGCAAGGATATCTTTGCAGTAATCTCTGAGACCAAGGTTCTAGAAGATGAGACAGTTGCAAAGCTTCAATCAGCAATTGATGACTTCAAGAAGCAGTTCAAGTCAGGTGCTGCAGCAGCTGTCAATGAGAAAGATCAAGATCCGCTCGAAGGTGAACTTCAAGAGCAGATCGTGGCGGTGAAGAAGTAACCCATGGGTGCTCAACTCCGCATATATCGCCGACGGATGCGTTCCGTTAAAGCGACTAAGAAGATTACGAAGGCTATGGAGCTCATCTCTGCCTCTCGTATCGTCAAGGCGCAGCAACGTGTAACTGCATCGACCCCTTATGCAAATGAGCTTACTCGTGCGGTATCTGCAGTTGCTTCATACTCTTCAGTGGTCCATCCGTTGACGACTCCACGCCCTAATCCTCGTCGTGCAGCGGTGTTAATCATCTCTGCTGACCGCGGAATGGCTGGAGCATATTCAACGAATGCGATTAAGGAAGGCGAGCAGCTTGCAGCACTTCTACGTGAACGCGGATTATCTGTTGCGAGCTATCTTGTAGGTCGCAAAGCGGTTAACTATTACAAGTTCCGTGATCGCGATATCGCAGCTTCATGGACAGGTTTCTCTGATAATCCAGCATATGAAAACGCTAAAGAAGTATCTGAAGCGCTGCTCGGTGCATTCCTTGCTGATTCAGATGAAGCTAACAGAGTCGATGAAATTCACATCATCTTTACAAAGTTCCGCTCGATGTTGACCCAAGAAGCAACAGCAAAGCGCATGATTCCGCTTGAAGTTGTTGAGTCAGAGCAAGCACCTGTTACAGGTGTGCTACCAGAATACGAATTCGAACCAAGTGCGGGAGAAGTTCTTGATGCTCTTCTTCCCCGCTACATTGAAGCTCGAATCTTCAATGCGATGTTGCAATCAGCTGCCTCTGAGCATGCTGCACGCCGCCGCGCAATGAAGTCAGCAACAGATAATGCCGACGAACTCATCAAGTCACTTACCCGACTTGCTAATGCTGCTCGTCAGGCAGAAATTACCCAAGAGATCAGTGAAATTGTGGGCGGCGCAGATGCGTTGGCCTCAGCGAGTGCAGGGAGTGAATAATGTCAGCTCAAGTAGGTACGGCTAAAGGCCGCGTAGCCCGAGTAATCGGACCGGTTGTAGATATTGAGTTCCCTGCGGACTCAATGCCATCAATCTTTAACGCGCTCCATGTGGAGACAACGATGAGCGGTACAACACGTACCTTGACTCTTGAAGTTGCTCAACACATCGGTGACAACCTCGTCCGCGCTATCTCAATGCAGCCAACGGATGGAATGATCCGCGGCGCCGAGGTATCAGATACTGGTGCGCCAATCTCAGTACCAGTTGGTGATGTCACCAAGGGCCACGTCTTCAACACTCTCGGAGAGTCCCTTGATGTTCCAACATCATCACTTGATATCAAAGAGCGTTGGCCAATCCACCGTAACCCACCAGCATTTGATCAGCTTGAGTCAAAGACAGAGATGTTCGAGACAGGCATCAAAGTTATCGACCTTCTCACACCGTATGTAAAGGGTGGAAAGATTGGTCTATTCGGTGGTGCAGGTGTTGGTAAGACTGTTCTTATCCAGGAAATGATTTATCGCGT
>WLDB01000050.1 GCA_009705035.1 Actinomycetota bacterium | reverse complement strand
TGTATGTCCATGAGAGGCGTACGCAAATCTCAAGCTCGCACAACAACCTCTGCTGTTCGTGGTGCATTGCGCGATGCAACTACTCGCGCCGAAGCAATTAGTCTTATAACCAATCGGTAATCACTATGTTGGTAATGGGAATTCTCAATGTAACTCCAGATTCTTTTGCCGATGGCGGTAAGCATTACACCTTTGAGCATGCAATGGCACATGGTTTATCAATGATTGATGACAGCGTAGATATCATCGATGTTGGCGGTGAATCAACGCGGCCCGGTGCAGAACGAGTCAGCGAAGAGGAAGAAGAACGCAGAGTTATACCTGTAATTGCCGGATTAGCAGGTCGTGGAGTTGAAATAAGCGTAGATACGATGCGCGCCTCTATCGCAAAGAAAGCCGTCGCAGCAGGCGCCACAATTGTCAACGACGTTAGTGGGGGCCAAGCAGATCCCAATATGTTTTCTACAGTTGCTCAACTAAAGTGTAAATACACCTTGATGCATTGGCGTGGCTACTCGAAAGATATGGATTCACAAGCTCAGTACGGTGATGTTATGACCGAGGTGATTGACGAGATTTCAATACAACTCGATAAAGCACTCGCTGCGGGTATCGCACGCGAAAATATTATTCTGGATCCAGGTCTTGGTTTTGCTAAAGCACCCGAACACAATTGGGAGATTCTCAATCGGATTGATGAGTTTATTTCGCTCGGTTATCCAGTACTTATCGGACATTCGCGAAAACGATTTATCGGGGGAGAAACTCCTGATGATAGAGAAGAAGGTACTCTCGCCATCTCAAAATCTCTTGTTGGAAAAGGTATCTGGGCGGTACGCGTTCATAGCGTTGCCCCACATGTGGAATTGGTGAAGCAATGAGCGATTTGATTTCAATAAAGGGTATCAAGGGCTTTGGTTATCACGGAGTCTTTGATTTTGAAAGACGAGACGGACAAAATTTCTTTGTTGATATAGAAATTTCACTTAACCTTCAAAAAGCTAGCATAAGCGATGATTTGCAAGACTCAATTGATTATGGATTACTCACCACAATTGCCCGTGAAGAGATTGAAGGAGAGCCGGTTAATTTGATTGAACACCTTGCCGGCAAAATTGCTGATCGAATCTTGTTGCAATTTTCTCAGGCTATTTCTATATCCGTAACCGTACATAAGCCATCTGCGCCAGTCAGTGAGGATGTCACTGATATCGCTGTCACCATCATTCGCCCATGAAAGCTGTAATCGCGCTAGGTGCCAATATTGGCGATCCCAAAGAGCAGATGGCTATAGCTATTGCACTGTTGCGTGAATCGCTAGATGTAATCGCGATCTCGACAGTAATTACAACAGCGCCAGTTGGTGGTCCGGCGCAACCAGATTATTTAAATGCAGTCTGCATTGCAGAAAGTGATTTGCCGGCGGCAGATTTACTGGCTCTCCTGCATGGAATTGAAAAGAGCTTAGGTCGAGTGCGAGAAGAACAATGGGGTCCGCGAACAATCGATCTAGACCTTATTCAATATGGAACGATTCTCAGCTCAGCTGATGAGCTGACTCTGCCCCATCCGCGCGCCCATGAACGCCGCTTTGTTCTAGAACCATGGTGTGAAATCGAGCCTGATGCAATCCTGCTGACACACGGCAGAATTTCTGAACTTTTGTCACAACTTCCATAGAGCTTTAGACTTAAGACCTTGCAAGCCCGGTACCTGAAAGGACTGGAGCCATGAAGATCGTTACAAACTCTCAAGAGCTTCCAGCGGGCTGCGCATTTATTCCAACGATGGGCGCACTTCACGAAGGCCACGGCTCACTTTTTGCAATTGGGAAAACTCGCGCAGAAAACGTTGTGGCAAGTATCTTCGTTAATCCATTGCAATTTGAGAAGAGCGAGGATTTAGAGAAGTATCCGCGTACCCCCGATCGCGATATTGATTTAGCTGAGAAATTTGGAGTAACCCATCTCTGGTTACCAACACAAAAAGAGATATACCCAGCAGGATATAAGACCCTAAGCGCAGGTAACTTGGGCACTATTTATGAAGGTGCATCACGCCCCGGTCATTTTGATGGCGTAGTTACTGTAGTGAGAAGATTGCTTGATCTTGTTAAACCAAAATTTGCGATTTTTGGAGAGAAAGATTTTCAGCAGCTCACTCTCATACGTTCGATTGCAGGATCGGTAGAGATCATCTCTGCGCCGACAATTCGTGAAAATGATGGCTTAGCGATGTCATCTCGCAATGCTCGGTTAGCTCCTGACGAAAGAGAAGCAGCATCGATAATCTACAAGGCGTTGCAGAGCGGTAAATCTCTTCAAGGGATGCGTGAGATTTTGGCTAGTGAACCACTCTTTACCCTCGATTACCTTGAAGCTATAGATGATGAGACCTTCGCTGCTCCAACAAATATGAGCGTCAATGTGCGGGTGATTGTCGCGGGCTGGATAAATCAGGTGCGGTTGATTGACAATATGGCAGTGAGAATCGAGAGCTTGAAATGAAATTACTCGCACCGGCGCCAGGGTGGACAGCGCAAGCTGATGTAATTGTTGTGGGCTCAGGCATTGCGGGTTTAACCACTGCATTGCAATGTCGTACATATGGATTATCGGTTCTCTTAGTCACAAAGGCACGCGTCGATGAAGGCTCTACTAAATGGGCACAGGGAGGTATTGCAGCTGCATTGGGAGATGGAGATTCACCCGATGATCACCTGCGCGATACGCTCGAAGCTGGTGCAGGTCTCTGTGATGTTGATGCGGTTCGAGTTCTCGTAACAGAAGGACCAGAGGCGGTTCGTAAGCTTATTGAACGCGGGGCAATCTTTGACAGAGAAGATTCTGGTGAAATATCACTGACTCGCGAGGGTGGTCATCATCGCAATCGAATTATTCATGCCGGTGGTGATGCAACTGGAGCAGAAGTATCCCGCGCGCTACTAGCTGCAGTCACTGAAGATCCAGAAATCGAAGTAGTCGAACACGCTTTGGTTCTTGATGCGCTCAAAGATGCTGATGGAGATATCTGCGGCGTCACACTTCACGTTATTGGTGCCGGCAGTCGTGATGGAGTTGGTCGCGCACTTGCAAAAGCGGTTGTTCTAGCAACTGGTGGCTTGGGTCAAGTTTTCGCGCAAACCACAAACCCTTCTGTCTCAACTGGAGATGGAGTGGCACTGGCGCTTCGCGCTGGCGCCAAAGTTGCCGATGTTGAATTCATTCAATTCCACCCAACAGTTTTATGGCTGGGTGATAATTCACAAGGTCAGCAACCGCTCATCAGCGAAGCTGTCCGCGGCGAAGGTGGATATCTTCTCGATGGGAATGGCAGACGGTTTATGCAAGATGTTCATCCATTAGCAGAACTTGCACCACGAGATGTGGTGGCCATTGCAAGTATGCGAATTATGAATGAGAGCGGCGAACACCATGTCTGGCTGGATGTTCGACATCTCGATGGCTTCGAAAAACGCTTCCCAACTATCTATGCATCATGTATCGCGCACGGAATAAATCCAATGCAAGATTTGATTCCAGTTGCTCCAGCTTCGCACTACGCCTCAGGTGGGGTCCGGGTAGATCTCAACGGTCGCACCAGCGTAAATGGGCTCTATGCATGCGGAGAAACCGCTTGTTCTGGCGTTCATGGGGCAAATCGCTTAGCCTCGAATTCGCTATTAGAAGGCCTGGTCTTTAGTGCACGGATTGCCGCAGATATTGCAATGCACACCCCAGAACCTGGTGATCCAATTGAAAACTCTTCGGATGCAATCTTGCTCGATCCATCTGTTCGTTTAGATATACAGAAAAATATGAGTCGTGGCGCGGGAGTGCTTCGTTCATCAGATTCTTTATTAAAAACTAGCGCTGAACTCACTCGCATCGAAGATCGAGTAAGCAAGCAACCATGCGTCGAAGCGTGGGAGGCGACCAACTTATTCCAACTGGCACAAGCAATTCTTAAAGCGGCTCTTATTCGCCAAGAGACACGAGGTTCTCATTGGCGCGAAGATTTTCCGCAGACAAGTGATCTTTGGCGTAAGAGAATCATCCAGCAGATGGATCAAAGTGGTGCGTGGAGTACTGGCTACCAGGGGGTTAGCGATTGATGATAGATCTCGAATTAATAAAAAAGGCACTCGCTGAGGATTTAGCTGGAGGCGTAGATATCACCTCTGTGGCGACCATTCCAGAAAGCTCAGTAAGCACCGCAGACTTTGTTGCGCGCAAATCAGGCGTGCTTGCCGGAATCAATATGGCAAAAGCAGTATTACAAGAAGTTGGCCTCACCGATATCACCGTAGTTAAAGAAGATGGCCAAGTGATTGCGCAAGGCGAACTTCTGCTGACGGTAAGTGGAAATACAAGGGCCATACTTTTGGCTGAGCGCACTGCCCTTAATTTTCTAGGCCACCTCAGTGGCATTGCAAGCGAAACCGCAAAATGGGTCTCAGCAATTTCAACGACACAATGTCTTGTGAGAGATACACGTAAGACCACACCTGGTTATCGCCAATTAGAGAAGTACGCAGTGCGAATGGGCGGTGGCACAAACCACAGAATGTCTCTCTCGGACGCTGCCCTCATTAAAGATAATCACATCGTCGCCGCTGGTAATGCAAGTAAAGCATTCTCAGCAGTGCGCAATGCTTTTCCAGACTCTCCAATCGAAATTGAAGTGGACAACTTAGACCAATTGCACGAGATTCTGCCGCTCAATCCTGATCTGATTCTTCTCGACAATATGTCTCCAGCGCTCTGCCGAGAAGCTGTTTCGATCATCAACGGCAAATCAAAGAGTGAAGCATCGGGGGGAATTACCCTAGAAAATGCAAAGGCTTATGCAGATTGTGGAGTTGATTACATAGCAATAGGAGCTTTGACTCACAGCGCATCTGTCCTTGATATTGGTCTTGATTTGAGAATGGAGTAGAAAATGTTATTAACTGTAGATGTAGGAAATACCAACACGGTGCTTGGCATCTTTGATGGCGATCACCTTGAAAAGTCCTGGCGTGTAAAGACTGATACAAGAACAACTGCTGATGAGATGTGGTTGCAATTTTCTGCTTTGACAAGTGGATACACACTCACAGGTCTTTCAATATGTTCGACTGTCCCAGCAGCGCTTCGCGAACTTCGAACTATGATTTCAACTTATTTGAGCGATCTGCCCACAACAATTGTTGAACCTGGGACAAAGACTGGGGTCCAGCTTTTAGTTGATAATCCAAAAGAGATTGGCGCAGATCGAATTGTTAATACATTGGCTGCTCATACACTTTATGGCGGTCCGGCGATTGTTGTAGATTTTGGAACATCAACCAACCTTGATGTTGTATCGCCTAAGGGAGAATTTCTAGGAGGATCGCTTGCACCCGGAATCGAAATTTCGGTTGATGCACTTGCATCTCGCGCAGCACAGCTTCGCAAAGTCGAATTAGTCAAACCGAAGAATGTAATTGGCAAGAACACGGTAGAAGCGCTTCAATCCGGAACAATTTTCGGATTTGCGGGCCAAGTTGATGGACTGGTAGATCGAATTACCGCTGAACTTGCAAAGGATTATGACGAAGTTCCGACAGTTATCGCTACTGGAGGTCTTGCGCCATTGATTATTGGGGTCTCTGAGACTATTGATCAATATGAGCCTGATTTAACCCTTATTGGGCTTCGCTTGATTCACGAGAAGAACCGTTGAACCACCTGCGAAAGGTAGACTCCGCTCATTATGACCAATGAAAATACGCCGGTAACTGAAGATGATCTCCCTGAACAACTTCGGATCCGGCGCGAAAAGCGAGCTGGCCTTATTGAGCGTGGCGTCGAGCCCTACCCAGTTTCAGTAGAGCGGACAACGTCGCTCAAGGCGATTCGCGAAAAGTATGTAGGACTTGAGATAGATGTTGCCACTGGCGATATCGAATCACTTACAGGCCGAATTATTTTCAAACGCGATACTGGCAAACTTTGCTTTGCAACTCTTCGCGAAGGAGACGGAACAGAACTTCAAGCGATGCTCTCACTCGACAAGGTCGGCCAAGATGCCCTCGATGCCTGGAAGAGCGATATTGATCTTGGAGATATTGTCAGCATCACCGGAGAAATCATTACCTCAAAGCGGGGTGAGCTTTCAATTCTCGCAACAACGTGGCAACTCGCTTCAAAGTCACTGCGCCCGCTACCCAATGATCACAAGCCAATGTCTGAAGAGACTCGCGTACGGATGCGTTATGTAGATTTGATTGTCCGCCCCGAAGCACGCGCAGCTGCTCGCATGCGCCCACAGGTAATGCGGTCATTGCGAGATACCTTTAATGGTTTTGATTTCATTGAAGTTGAAACACCGATGTTGCAAGTTATGCATGGCGGAGCAGCAGCTCGCCCATTTAAGACCTTTAGTAATGCATACGATATGGATCTCTATATGCGTATCGCGCCCGAACTCTTTCTAAAGCGTTGCGTAGTAGGCGGCATCGAACGAGTCTTTGAAATCAACCGTAACTTCCGCAACGAGGGTGCCGATTCATCACACTCACCTGAGTTTGCGATGGTCGAGTCTTATATGTCGTATGGCGATTGGCGTTCCATTGCAGATGTAACTCGTTCCCTTATTCAGAACGCCGCAATGGCCGTATCGGGATCACATATCGTTACTCACGCTGATGGTTCTCAAAAAGACCTCGGTGGTCAGTGGCGAGAAATCAACTTATACGACGCTATCTCTGAGGGTGTTGGTGAAGAAGTAACAGCACTTACA
The DNA here is from genome assembly GCA_009705035.1 of Actinomycetota bacterium. Taxonomy (GTDB): domain Bacteria; phylum Actinomycetota; class Actinomycetes; order Nanopelagicales; family Nanopelagicaceae; genus Planktophila. The sequence goes on along the minus strand of WLDB01000050.1, from coordinate 2,206 downwards.
TCGATTGATATTCTAAAGAAGCATGCTGAAAAACTTGGCATGAAAATCGACCCTAAGTGGGTAACAGGCAAGCTCGCTGAAGAAATTTTTGAGCATGTCGCACAAGATAAGTTAATCGAACCAACTTTCGTTATGGGATACCCGATTGATACATCTCCACTTGTACGTGCTCATCGCACTGTGCCTGGAGTTGTAGAGAAGTGGGATCTCTATGTAGATGGATTTGAATTAGCGACAGGATATTCCGAACTTATTGACCCGGTTGTTCAACGTGAAAGACTTGTCGAACAAGCTCAGCTTGGAGCAAAGGGCGATCTAGAAGCGATGCAAGTCGATGAAGATTTCTTGCGCGCTATGGAATTTGGAATGCCACCAATGGGTGGAATGGGAATGGGAGTCGATCGTTTATTGATGGCCCTTACCGGGCTCGGAATTAGAGAAACAATTCTCTTCCCATTAGTGAAACCTGAAATCGATTGATAATGCTCGAGATTCGTCCTGCTCGCACCTCTGATATCAAAGGCATTCGCGCACTGATTGATACTTTTGCTTTGAACGGTCGCTTACTCAATAAAGAGACAGTGACACTTTATGAATCTGTGCAAGAGTTTATAGTTGCAGTCGATGGCGAAAAAGTTGTTGGCTGCGGTGCACTACATATTCTCTGGGAAGATTTAGCAGAGGTGCGTACTGTCGCAGTTGCAGAAGAACTTCATGGATCAGGGGTAGGACATAGAATTCTTGGCGCAATTATTGATCGCGCTAAAGCTGTCGGTGTCGAGCGCCTTTTCTGCCTTACCTTCGAGACGCAATTCTTTAGCCGTCATGGCTTTATTGAGATAGAAGGCACTCCAGTCGCCCCTGAGGTTTACACAGAATTACTTCGTTCATACGATGCCGGTGTTGCAGAGTTCCTCGATCTTGAGTCTGTAAAGCCCAATACCCTAGGCAACACCAGAATGCTGCTCACCCTCCAAAACTAGTCAGCCATTTAGGGCTCGGCGGGAATATTCCCCCTAAATATGGGGTTTTATAGGCTAAATAACTCGCCTCGCGCCCACCCTAATTCGGGCGATAGGCTTGCTATCTGACGCAGTTGCTGCGAGATGAAGGAGTACATCGATGTTTGAGCGCTTTACAGATAGAGCCCGACGAGTGGTCGTATTGGCTCAAGAAGAAGCACGCATGCTCAACCACAATTACATCGGCACCGAACACATTCTCCTCGGACTCATCCATGAAGGTGAAGGCGTCGCCGCCAAAGCTCTCGAATCGATGGGTATCTCACTCGATGCTGTACGCGCTCAGGTAGAAGAGATCATCGGCCAAGGACAGCAAGCGCCAAGTGGCCATATTCCATTTACCCCACGTGCCAAGAAAGTCCTTGAGCTCTCACTTCGTGAAGCGCTTCAATTAGGACATAACTACATCGGCACAGAACATATTCTTCTTGGGCTAATTCGCGAAGGCGAAGGAGTTGCAGCTCAAGTTCTTGTAAAGCTAGGCGCAGACCTTAATCGTGTTCGCTCAACTGTTATCCAACTTCTCTCTGGTTATCAGGGCAAAGAGGCAGTCTCGCAAGGTGGACCAGCAGAAGGTACTGCCTCGACTTCAACAGTCCTTGATCAATTTGGACGTAACCTCACAGTTGCTGCTCGCGAAGGTAAGTTAGACCCTGTAATCGGTCGCGAACCTGAAATTGAAAGAGTGATGCAGATTCTCTCTCGCCGCACAAAGAACAACCCTGTTCTTATCGGTGAACCAGGTGTTGGAAAAACTGCAGTCGTAGAAGGACTTGCGCAAGCAATTGCGAAGAATGATGTCCCAGAGACTCTGAAGGATAAGCAGGTTTACTCACTAGATCTCGGCGCGCTCGTTGCTGGTTCACGTTATCGTGGAGATTTCGAAGAGCGCCTTAAGAAAGTCTTGAAAGAGATTAAATCTCGTGGCGACATTATTATCTTTATCGATGAAATTCACACACTAGTAGGCGCCGGCGCTGCAGAAGGTGCAATCGATGCGGCGAGCATCTTAAAGCCGATGCTTGCTCGTGGTGAGCTCCAGACAATTGGTGCAACGACTCTCGATGAGTACCGCAAACATATTGAGAAAGATGCTGCTCTTGAGCGTCGATTCCAGCCAATTCAGGTGAAAGAGCCTTCAGTTGCTCACACCATCGAAATTCTTAAGGGTCTTCGTGATCGCT
>WLDB01000005.1 GCA_009705035.1 Actinomycetota bacterium | reverse complement strand
CGGTTAGAGCGCTTCCCTGATAAGGAAGAGGTCGATGGTTCAAGTCCATCTAGGCCCACCCCGCACTAACAACGGGGACCTAGCTCAATTGGTAGAGCACCGCCTTTGCAAGGCGGGGGTTAGGGGTTCGATTCCCCTGGTCTCCACAACGAAGTGAGTATGAATAGTAAAAGCCCCACCGGATAACCGGCGGGGCTTTTACTTTACATCTCTTATTACATCTTATTGAGCTGTTATCCCTTAATTGATCCAGCAGTCATACCCGCAACAATTCGCTTGTTGAAGAAGATGAAGGCCACTAATGGGAAAGCGGTGATGTACAAAATATCGGTAAACAATAAGTTGTACTGCGTCGAATAACGGCTGACGTAGTTAAAGAGGGTCTGCTGTAGCGTCGCATTCTCTTCACCCGGCAAGTAATAAAGCGGGTTGGTAAAGTCGTTAAAGATTGCAGCGGTAGCGATGATTCCGATGGTAATTGTTACTGGCTTAAGCAATGGGAAGATCACTCGGAAGTAGAGTCCCCAACCAGTGCAGCCATCAATCATTGCCGCCTCATCAATTTCACGAGGAATTGTTGACATAAAGTTTCGGAAGATAAGTACCGCAAAAGCCAAGCCATATGCGACCTGAATCATAATCATTCCAGTCATGGTCTTATAGAGACCAAGGCGCTGTAGCACCCAGATGGTTGGAACAATCGCAGGGGGAACAACTAAGGCAGTTAAAACGAAGATATTGCCGATAGTTGTCACAATATTTCGCTTACGGTGCATCACATAACCAGTCATTCCGCTGATGATGATCAAGAAGAAGACTGAACCGAGAGTCATGACAAGGGAGTTCCAGGTTGAGCGAAGGACCATGTAGTCGTTATCGGTAATAACTGTCTTGAAGTTCTCTAAGAGCTGCCAATCTTTCGGCGGTGACAAATTTAATCGGAATGAATCTTCTTCATTCTTACCAGCGTTAACTAGTAAGAAATAGAAGGGGAGGATAAAGACAACAACGGTTAGAAGAACGCCAACAATGTCATTCCAGATGCTGCGGTACTTAACCTTAGGCTTTGCAACCTTATTCTTATCGCGGCTGAGTATCACATCGTCACCTCTCTCTTATTGAGGAATCTTGCTAATGGGAATACCAGGATTGAGACCAAGGCGAAGAGAATTACGTTTCCTGCAGTAGCAAGTCCGAAGTAGCCCGAGGTGTACTGCTTATAGTTAATGGAGCCCAGAACGTCGGTGATAAAGCCAGGTCCACCACCAGTCATAGCCCAAATCAAGTCGAAGGATCTCAAACCTCCCACGAAGGAGAGGATGATGACGGTAAACATCGCTGGGCGAACGAGTGGAAGAGTTATTTGATAGAACTGTTGACGCTTGCTGGCGCCATCAATTGATGCAGCTTCGTAATAATCTGTAGGAATTGCTGCGATACCAGCGATATAGATAAGCGTTGCGATACCAACACCTTTCCAGACATCAACCATTGAGACAGAGATAATTGGAAGTAAGTTTGGATCTACAAGCCAACCAGGTCCATCGGTTGTGAAACCGACCAGGCCGGCGACCCACTTGATAAATTGATTTACAACACCTTCCCAAGGATTAAGCAAAATTGAGAAAGTGATTCCGACGCCGATGGTACTGACCAAGGTCGGGAAGAATAGAACAGAGCGCATAAATCCTGAGGCGCGTAATTTTGATGAGAGGAAGCTAGCAAGGTAGAGACCAATGATTACCTTGAGCGCACTCGTTAAGAATCCGTAAATGATTGTGTTTCTAAATCCGATACGTAGATACTCTTCTGAGAAGTAAAGTTTGAAGTTTTCTAATCCGATAAAGCTCCACTCTTGGAGAGTCCATCGGGTAAGGCTGAAAAATAGCGACAGGATGGTTGGGACAAAGAAGAGCGCCATATAGAGAACCGCACCTGGCACAAGGAGCGACATTGGATAAGGACTTTTGATCTTATTCTTTTTCTTCTTCATTTCACTCCAATGGGGTAAGGGACTTGCGAATAACTACCAGCGAATAACTACCAGCGAATAATTATAGGAAGAGAACCGGGCCGAATTCGACCCGGTTCTCTCCTTCTATTTAGTTATTGCTAACTGTTGTTGCTAGTTACCAGCCAGCTAGACCGAGTTGCTGTGACTGCTTTTCAAGATCCTTCTGGTACGACTTCGCACCTTGAAGAGCTGTCTTCTGTCCGGTTCCGATTTCTACACAGATCTGTGAAAGGTTTGGACCCTTTACAGGTGTAAGGAACTCGAGAGCTGGGTAGCTTGCGCCTGGCTTCTGCATGTAGTTGTAGAGGTCAGTAAATACACCAGTCAAGTTACCTGAAACTGGAGCACCCTTAATAAAGTATGGTCCTGATGGAGGAACAACCTTATTCTGAACCTGGAATGACTCCTTAGATACTGTCCAAGCTACAAACTTCTTAGCCTCTTCAAGCACCTTTGTTGTCTTTGAGATGTAGATACCTGATGGCATCCATACTGTTGCACCGTTGCTCTTGGCATTTGTGCCAGGCTGTGCGAAGAATCCAATATCTGGAGCCTTTGTTGGGAAGTTAGTAACGATTGTGTCGATACCAGCAGAGAGCATTGGGTAGTGAGCACCCTTACCAAGTGCTAGATACTCAAGTGCCTTAGCAAATGTTGTTGCTGCGGCATCCTTGTTTGTGTATCCAGCTTTTCTGATCTGCTCTAGGTAGCTAAAGCCAGCAAGTGTTGCCTTGTTATCAGCAAGAACAATCTTGTTAGCTGTGAACTTCTTCTCAAATCCTGGCATTGCAGCAGCTACGTTGAAGTGATCTCCAAGTACGAAGAGCTGTGTTGTCCATGAATCCTTGAATGAGTTGATAACTGGAACAATTCCAGCCTTCTTAATCTTGGCATTGTTAGCCATGAACTCGTTCCAAGTTAGTGGGACCTTGAGGTTAAGTTGTGAGTAGACCTTCTTGTTGTAAAGAATTCCGCCACCCATAGCTGTTCCGAATGGAGCAGCATAGATACCACCGTCAGCACCTGTTGCAGATGGAATAAATCCTGTGTTAACAGTCTTCATCCATGGCTCGTTCTTAAGGTTTACGAGGTTACGAACTGGATCGATAGCCTGGAGGAGAGCACCAACGTTGTAGATAAACACGTCAGCTGCTGTACCTGATGCAAGCTGTGACTTAAGAAGTGCATCACCCTCGACGCCACCAGGAACATAGTTGACCTTGATGGTGACATCTGGATTTGCCTTCATGTATGCCGCTGTGAGTGCATCCCACATATCGCGAGCAGTTCCAGAGTTATTTGTCTGGAATGTAATTTCTGTTGCCGCACGAGCTGGAGCTACCAACATCGCTGATGCAAGAACGACTGAAACGCCAAGTGTCAGTGTCTTTGCAATACGGCTGCTACGAACAACATTCATTTTTACTCCTTTTCTTTCCTTGCTATTACTTAACGATCCAAGAGACCCGATGTCCCTTAGTTTGAAAGCTTTCAACTACTGCCAGTGTTACGGGAGTCACATCCTGGGAGCGAATCCCGAATTTGAATCCTTTCAACTGCTCAAAAATTAGCGCCCTGTTCGGGGTCAGTCAAGGAAATTTAGATAACGTTCTAATCTCATTATCTGAGGACATCTCAATAGTTGAGATGGAATTCTCACCCCGTAAGAGCGGGCGGTATGCCACTTGGCCCTACCTTAGGATGGCGCCATGACATCTACAGCAACCCTTCACACAACTCTTGGCGATATCGTCATTGAACTCTTCCCAGATCACGCACCAAAGACAGTAGCCAACTTTGTTGAGCTTGCAACAGGTGCGAAAGAGTGGACCGATCCCCGAACCGGCAAGAAGTCCAATGAGAACCTCTACGACGGCACAATTTTCCACCGCGTGATTAGCGGCTTCATGATTCAAGGCGGAGATCCTCTTGGCCAAGGTTTTGGCGGCCCAGGCTACTCATTTGCCGATGAGTTTCATGGCGAGCTCACATTCGATCGCCCATACATTTTGGCGATGGCAAACTCTGGACCAAATACAAATGGTTCACAGTTTTTTATCACAGCAGCGCCAACTACATGGCTAAACCGCAAGCACACTATTTTCGGTGAGGTAAAGGATGCAGCGTCGCAAGCAGTTGTCGACAAGATTGAGTCCACACCAACAGGTGCACAAGATAAGCCTGTTACACCTATTGTAATCAATAGCGTCACAATCGCTTAATGTTGAAGTCGCGCAGCACCGTAGTCGCTTTGATTACGGTGATCTGCGCCTTCTATCTTTGGGAACTCCTTGATTCTTCGATAATCAATACCTTTGCTTTAGTAAATATCGAATATTTACGAGCCAGCAATGAGTGGTATCGCCTCTTTACTGTCGCTCTTTTGCATGACACTTCATCATCAATTCCGATTCACTTGGCATTTAATATGATGGCGATACATTCATTAGGCTCACCAATTGAAAGTTTGCTCGGCCGTACTCGCTTTCTGATTATCTTCTTTGTATCGCTGCTCGCAGGATCTCTTGCATCTGCTTATTCACTTGGCTTCAACGGTTACTCAATCGGAGCCTCTGGCGCTGTTTTCGGGCTCTTTGGTGCATTTATCGCCCTCGGCCGCAAAGTTGGCACAGAGATAAAAGGAATCATAATTATTGTACTTATCAACTTTGCGCTCGGCTTCACCATCGGCGGCGTCGATTGGCGCGCCCATCTAGGCGGGCTAGTCGGCGGCTTCTTAATTACCAAGCTATTACTGGTTTTTAACGCTGCGAAGTAAGACTTGCGCTACATCTAAAACTTCAACATCTGATTGACGGGCAGTCATGCCGTCACCAACCATGATGCGACAGAACGGACACGCCACTGCAACTTCTGGCGCGCCGGTTGCAATTGCTTCGTCTACACGGTTGAGGTTGATGCGAGAACCCAAACTCTCTTCCATCCACATACGTCCGCCGCCACCACCGCAGCAGAATGAACGTTCTTTATTTCGTGGCATCTCTTCGACATCGCAACCAGATGCTTCAAGTAACTCACGTGGTGGCGCATAGATCTGATTGTGACGCCCGAGATAACAAGGGTCATGGAAAGTAATCTTCTGATCAGATTTATGAGGGCTTGCTTTGAGCTTTCCCTCTTTAACTAATGTGTTGAGAAGTTGGGTATGGTGCAACATCTCGAGTTCGTAACCACTTTGTGCATAATCGCGGCCAATTGTTGTAAAGCAATGAGGGCAGGTAACTACAACTTTCTTCTTACCCTTGGGACGATCACCGAAGGTCTCTTTAAAAGTTTCGATATTTTCTGCCGAAAGAATCTGGTATAAAAACTCATTTCCGGATCTACGAGCAGGGTCTCCGGTACATGTTTCACGCTTTCCAAGGACTGCAAAGTTAACACCTGCCATATGCAAAAGTTCTGCAACCGCCTTTGTTGTTTTCTTTGCGCGGTCTTCATAAGCACCGGCACAACCAACCCAGAATAAGTACTCAACTTCTTCAGGTAGCTCGCCACTAACTACACGAACCGGGAAATCACACTCTGCAATCCAACCTTCGCGATCTTGTTTGTTGGCACCCCATGGATTGCCAGCTTTCTCAAGATTTCTAAATGTTCCACCGAGTTCAGCAGGAAACTCTGATTCAACTAATACTTGAAAACGACGCATATTAACGATGTGATCCACATGCTCGATATCAACCGGACACTCATTAACGCATGCACCACAAGAGGTGCAAGACCATAAAACATCCTGCGAGATTGGAGCTCCTGTACCAACAAGATTTTCACTTTCAACGACGCCAGCCATTGCGTGATCGCGCATCGCCATAATCAATAGCTTTGGCGATAATGGCTTATCGGTATGCCAAGCAGGGCATTGCGATTGGCAGCGGCCGCATTCGGTACAGCTCGTCATATCGAGCAGGCCTTTCCAAGAAATGTCGCCACGTGTACCAAGACCGAAGACATCATCTTCAGCTGGATCTTCAAAGTTAACTGGTTTGCCCTTAGATAACATCTCAGGCAGTGCGCCGAGTGCAGGTTGATCAATATTGCGCTTGTAGTAAATATTAAAGAAGGCTAAGAAGCGGTGCCATGCAATGCCCATTGTTAAGTTGGTGGCGATTACGATAAACCAGACCATCGAAACCAAAATCTTTATTGTGGCTACAACAAAAATTGCAGTTTCTATTGATGCAACGCTCCATGAAGAGAAGAAAGAGACCGCTGGCCAAGAGATTGCATAGTGCCAGTTCCACGACTCTTTTCCTTGTAGCGCACCTTCAAGCCCACGAAGTGCAATCACACAGAAGACGATGGCAAGAATTGTTGCCTCTACATAGTAAGCACGACCTGAGTTAGAACCCGCAAAGCGAGATGTACGACCGACATGAAAGAAACGAGTTACTTGTCTAATTGCGATAAGTGTGACGATTCCGATTCCGGTAAGGGCTGCAATAGTTTCGGCAAAGAGTTCGTAACCAACAAAATGGCCGATGATTGGTAGCGCAAAATGTGGATCAAGCAGCTGACCATATGCGGTTACTAAAGTTCCAAAGAGTGCGCCGAAGCCGACCATAACAAACCAATGAGCGATGCCTGTTGCAGTGAAGTTGAGCATCTTGGTGTGGCCTAGAACTTCAACCAACATATTCTTTAAACGCGCAGCGCGATCACCAGAGCGAGTGGGATCAGGTTGCCCAGCTTTATAGATCGTAAGTAATTTACGAACGCTCCGCGCAAAGAGGATAATCGCCACAACAGTGACGAGATAGGCAACGAGCGCAATAGCTAGCTTCATGAAGGCTAGGGTAATCGTTAGCGCGGGGTAAATTCCTTTGAAGTAAAGGAATTCTTGATGAGAGCTCGCGCCTCTGCGAGATCCTTCACTGCGCCAGCCGAAATCGCCTGAACTGCAATATTGCCAAATAAGGTCGCCTCAACTGGCCCCGTCTTTACAGTTACTCCGCAGATATCAGCGGTAATTTGATTAAGCAGGTCATTTTGCGAGCCTCCGCCGAGGATATGAATAAGGTTGATTTTGCGCCCAGAGACAGCGGCTATCTCGTCCAAAGTCTTCTTATAAGCGTGGGCAAGACTATTAAAGATAGTGATTGCGAATTCGCCAGGCGTCGATGGTGCGGCCAACCCTCTTTCACGGCAGTAATCAACGATGCGCTTTGGCATATCGCCAGGGGGAGCAAAGAGCGGATCATTGGGATCAATCAATGTTTGGAAACCACGAGCAGCTTCGGCTAACGCGATGAGTTCGGCCATCTCTACATCGCTTCCGCTTTCGCGCCAAGTGCGTCGACACTCTTCTAATAACCACATACCAGTTACATTTTTAAGAACTCGGACTGTGCCTTCAACACCTAATTCGTTGGTGACATTTGCTGCAAATGCGGCCTCGGATGTGAATGGGCGCTCGCTCTCGATGCCGACCAATGACCATGTACCGCTAGAAATATAAGCTTCGACTTCACGATTACCAAATGGGATCCCAGCAATAGCTGATGCTGTGTCATGCGATGCAGCTGCAACAACTTTGATTCCGTCGAGTTCGGGGTAACCAGTCACAGTGCCTAGTAATGTTCCGGGTTCGTGTAGCTTTGAAAAGAGTGAGTAATTGATTCCGGCTAACTCAATAAGTTCTTTATCCCACGTGCGCGTAGATGTGTTGAGCGCTTGTGTGCTTGATGCATTTGTTACTTCAGTTGAGATGACCCCTGAAAAAATAAAGTTGATGAGATCAGGCAACATCAAGAATTTATCAGCACTTATATACTCAGCCAACTCTTTAGAGGCGTAGAGTTGGTAGATAGTATTAAATGTCAGGAATTGGATTCCGGTTGTTGAATAAATCCGCTCTTTACCGAGTTTGGCGATTAGAGCTTTTGACGCAATCTCATTGCGCAAATCTCGATAGGCGTGGATATCTCCAATGATTTCCTTATCACTTGAGATAAAACCGTAATCAACTGCCCATGAATCAACTGCCAGGCTTATAGGTTTTGAAACTTTGGCAGCTTCCTTCAGCCCATGTAGGACTTGAGAAAAGATTAAATCCCAGTTCCAGAGCAGTGATCCACTTGGGTCTTCGATGACCTCGTGAGCAAAACGATGAACAATCGAGAGTGAGATTGCACCATCAGCGATGCTGCCAATAGCGACGCGACCGCTGGTTGCCCCGAGATCTACCGCTAAGAATTGATGCATATCTGGGCTCGTTTAACGCATAAATGCAGCTGCTACACCGCTATCAACCGGAATATGCAACCCAGTAGTGAGTTGAAGATCTGATGCGCAGAGAACAAAGACAGCTGCAGCGATATGTTCTGGCAAAACTTCGCGCTTTAAAATAGAACGCTGTGCGTAATATTCGCCGAGCTTGTTCTCTTCAACACCGTAAACAGCAGCGCGGTTTGCACCCCATCCAGATGAGAAGATTCCTGAACCGCGAACAACTCCATCAGGATTTACTCCATTGACACGAATCTGATGTGCACCGAGTTCGGCTGCAAGAAGTCTTACTTGATGCGCCTGGTCCGCTTTGGTCGCGCCGTATGCAATGTTATTTGGACCAGCGAAGATTGAGTTCTTAGATGAGATGTAAACAATATCTCCGCCCATCTTTTGCGCAATCATCGCCTTGGCTGATTCGCGTGACATCAAAAATGAACCACGAGCCATTACATCGTGCTGCAGATCCCAATCAGCAACTGTTGTTTCGGTAAGTGGCTTACTTAATGAAAGTCCCGCGTTATTGACTACAAGGTCAACTCCACCAAATGCAATCGATGCAGCATGAACAGTTGCGATAATCGCTTCTTCATCAGTGACATCTACCTTTACTGCAATTGCTCGGTCGCTATTACCGATTTCAAGTGCGACAGCAGTTGCAGCATCGAGATCGCGATCTGCAACAACTACGCAGGCACCCTCTGATGCCAGGCGAAGGCTTGTTGCTTTTCCGATACCAGAACCGCCACCAGTAACTATTGCAACACGTCCAGCGAGTGGCTTTGGTTTTGGCATACGGCGAAGCTTTGCTTCTTCAAGCTCCCAGTACTCGATGTTGAACTTCTCTGATTCATCGATTGGCTTATATGTTGAAACGGATTCCGCACCGCGCATCACGTTGATTGCATTGGTATAGAACTCACCGGCAACACGAGCCGTCTGCTTATCTTTTCCGTAGCTAAACATTCCGACGCCAGGTACGAGAATGATTAGGGGATCAGCACCGCGCATCGCTGGAGAATCAGCTGTCGCGTACTTTTTATAGTAATTGGCGTAGGTTTCACGATAAGCGCCATGAAGTTCATGTGCACGAGCAATAATCTCTTCAACTGTTGCACTCGAAGGAGTGTCGATAACCATCGGAGATATTTTGGTTCGCAAGAAATGATCCGGACATGATGTTCCGAGTGCTGCGAGTCGACCTAGCTCTGCATGAGAGATGAAATCAAGCACTACATCGCTATCGTTAAAGTGGCCGAGCATCGGGTTATCTTGTGATGCGATTCCGCGGAGAGCTGGCGCTAAGAGCGCTGCTTTTGCAAGACGTGCATCAGGTGCAAGGGGAGCCTTCTCTTTAACAGCTGCTCCGAATGGATCTTTCTTGCCTTTACTTGCTAAGAACTTCTCTGCCTTTTCAATTGCATCGATTGAACGCTTCTCGCACTCATCAGAATTTTCTGCCCATGTTGTTAAACCATGTCCACCAAGAATTGCGCCCTTAGCTTTTGGATTCTCTTTTGCAATTGCTGCGATATCTAATCCAAGTTGGAATCCGGGACGACGCCAATCAACCCAGAGAATTTCATCGCCAAAACATTCGCGAGTAAGCGCCTGACCATCTGCAGCCGTTGCCAGAGCGATAATTGAATCTGGGTGCAGGTGATCGACGTGCGCGACATCGACCAACCCGTGCATTGCAGTATCAATTGAGGGTGCGGCACCACCGCGACCAAATGTGCAGTAATCAAAGAGTGCAACCATCTCGTCTTCATGTTCTACACCGCGATAGACATTAACGAGAGCACGCATTCGATCAAGATAGAGCGCTGCCAGACCTGACTCTTTGAGAGTTCCTAAATCACCGCCTGAACCTTTGACGTAGAGAACACCTACCTTTTCACCAGTAGATGGATCCTGTGCTTCACCTTTAGCTGAGGTGTTACCACCAGCATAATTAGTGAACTTTGGATTGCTCCCCAGTCGGTTACTGCGACCTAATAACTCTTCAACGCTCTTCTTACTCATCTAATTAAGCACCCCAACCAGCTTGATTTCCACCGACACGTTCTGTTGCAATCTTTGCTGCATAGCCACTTGCGGCATATGCCTTCATTGGTTCTGGATCGATTCCCTTATCACTACGCCATTCGCGCAATAGGCCGCGAACATCAGTGTTATAGGCATCCATTAAACATTCGTGTGCAGCGAGAACATCACCAGCACGTTGTGCAGCCTTAAGAGCGCTCTGATCAACAAGAACAGCTTTTGCAACTGCTTCTTGAACATTCATGATGGATCTAATCTGACCAGGAATCTTCGCTTCGATGTTATGGCATTGATCCAGTACATATGACACCGGAGTTCCGACATCAAAACCACCATTGATATTTACTTCGTGCATGATGCGGAAGAGTTGGAAAGGATCTGCTGCGCCAACAATCAAATCATCATCTGCATAGAAGCGAGAGTTAAAGTCAAAGGCACCAAGGCGCTTTGCACGTAACAAACCAGCGACGATGAATTCAATATTTGTTCCTGGTGCATGGTGTCCGGTATCGACAACAACCATTGCCTTTGGACCAAGCGCCATGCAGTGCAGCAATGAAGTTCCCCAGTCAGGAACATCAGTGTGATAGAAAGCTGGCTCGAAGAATTTGTATTCAAGAAGCAGGCGTTGGTTATCACCGATACGCGCGTATACCTGTGCGAGTGATTCAGCTAAACGGTTTTGGCGATCTGCGATGTCATCTTGTCCAGGATAGTTTGTGCCATCTGCAAACCAGAGTTTGAGATCCTGCACACCGGTTTGATCCATGATGTCGACGCAATCAAGGAGATGCTTTACCGCATTGGCACGCACCTTTGGATCTGGCGCACAGACTGAACCCAAGATGTATTGATCATCTTGGAATGTATTTGAATTGATTGTTCCGAGCTTTACCCCAAGGCTCTGCGCGTGCGCACTAAAATCTTTGTAATCTTCGACTTTATCCCATGGGATATGTAGAGCAACTGTTGGCGCTGCGCCGGTGTACTTATTGACTTGGGCTGCATCTGCGACCTTCTCGTATGGATCGCGCGGGACACCCGGCTGGCCAAAAACTTTGAAGCGAGTGCCTGAATTTCCGTAGGCCCACGAAGGAGTCTCAACGCCTAAGCGGTTAAGAACTTTTTTAACTTCATCTGCATTTGCCATAATCTGCCCACCTAACTGGATTGAATCGATTCAGCCTTAATGACGGCAACTTATGCGTGTTCTTGACTCTAGTCAAGCCTCAAAAGTTAAAAAAATTGACACCGTTCAATTTCAGGAGCAGACTCCGCGACCATGAGCGTAAGCCTTCGAGATGTCGCAAAATCAGCAAAAGTCTCAGTTGGCACCGTTTCTAATGTTTTGAACCGCCCCGAGATCGTTGCTGAGAAAACTTTAAACCGGGTGCGAGAGACAATTAAAGAGTTGGGATTTGTTCCCAACGGTTTTGCGCGCCAACTGCGCTTTGGCAATAGCCGCACTATCGGATTAATTGTTCCCGATGTCTCTAATCCATTCTTTACTGAGGTCGCACGTGGTGTTGAAGATGGCGCGAATAAACGCGACTACGCCGTTTTTCTCTGCAACTCAGATGAATCAGTTCAAAAAGAAGAGCGCTATATCAATGTATTGATTGAACAACAGGTACGTGGTGTTTTATTTTCACCGAGCGATATCAAATCAAATCGTATGGAAGAGATGAAAGGCCGCGGAATTTCTGTCACCCTTTTAGACCAAGAGCAGAAAGGCAACAATCATTGCTCAGTCTCTGTTGATGATATTTATGGTGGACGTATCGCCATCGAGTATTTATCTGATTTAGGACATCACGATATTGCTTGGGTCTGTGGTCCCGAGAGTATTCCGCAGGTAGCAGAGCGAGGTATTGGAGTTGCAAAAGCTGCCAAGGCAGGCAATGTAAAGATTGAAACCATCAGAGTTCCATTAATGAATTCGGCCCAAGGCGAGGAAGCTGCAAAGGCAATCCTTGAACTGCCGACACTGCCCACCGCCGTTTTCTGCGCCAATGATCTTTTGGCGCTCGGCGTGATGCGCGGATTAATGGCGGCAAAGGTCAAAGTTCCGGATCAGATTTCAATCTTGGGATATGACGACATTAAATTTGCTTCATCGGCGGCAATCCCACTTTCGTCGATTTCACAACCGGCATATCAGATAGGCGTCACCGCAGCAGACTTGTTATTGAGTGAGTGCGAAGATGGTGAGAGCCATCAGCACCAACAGATTAAGTTCCAACCCAAACTCGTCGAACGAGAATCGACCAAAAAGCGTTGACCTTCACCAATTTCATTGCTATCTTTTCAGCTTGAAACGATTCAAAGTTTCGACCTAATCAAGAGCAAGTTACGGAGTAAAAAATGAAGGTACGTGTTGATCGCGAAGCTTGCATCGGAGCTGGACAGTGCGCACTCGTTGCTGGATCAATCTTTGATCAAGATGATGAAGGATTAGTAATTCTTCTCAATGAAACTCCGGGCGAGAGCTCGCATGCAGCTGCGCGTAAAGCAGCAACGCTCTGTCCTGCAAAGGCGATTGTTATAGAGGAATAAAAATGACTGCCAGCGCCGGAGTAGTTATTGCAGGCGGATCTTTGGCAGCTTTCACATCTGCAGAGGCGTTGCGCGCAGAAGGTTTTGCTGGACGGATTCAGATTTTTAGTGGTGAAGATTGTCTTCCATACAATCGCCCACCGCTATCTAAGCAAGTTCTCTTAGGTACATGGGATGCATCAAAGTGTTTTATTACAACGCCAGAGAGAATTCAAGATTTAAATATTGAGTTTCACAGCGGAGCCAAAGTCACCGGATTACGTTCGCGTGAAAAAAAGATTCTTATCGGCGATACAGAACATGACTTCGATAAATTAATTATTGCAACCGGAGTGCGTGCCCGCAAAATTGATATGAGCGAAAATATCAAAAAAGTAATAACAGTTCGAAATCTCGAAGACACCCTTAACCTAAAAGAGCAACTAGCGAAGGTCACACATGTCGGTGTTATCGGTTCGGGTGTCTTGGGTTGCGAGATTGCCTCTGCTATCTCTGATTTAGGAAAGAAAGTCACTATTCTTGATCAAATTTCGCTGCCGAATTTGCCAATGAGCGGCGGCCATATCTCCGAAAAGATTAAAGAGTTATTTATAGAAAACAACGTTGAAATGCGTCTTGGTGTTGGAGTAAAGGCGATAAATGAAATCGGCGATAAAGTAGAAATTCAATTAAATGATGGCGAATCAATTGAGGTAGAGCTTTTAGTTCTTGCAATCGGATCAGTTAATAACACTGAATGGCTTGCAGAAAGTGGTCTCGATATAAGTAATGGTGTGCTCTGTGATGACAAAGGAGAAGCCGCTACAGATATTTTTGCAGTCGGAGATGTTGCCCGTTGGTTGGATAAGCGAAGTGGCGCTGCGATTAAGCGAGAAAACCAGAGCTCTGCAATCGAACAAGGTCTCGCAGTCGGCAAGTACATTGCCACCGGTACCGAGAGCGTGATTTCACGATCATTTTTCTGGAGCGAGATTTTTGGCCAGAGAATTACCTTGGTTGGGCACCTTGATCCCAAGCTTGATTTCCAGATCTTGCACGGAAGCCTTGCCGACAATAGTTTTGTTGGTGCAACATTTGCTGATGGTTCTATGACCGGGCTACTTGGCTGGAATATGTCTAAAGAGTTTCGACAAGAGCGAAAGAAAATGGAGGAGACCGTCAATGTCTAATCAATCCGGGTCCGATGAGAAAGTAGCTAGATGCCCTATGCCTGAGATTAGACGAATCCCTAACGATGGCACCCCTCTCTGTCCTTCATCAACTTTCGCTACCTGGCGTGAAGAAGGTGCAGCAACACCACTTGAATACTCTGATGGGCACATTGGAATGATCATTAATCGCTACGAACTTGCGCGGATGGTTTTAGAAGATAAGCGATTTAGCCAATCGCCTCCGCGCATGCCAGCACACCACGGAGAGGTGTTAATTACGGGATATGAATTAATTTCAGGGTCTGAGCTAGATGCTGGAAATGTTCTTGGTTTAGATGGAGAACAACATGCGCGTATCCGCCGCACAATTTTAAATCGTTACTCTGTGAAATCTGCTCGTAGCTATGAGAGCGATATGAAAGAGATAATCGCTAAACAATTTGAGATTCTAAAAACACAACCACGTCCAGTTGATATTACCAAGCATTATTCACAGCCAATCTCTGCTGCGGGGCATATGAGAGTTTTAGGTATCCCAGAACAATTCCGCAGTCGATACTCAGAACTTTTCGTCGAAGAGTCAGAGACTGACCAGAAGATTGCATTCTTGCGTGAAGTTCTTGCGGTAAAGAAGAATGAATTAGCCGAAGATGTATTAAGCGATCTACTTCGCACAGATTTAACTGTTCCTGAAATCGAAGGGTTAACCTTGTCTCTCATGGTCTCTGGTAGAGATTCTGTCGCCTACATGATTTCAACTGCCATGACTGCTCTCTTAAATAATCCTGATCAACTTGAAGCTCTCAAAAATGATCCTGAGTTAATTCACGGTGGAATGGAAGAGTTCATGCGCGTTGGTGCGATGTTCTTAACAGTCTTCCCACGTACCGCCACCGAAGATATCGAATTTGGAGATGTGAAAATCCCTGCAGGAGTATCTGTCTCGGTATCGCCGGTAGCGGCAAACCATGACGAGCGACAATTTAGCGATCCAGATCGCTTTGATTTATCGCGCGATGCCTTTGGTCATATGGGATTTGGCCATGGAATCCACGGTTGTGTGGGGCAACAAGTTGCGCGAGTCGAGATAAAAACAGCTGTAATGCAGCTGATTTCCAATACTTCAGGTCTACGACTTATCAAAGCTGAGCAGAACGAACCAATTCCTTTTGCTCATCCAGTGGCAACGTATGAAGCTGGCGCAGTGATTGTCGATTGGAATTAATATGTCAAAACATGAATCAAGGGCTAACTTCGAGGTAATTTTCGAAGGCGACCCAAAAGATGGCTGGATGCATTCGGGTATCGCAATTCTTAGTGACGGGCGTTTAGTTTTTGAAGCCGCAGGCGGCCACGGTCTCGTTTTTCTTGATGTTGCTAGTGGCAAGTCAGAGAAGATTGCAGTTGATATAGCGGTTGCACACGGAATCGCAACAACCTTTGAATCAGGAGAGGATTTTATTTGGATTTGTGATCCAGGTGCGCAAGCTCCCGGCAAAGTAGTAAAAATAAATCTGCAGGGAAAAATTGTTAAAGAGCTGACTCCTCCACAAACGACTCCTGCTTCAACAGAGCATTGGCGCCCAACTTCTGTTGCAGTAGCCGACAGTGGCGATATTTGGATTGCAGATGGTTATGGGCTAAGTCTTCTGCATAGCTATCGCGCAAATGGAGAAGTTGAAACGTTAGATGGCTCTGCTTCGGGATCACTCTTCGATTGTCCACATGGTGTTGCGATTGATAAGCGCAGTGGTCAGGCACAAATTGTTGTCGCTGACCGAAAGAATAAGCGAGTACTTACTTTCGATGAGTCCGGCAAGTTCCTTCACCAAGTTACTGCAGATGTAATTACTACGCCTTCTTCGCTGGCGGTATCTGGTGATGATTTGTTCGTGACTGATCTCTTTGGTGCAATCGTTAAGATTTCAAAGAGTGGTGTAGCAACAGCGCAAGTGCCTTCAACACATTCGCAAGAGCGACCTGGGTGGCCGAATAAGTTAGCCACAGAAGGTTCCGATGAAACAGTGGCTCCAACGATTGCAGATGGTTGCATCAACAGCCCTCACGGAATAACTGCATCGAAAGATGGAGTTGTTTATGCCACCGAATGGTTCTTCGGCGGCAGAGTCCTCAAGCTCCACTGATAGATAATTGAAGTGTTCAATATCAAAGTTTGAGAAATACGCTAAATAAATAAATTTAAAAACATATTGACGCTCCCAATAACCCCCGCTAAATTTTGCATACTCTTGAATCGATTCAAGAAAAGTACAAAGGGGAAATCATGTCCAATCTTCCAGCAACTACTCAGCGCGATGAAGTTACTCGCGTCATTGGGCTACAGACTCAGTTTTCAGCAGACTTAATTGGTCTGCCGATTGTTGATCCCTTGCTGACTTGGCAAATTTCATCTGACCGCGCAGATGCGGTGCAAGTTGGATATGAGATTTCATCTATCGGTGAAGATGGTTCAGTTGTTACATCCCCTGCTGTAACAAGTTCAGAGCAGATTGAAATTCTCGCAAAAGGACATATCTCAAAGGCCCAAGAGATACGCCGACTACGTGTTCGGATTGCGACGCAACATGGATGGAGTGATTACAGTCCACTCGCAACATTTGAGACCGGGCTCGCATCCGGAAATGATTTAGTTGGTCGCGCTATCGGTGATAACTCACTTCACTCTGCACCGTCACCAATCTTGCGCAAAGAATTTTCCGCAAAGAAGGCAGTTGCTAAGGCGCGCATCTATGCAACTTCTGAAGGTATTCACTCACTCTATCTCAATGGCGTTAACGTCACTGAAGAATATTTCACTCCAGGTTGGACCGCGCTCGATGATCGCATCACCTATTTAACCCACGATGTCACCCGCTTGGTGCAAGATGGCGCAAATTGTTTTGCAGCCGAACTTGGCGATGGTTGGACTCGTGGAAAATTCGGCTTCATGAATATCTACGATAACTATGGAACAACAATCTCTTTACTTGCTCAACTAGAAATCACTTACACCGATGGCAGCAAAGAGATCATTGCTACCGATGACAGTTGGAAAGTATCGACTGGCGAAATCCAGTTCGGTGATATTTATGACGGTTCACATATTGATTTCACTAAAGAGCAGAAGGGCTGGAAGCTCGCCGGCTTTAATGATTCTTCATGGAAGGCGCCAGTAATTCACACCATCAAGCGTGAAAACTTGCTTCCTCGTACATCTACTCGCGTACTTAAGATTGAAGAATTCGCTTCAAAGATTGTTGATTCAAATAACAGAACTCTCCTTGATTTCACACAAAATATTTCAGGTTGGGTGCGTTTAGTTGTTGATGGCAAGAAGGGCGATGTGATCACAGTGCGCCACGCTGAAGTTCTAGAGCCTGGACCAAACTTGCACACTGCCGCACTTCGTACCGCAAAGGCGACAGATATCTACACACTCGGACACGATGGCCGAAGTGTGATCGAACCTAAGTTCACTTTCCACGGTTTCCAATTTGCTGAAGTAACCGGTCCAGCCAAGTTCATCTCTGCTATCGGAGTCGCTGTTTCATCAGCAAATGAGCGTCGCGGATACTTCTCATCATCTGATGCTCGTCTCAACCGACTCCATCAGAATGTTGTCTGGTCTATTCATGACAACATGGTCTCTGTTCCTACCGACTGCCCACAACGCGATGAGCGCCTCGGTTGGACAGGTGATGCGCAAGCAATCGCAACTACAGCGAACACACTATTTAAAATCGATTCATTCTGGCGCAGCTGGTTATTTGACCTAGCTATCGATCAGAAGCGATTCGGCGCAGTTGGCGCAGTTGTTCCAGATATTTTGTCGAAGCATCCATCACCTGCATCAGAGGAAGAAGCGTGGATTATCACCGACCGTGCCGGTTGGGCAGATGCAGCAACAATCGTTCCGATGGCAACTTATGAATCATTCGGAAGCCTTTCAACACTGAAGCAACAAGTTGAATCTATTCGCACATATGTAAAGGGCCTCTCCGATCGTCGTAAGGGCGAGAAGTTCTTGCCAGAGGAGTTCCAGTTTGGTGATTGGTGTGATCCAGATGCACCTGTTGATCGTCCTTGGCTCTCAAAGGTAAAGGCACAGTTTGTAGCGAATGCATTCTTTGCAAACACTGTTCAGTTAGCTGCTGATGTAGAAGCACTCGCAGGAGATGCTGCACATCAAAAGGAGTACACCGAACTAGCGGCAACACTTCGCAAAGATATCTGGGAGCATTTCGGAGCAGAGGCGAAAGAGACAACCGCAGGTTGCTCAATTGCAATTGAATTCGGCATCGTTCCAGAATCAGAGCGCGCAGCAGTTGCACAAATCTTGAGCGATAAAGTCATTGCAGATCAAGGAAAGATCACAACTGGCTTCCTTGGAACTCCGTTGATTTTGCACGCCCTCTCAAAGAACGGTCACTTCAGCGCGGCATACACAATGTTGATGCGCCGCAAGGTTCTCTCATGGCTCTACCAAGTTGATCAGAAGGCAACAACAATTTGGGAGCGTTGGGATGCTATCTACGAAGATGGTTCTATTCACAAGGGACAGATGTCTACCGCAAGTGAAGAGCAAGAGAATCCTTCAATGATTTCATTTAATCACTATGCATACGGCGCAGTGATTGACTGGGTCTACCGCAATGTTGCAGGTATTGCACCTACTGTTAAGAATCCAGGCTATCGCCACATTACATTCGCACCACGACCAGGTGAAGGTTTCTCTTATGCATCTGCATCAGTGAACACACCATATGGAATCGCCTCAATTGATTGGGAGATTATCGATGGCGGAACCATGGCTGCAAAGATAGTTGTTCCATTTGGATCAAAGGCGGTCTTGGATTTCCCAACAACCTCTGCTTCGTCTATGCGCGTTAATGGCAAAGTGGTTTCAAATAAGCACGAGGTCGGACATGGTCACTACGACATTCTTATCTCTGCACCTGAGATAACTAGCTTTAAAGTCGCATAAAAAATGTCATATCAGCTCACAGAGTCATCACCGTATCAATACTTCTGGAGCGAAGGTGAACCTCGCGCACAATGGATGCAGGTGCGCGAGGATGTTGTAGCAGAACGTGCTGAACGCCCTGCATATTTTCTTCGCAAAGAATTTGTAGTTTCAGGACCGGTGAAGAAGGCAACAATAAAGGCAACTGCTCAAGGAATTTACAATATTTATATTGATGGCAACCGTATCGGCGACAAAGTTTTGACCCCTGACACAACAGATTATCGGTTTCATATTGCGGTGCAGGAATATGACGTAACCCACGCTATCAAGCCAGGAACCCACACAGTTGTATTCGAATTAGCAGATGGTTTTTTTCGAAGCTCAACTGGTGTTTGGCGTGTTGACGTTAATTATGAGAATCATGTTGCGGCGCTCTTTGAAATGGATATCGATTACACAGATGGTACTCATCAATCAGTTGATAGTGATTTAACGTGGAAAGTCTCGCCGTCTCACATTCTGGCGGCGGATTTAATGGAAGGTCAAGTTGAAGATCGTCGTCTATTTGATTCTGCAATAAAGATGAATGGCTTTGATGATTCAGCATGGGATGCGCCCATACTAGGCAGCACTGAGGCTGCACTGGTGCGAGAGTTTGCTCCACCAATCCGAGCGATTGAAGAGCTGAAACCAGTTTCAATAAAGACGTTAGGTGATGGCGCCATTGTTATTGATTTTGGCCAGAACATTAATGGATGGATCAAACTTTCTAACTTGGGTCCGCTCGACACAAAAATTGAGATTAAGCATGCCGAAGGTCTCTACCCAGATGGTCATGTAAATATGGAGAGCATGATTCTCTCATTTCCGGGCGCGGCAAGCCTTACGGGTGGGCAACGTGCGGTTGTTACTTCGAGTGGCGTCAAAGGTGATTTATTCGAAAATTACTTTACAACTCAAGGTTTTCAATTTGTTGAAATCATTGGACATCCAGGCCAAATTACTGCAGATGAGATAAGCGCGGTTGTTGTTCATTCAGATCTTCGTCGCACTGGGTGGTTCACATCCGATAATGAGAACCTCAATTGGTTGCATGAGGCGACAGTCTGGTCATTCCGCGACAATATGTGTGGAGTTCCTACAGATTGCCCAACGCGAGAGCGCGCTGGATGGACTGGAGACTGGCAACTCTTTTCACCGACAGCAGCATTTTTATATGACGTTCTTGATGCCACGCGAAAATGGATGGCAGATGTCGTAGTCGGTCAAAGTCCCGATGGAGTAATTCCTAATATCGCGCCATCGGATAAGAAAATGCGTCCTGAGGGCGAATATTCGCTCATGAACGGATCAGCAGGCTGGGGCGATGCAATCGTTTCTACGCCGCTTGATATGTATAACGCCTATGGCGACCTCAAATTAGCGCGTGAATCTTGGAGCGCGATGGTTAAGTGGATGGATTTTGCTTATGGTCGAGCAAAGAATGTGCGCCACGCTGATCGCGCTGCGGCAAGACCTGTTCCCGCCGCACATGAAGAATTCATCTGGGATGCCCCGTTTCATTGGGGAGAGTGGCTTGCAGCCGGGGACACCCTCCCTGTAGACCCCCAAGAGTTTTTCACACCTGATCACGGAATTACCGCAACTGCCTATATGTATCGCTCTACATTGCAGATGATTGAAATTGGAAAATTAATTGGCAAGTCAGATGCTGATTTAAAGAAATATTTTGATATCGCCCCCAAAATCAAAGATGCATGGCAAAAAGAGTACATATTGTCAAATGGTCGTCTTGCTAATGAAACGCAAGCAAATTATTTACGAGCACTGCACTTTGGTTTATCGCCGCTCGAACTTCGAGAGGAAATGGGCAAGCGGCTCGTAGCAATTATTCGCGAGGCGGGAAATCATCTAGGTACAGGATTTCTTGCAACGCCATATCTTCTCTCCACACTTTCCGATATTGGGTATACCGACGTTGCCTACGACATTCTTTTCCAAGATACCGTGCCTTCATGGATGTATATGAAGAAGAAGGGCGCCACGACGATTTGGGAAAATTGGGGCGGCATTGATGATGATGGAAAGCTCGATGCATCACTCAACCATTACAGTAAAGGTGCAGTGATTTCATTTTTACATCAGTACATTGCCGGACTAAAGTCGGTCGCTCCGGCTTATAAGAGTTTTGTAGTAAAACCACATTTGAGTAGCAAAGTTAATGAAATTGATCTGAAGCTTGATTCAGCACATGGTCGCATCGAAGTTCAATGGAAGCGCGTGAATGAAAGGTTTGATATTCGCATTTTGGTTCCTGCGGGCTCAACTGCAACAGCAGAGCTGCCAGATGGAAGTTCTCATACTTTAACTTCAGGAGAAAATAAACTTAGCTGCGCTCTAGCTATCTAAAGCGATGACGCTTCGCTCTATCGCCATTTAGTCGCGAGGCTGAAACCAATCGCGATAAAGGTAAAGCCGATAGCCATGTTCCAGTTGCCGAGGCCACCGATAGGTAGATTGGTATTCACGTAGTAGATAACAATCCAGAAGAGGCCGATAAGAAAGTTTGCGACCATAACCGGTGCGAGCCAAGCTGGGCTCTCTTGGTAGGGAGTCTCTACAGCATGAATCTGCTCTTCGTGAGCGTGCTGCTCTTGGACTTTTTTACGCAATTTTGACTTTGGCATAGGCGCTAGATTACAGGAGAATTACCCCGTGGCCCACATCCTTGTCATCGATAACTATGACTCCTTCGTCTTCAACCTGGTGCAATACCTCGCACAGCTTGGGGCGCAGACGACCGTTGTTCGCAACGATCAGGTCGAGGCAGCTGAGGCAGCTAAATATGACGGCGTGCTAATTAGCCCAGGACCAGGAACACCCGATAAGGCGGGCGTCTCTATCGCGATGATTAAGTATTGCGCTGAGAATTCGATTCCATTATTTGGTGTTTGTCTTGGTCACCAGGCAATCGGCGAAGCATTCGGTGCAACTGTTTCACGCGCTCCTGAGTTATTACACGGAAAAACTTCCCAAGTAAATCACAATGGCGTGGGCGTGATGAAAAATCTTCCGACACCATTTACGGCAACTCGTTATCACTCACTTGCAGTCGAACGCGATACTGTTCCAGCAGAACTTGAAATTACTGGCAGCACTGATTCGGGTGTTGTGATGTCATTGCGTCATCGCACCTTGCCAATTGAAGGCGTGCAATTTCACCCAGAGTCCGTACTTACAGAACACGGACATAAAATGCTAGGTAATTGGTTGGGGCAGTGCGGTGATTCAGAGGCAATCAATCGCGCAGAAGGTTTATCACCAGTAATTAGTAAGTAATTTAAAGTTAGAAATTTATGGTTGCTTATTTATTGTGATTGTTACTGAATTACCAATCGTCTGAGTGCTACCTGCTTCAGGTGCTTGTCTAATTACAACACCTTCAGGTTGAGCGGCATCATATTCATAGAATTCCTTAATTAAGAAACCTGCTTGAATCAATATTGTTTTAGCTTGAATCACTTCTACGCCAATGAGATCAGGGACCGTAATCTCACCACTTGCAATCGTGAGAACAACTCCGCTGCCTGCGGTTGTTACAGAACCAACAGCAGGAGAAACTTCAAGAATTGTTCCTTGTGGTTGATCGGAAGGTGCTGCAATAGTTTGCGAGACAGTAAGCCCTACAGCGGCCAACGCAGCACGCGCATCAATAAGGGCCATTCCAATTAAGTTATCCGGAACTATCGCATTTCCTGGTCCATCAGAGATTGTGAGTACAACTGCAGATCCATTGGGAGCGCGCGTTGTTGCCAGTGGTGATTGGCTTGCTATTCGCCCCTTCGGAATAACTGCATCGTGGGCAGTCTTAATAGTGATGACATATCCATCCAAAAGCGCCCGGGCTTCACTTTCAGAGAGGCCAACGAGATTTGGAATCATCGGGCCAGGTTCTTCGACTCCGCTGAGCAAGAAACCTGTAATTGATATGGCAATTGCGGCGAGAAATGCGCCACCGTAGGCAAGCGCACTTCGACGCGTGAAGAGAGGCTTGGTAGCAACTTTGGTGGTGACGCTCTGACCTTGGCGCACCTTAATTAAGTCGCCCAACATCGCCTCTGCGCTCTGATAGCGGTCATCAACTTTTTTAGCGAGTGCAACTTTGATAACTGTTTCTATCCCTGCTGGTAAATCACTTTGAAGAGCGCGCGCAGATGGAATCTCGCCTGAAACATGTTGATAGGCAATTGAAACCGGAGTTTCTCCAGTAAATGGTGGTTGACCAGTTAGAAGTTCAAATAAAAGACAACCAGTTGAATAAATATCGCTTCGTGCATCAGCAGGATCACCGACTGCTTGTTCTGGTGAAAGATATTGAGCTGTTCCAACAACGTTCCAGGTACTAGTCAGCGTTGCACCTAAATCATCGAGTGCGCGCGCGATTCCAAAATCCATCACCTTTACATCGCCAGAGTCTGTAATCATTACATTTGCAGGTTTGATATCGCGATGGACAATATTGCGCTGATGCGAATACTCAAGTGCAATAAGAACCTGTTCGACGATAGATAGTGCACGGTTGAGTTCTACGCGTTCTCCTTGATGGATCACTTGGCGCAGCGTGTGGCCAGTTACAAGTTCCATCACTATGTATGGAGCAGGTTCTTCACCCGAATCATAAACCGCAACAATTCCTGGATGATTGAGGCCGGCAGCAGCTTTAGCTTCTTTGCGAAAGCGCGAAACGAATGCAGGATCTTTAGCGAGATCGCTACGTAAAATCTTTACAGCAACTTCACGAGAGAGGCGCTGATCTTGGGCGATGTAAACATCGGCCATTCCTCCAGTACCGATCATTTCGCCCAAGAGGTAGCGATCACCTAAGAGCGTTGACATCATTTAGCGGCCCCTAGATAGCTCTCTGGTTCTTGAATATCGTTTTCGAGAAGATCTGCAACGATGACGGTGACATTATCAGGTGCACCATTTAAATGTGCGGCTTCAATCAGCGCATCGACGGCGGTACCACGACCTTTTCCTTTAAGAATCGTCTTGATCTCTTTATCTGAAAGTACGCCGGTGAGTCCGTCGCTACATAAGAGAAAACGGTCATCGGCTTTGATTTCTAAGGTAGTCAGCCCAGGAAGATGGCGGCCTTCGCCCATTAAGACTTGGGTTAAGACTGATCGCTGCGGATGGGTTGCAATCTCTGCATGCGTTATCGCGCCTTGATCAAGTAGATCTTGAATAACAGTGTGGTCAGTCGTCAACTGCTCAAAAGTATTTCCACGCAAGCGGTAAATTCTAGAATCACCAATATGCAATAAAGCGATTTCGCCATCGTGCAAGAAGAGCGCCGAGAGAGTTGTTCCCATACCTGCAAGCGAAGGATTGTCATCTACCGATTGGGCAAGTGCCAGGTCTATCTGAGCGATTGAATTTACTAAGAGCTCATCACGCTCTTCCTTCGTCAAGTCTTTGTTGCGTATGCTCTTTGCAATTGCAGCGATTGCGCGGACTGCAATCTTCGATGCAACTTCGCCAGCTGTATGCCCACCCATACCATCTGCAACTGCAACGAGATAGTTAGATGTCATGGCTGAGTCTTCATTGCCGGCACGCACCATACCAACAGCGGATTTACCCGCCGTTGCAAAGTAGTGCTTGCTCATGGCTCTAATCGTAATGGTTGCTCCGCAATCTGTAATTGGCTCCCCATACTCGGTACTCTTAAGCGTGCTTATTTATGGACATCGTGGCGCTTCTTGGAACTACCCCGAGCTCACCGAATCTGCTTATTTGGCTGCTGTTGCCGAAGGCGCTGATGGTTTTGAATGCGATCTGCGCCTGAGCCGCGATGAAGTACCCGTGCTCTGGCATAACCCATCGATGCAAGAAATTGCTCGGCATTCAGGACTGATAGCAGAGATGAGTTATAGAGAGATTTCTGCAATCTACCCAGACGTCTTAACGCTCGACGAATTTTTGGATATTGCACTTACTCACAAAAAGAACGTTTTACTAGAAACGAAACATCCGGTTATTTCAGGAAACTTGATTGAAGAAGTCATTGCAAAAACTTTACGGGATAGAAAAGTAAGAAAAAATATTGATGTATCGATTCTCTCTTTTAGTTGGAGTGCGATAGAGAAGTTGGGTCGGATAGATCCTGATATTTCGCGTACCTATCTCTTATCTGCTCATTCGCTCTGGATGCAGGCACGTTATTCATCAGCGGATTTTCTTGGCCCCGGAATCGATCGAATTCGTAGAGACCCGGCCATTGTCAAAAAGATTCACAATTACGGGAAGAAAGTTGCAGTTTGGACTGTCGATGATGGCACCGATGTCGAGATGTGTCGCGATTTAGGCGTAGATATTCTGATAACAAATAAGCCGGCGCATGCACGCACTTTCCTTTAGTATCCTTAGCCGGTGCATACCTTCGCCTACCTTGGTCCTGCTGGGACATTTACTGAAGCGGCGCTAAATAAGGTTACCTGCGATACCGATAAGAAAATTCCTTATATCAACGTCACTGCAGCCCTTGATGCTGTTAGGTCTGGCGAAGCTGATTTTGCATTGGTACCAATCGAAAATTCGGTAGAGGGCGTAGTCGCTCGTACATTAGATGAACTAGCAAATGGCGAACCCTTAACAATCTCGGGCGAAGTCACTCTGGCAGTCACCTTTGATTTCATGGTCAAAACTGGCACCAAAACTGTTAACCGCATTGGAACCCACCCGCATGCCGAAGCTCAATGTCGCGCATACCTATCTGTTAACTATCCACACGCCGAGATTGTCGTAACAAATTCAACCTCAGCTGCGGCTGAGCTTGTGGCAAAAGGCGAACTCGACGCCGCAATCGCATCTACTGCAGCTGCTGAAAACTTTGGTCTAGAGATCCTTGCCTCAAATATTGGTGATAACACTGCGGCAGTGACTCGCTTTATCGCGGCCCAGAAGCCTGGTTATATCCCTGAGCCAACCGGAAACGATCGCACTTCGTTGGTGGTCTATATCGATATTGACCATGCCGGCGCTTTGCTAGAGATTCTGACGGTTTTTGCAAAGCACGACGTCAATCTAACCTTTATCCAATCACGTCCCACCGGACGCGAACTCGGCCACTACCATTTTGTTATAGATGTAGAAGGTCATATCCAAGATGAGCCAGTTGCTCAATCTATGGCCGAACTCCGCGAAATCTGTGATGACATCAGATTCTTAGGTTCATATCCACGAGAGGCACGACCATGATCGATATCAAATTCTTACGCGAGAATCCTGATGTTGTTCGCCTTTCACAAAAAGGTCGTGGCGAAAGCGTCGAACTAGTCGATCAAATCCTTGCAATCGATGAGATTAAGCGCGCTGCAATCAGCGAATTTGAAGCCCTGCGCCAAGAACAGAACGCACATTCAAAGAGCGTCGGCGCCGCCAAAGGTGATGAGAAAGCAGCGCTCTTAGCTAATGCAAAAGAGCTCGCTGATCGCGTGAAGGCAGCTGATAGCAAGCGTTCTGAAATTGAAGAGCAAGCAAAGGCTTTACTACTTCAACTTTCTAATCTTCTTGATACAGCGGCACCTATTGGTGGAGAAGAAGATTTTGTCACAATCGAACATGTCGGAACACCCCGCGATTTTGCAAAAGATGGCTTTGCACCTAAGGATCATGTTGAACTTGGCAAATTACTGGGAGCAATCGATACCGAACGCGGTGCAAAAGTTGCTGGTTCACGTTCTTACTATTTAACTGGATCAGGCGCGATGCTCGAATTTGCACTCGTTAACTATGCAATTCAAAGCGCACGTAAGAACGGATTTACTCCAGTTATTCCACCGGTACTTGTTAATCCTGCAGCAATGGAGGGAACAGGTTTCCTTGGTCAAGCAGCCGAGAATGTTTATCGCATCGAGAGTGATGATGTGTATTTAGTCGGAACTTCTGAAGTTCCACTCGCTGCAATGCATATGGATGAAATTCTGAGTGGCGATAAATTGCCGATGCGTTACGCGGGTTATTCCTCATGTTTTCGCCGCGAAGCAGGCACTTATGGAAAAGATACTCGCGGAATCATTCGTGTTCATCAATTCGATAAGGTTGAAATGTTTACCTTCTGCAAGCCTGAAGATGCTGCAGCTGAACACCAACGTTTATTGCAGTGGGAGAAGGATTTCCTTAATGCAATGGAGATTCCTTATCGAGTAATCGATGTTGCATCTGGAGATCTTGGATCTAGTGCGACCCGTAAATTCGATATCGAGGCATGGATTCCAACACAAGGCGCTTACCGCGAAGTCACAAGCACATCCAACTGCACCGAATTCCAAGCCCGACGCCTCAATATTCGCTATAAAGATAGTGATGGCACAAAAGCTGTAGCAACACTCAACGGAACATTGGTTGCTATCCCACGAATGATTGTTGCAATCCTTGAAAACCATCAAAATGCAGATGGCACAGTCAATGTTCCAGCAGCGCTACAACCATTCCTAGGCACTACAAAGCTCGAACTAGTATGAGTTCGTTGACTGGTCGCCGCCCAAAATTAATTGCAACTGATCTCGACGGAACCATTGTTAATCACGACGGAACAATCTCCGAGCGCACTGTCACTACCTTTAAACGTGCTCGCGATATGGGTGTAGAAATATTCTTTGTGACTGGTCGCCCACCGCGTTGGATGCCTGAAATCAAAGAAGCATTTGGATTCGGAAATGCAATTTGTGGTAACGGTGCGATGTTGTACGACTTACTTGGCGACAAAGTTTTAGAAGAATGGCTTATTAGTGTCGACGATCAACTTGAGACGATAAAAAGATTACGTCTGGCTATCCCAGAGATTTCATTTGCGGTTGAGTCTCATAACTATTTTCATCGTGAAAAGGCCTACATACCTCGCTGGGATGTTGGATTAGACAATGTTGGCGTAAATGTGATTGAAGAGATTATTCAATCTCCGGCACTTAAACTGTTGGCTCGTTGTTCGGCGCAAAATCTTTCATCTGATGCAATGCTCGATATTGCAATCCCAGTTCTTGATGGTTTGGTAACGGTAACCCATTCCAATCCGCACGATTCATTACTTGAAATTTCTGCAATTAATGTTTCTAAAGGCGCAACGCTTGCAAAGATGGCCGCCCGTCTTGGAATCGATGCAGCTGATTGCGTTACCTTTGGCGATAATCCCAATGACTTTTCGATGCTTGCATGGTCTGGTCGCTCTTATGCAATGGCATCGGGTCATCCAGATGGCGCGATAATCGCCAAAAACGTCGCCGCGCCTTGCGAAGAAGATGGAGTCGCCAAAGCCATAGATGCGCTCCTCGATCTCCCCGCTTAATTTTTCAAAAACACTCAAACTCGGGTAACCTCTCCCACGGAGGACTCGCATAGCGGCCGAGTGCACCGGTCTTGAAAACCGGCAGGTGAAAGCCTCGTGGGTTCAAATCCCACGTCCTCCGCGGTAAAGCAAAGAGCCCGTCCCATGCCCAAATAATTGGTGCCTTGGGGCGGGTTCTCTTTTTTGTGGCTGAGCTCATAATGCAATGAGCTCAGCTGATATGGATACTTTTGCTCAATAAGCGCACACTTACCCCATAAGTGAACCGGCCTTAGCTGGCCGTAAACGTTGAAGTAGGGGAGTCGTAATGTCCGGAGTTTTTTCTCCAACACGCGCCAAAATTAAAGAGCGCACACTCAGAACAGATAAGTGGTGGCTCGAGCCCGCCATAACTTTCGGTGTGCTCTTCTCATTTGTTATCTATGCAACCTTTAGAGCATTTGAAGGCGCTAATTACTATAAAGATCACTTGATTTCCCCATTCTATTCACCGTGTTTATCGCAAGCATGTGTTCCTGAAGCGACTCTCTTTGGGTGGACGCCAGTTAGTGCTCAAGTTTTTAACTTCGCGCTATCTCCTGCGCTGATTATTTTGATCTTCCCACTTGGTTTCCGAATGACTTGTTATTACTACCGCAAGGCTTACTACCGCGCTTTCTGGTTATCACCACCAGCATGTGCAGTTGCAGAGCCACATACTAAGTACACAGGCGAAACCCGCGCACCACTTATTCTGCAGAACGCGCACCGTTGGTTCTTCTATGCAGGTCTAGTCTTTAACGTAATTCTTACCTACGACGCTGTTCTTGCCTTTAAAGGTAAAGATGGTCAATGGGGCGCATTCTCTGTAGGAACAATTGTTCTCTCACTAAGTGCTGCAATGTTGTGGATGTATTCATTGTCTTGCCACACATGTCGCCACACAGTTGGTGGTCGCCTCAAGCATTTCTCTAAGCACCCTATTCGCTACAAGCTCTGGTCATGGGTTTCAGTACTTAACCACTCTCACCAAAAGTTTGCCTGGTACTCATTAGCAGCGGTTGCTTTCGCCGATATTTATGTCCGCCAAGTTTCGACTGGCGCCTGGACCAACTACTACTTCTTCTCGTAAGAGGATAAAGGGATCATATAAATGTCACAGAATCTTCAGAAACTTAAGTACGACGTAGTCATTATCGGCGCCGGCGGAGCAGGACTTCGTGCCGCTGTTGAAGCGCGTGAATCTGGCTTACGCGTAGCAATCATCTGTAAGTCCTTATTCGGTAAGGCGCACACTGTTATGGCAGAGGGCGGTGCAGCTGCTTCAATGGGAAATGCCAATAGCAATGACAATTGGATGGTTCACTTCCGCGACACAATGCGTGGCGGTAAGTTCTTGAACCATTACCGCATGGCTGAACTTCACGCGAAAGAATCTCCCGATCGCATCTGGGAACTTGAAGTATGGGGCGCACTCTTTGATCGCACCAAAGAAGGAAAGATTTCACAGCGTAACTTCGGCGGACATGAGTATCCACGTCTTGCTCACGTTGGTGATCGCACTGGACTAGAACTTATTCGCACAATGCAGCAGAAGATTGTTGCGTTACAGCAAGCAGATAAGGCTGAGTACGGCGATGCAGAGGCAAACCTCAAGGTCTATGCCGAACTTACTGTCACAGATATTTTGAAAGAGAATGGCAAAGTTGCTGGTGTCTACGGATACTGGCGCGAAAATGGCGATGAAGTTCTCGTCGAAGCACCTGCTGTTGTCATTGCAACTGGCGGTGTTGGAAAGACTTTTAAGATCACATCAAACTCTTGGGAAGGTACTGGCGATGGCCATGCGCTCGCTCTCAAGGCTGGTGCAAACCTTAAAGATATGGAATTCTTACAATTCCACCCAACCGGAATGGTCTGGCCACCATCAGTTCGCGGAATTCTGGTAACAGAATCTGTTC
This sequence comes from Actinomycetota bacterium, assembly GCA_009705035.1. Taxonomy (GTDB): domain Bacteria; phylum Actinomycetota; class Actinomycetes; order Nanopelagicales; family Nanopelagicaceae; genus Planktophila. The sequence continues at coordinate 5,487 of WLDB01000005.1, read as the reverse complement.
GTGGTGAAGGTGGAGTTCTCACCAACAATAAGGGTGAGCGCTTTATGTTTAATTACATCCCAGATGTATTTAAAGATAAGTATGCAACGACTCCTGAAGAAGCGGATCGTTGGTATGAAGATCAGGACAATAACCGCCGCCCACCAGAGCTCTTGCCTCGCGATGAAGTTGCGCGCGCTATTAACTCTGAGGTTAAGGCAGGTCGCGGCACCGAACACGGTGGAGTATTCCTCGATGTTTCAAAGCGCCTTCCAGCTGAAGTAATTAAGAAGCGCCTTCCATCTATGTGGCACCAGTTCTATGAACTAGCCGGCGTAGATATCACCAAGGAGCCAATGGAGGTCGGCCCAACCTGTCACTATGTAATGGGCGGCGTTGAAGTTGATCCAGATACCGCGGCTGCTATTGGAGTTCCCGGACTCTTTGCAGCTGGCGAAGTTGCCGGCGGAATGCACGGTTCAAATCGACTTGGTGGAAACTCTCTTTCAGACCTACTGGTCTTCGGTCGTCGCGCCGGAATGGGCGCAGCCGAATACTTAAAGAGCAACGGCTCTAATCCTGTATCAGACGCAACGATTAAGGCAGCAGCAGATCGCATCGAAGCCCCATTTAAGAACCAAGGTGGCGAGAATGCTTATTCACTCCACCAGGAGCTACAAGAAGTTGCCCACAACTTAGTTGGAATCATCCGTACCGGCTCTGAGCTCAAAGACGCAATCGCCAAGATTGCTCAGATTCGCGAACGCAGCCAGAAAGTAACTGTTGCCGGCGATCGAAAGTTCAACCCAGGTTTCCACTTGGCATTTGACCTCGACAATATGTTGCTCGTTGCAGAATCAACAGCTAAGTCAGCAATCTTGCGCGAAGAATCACGTGGCGGACATACCCGCGATGACTTCCCTGCCATGGATAATAAGTGGCGCCAGGTCAACCACATCGCTAGCTATAACGGCAGCGAAGTAGTTGTAAAGGCGCAAGCGCTCGCAGCTATCCCAAAGGAACTCTTTGATCTCTTCGATATCCACGAGTTGGAGAAATACATGACACCAGAAGAAGTTGCGAAAGGCGGTACCAACTAATGGCGCGCAAACTTAATCTCCGTATCTGGCGCGGTGACGCAACAGATGGTGGTCTCAAAGATGTCGTAGTTGATGTTAACGAGGGCGAAGTAGTCCTCGATGTTATTCACCGCGTGCAAGCAACCCAGATGGGTGACCTAGCAGTTCGCTGGAACTGTAAAGCCGGCAAGTGCGGTTCATGTTCAATGGAGATCAACGGTAAGCCACGTCTTGCCTGTATGACTCAGGTGGCCTCATTTGATGAAGATGAAACCATCACAGTGACCCCACTTCGTGCCTTTCCTATCATCAAGGATTTGGTTACCGATGTCTCCTTTAACTACAAGAAGGCGATGGAGATTCCTGCCTATTCACACCCGAAGGATTTAGCTCCAGGTGAAGCCCGCATGGAGCAAGTAGATGTCGAGCGTTCGCAAGAGTTCCGCAAATGTATCGAGTGCTTCCTTTGCCAAGATACTTGCCACGTTATTCGTGACCATGAAGAGAATAAGCCATCATTTGCTGGCCCACGTTTCTTTATCCGTATCGCTGAGCTAGATATGCATCCACTGGACACTCTTAAAAATCGCAAGCGCACCGCTCAAGAAGAGCATGGCCTCGGAATGTGTAATATTACAAAGTGCTGTACTGAGGTTTGCCCAGAGCACATCAAGATTACTGACAATGCAATTATTCCGATGAAGGAGCGTGTTGTAGATATTAAGTACGATCCAGCACGTATGTTTAGTGGATTGTTGCGTCGCGAAAAGAGAAGTTAATGTTGTTGATTCGTTGGGCGGTACTCGCATTTGCAATGTGGGTAGCGACAGTCTTCGTCTCAGGAATTCAAATTGATGGTGGGCCATTTACCTATCTATGGGTGGCGCTGCTCTTTGGATTGATTAACGCATTCTTTGGCTCAATTATTAAAGTCCTAACTTTTCCAGTTTCAATTGTGACGTTTGGACTATTTATCTTTGTAATCAACGCTGCGATGCTTTCATTGACAGATATCTGGTCAGACAAATTAACGGTTAATGGCTTCTGGTCTGCGATCTTTGCATCCCTAATAATTTCGTTGATTACTACCGCATTCCGCGCACTTTCTAAGAAGAGCCGCTCCTGAAGGCAGTTCTGCTGGTTGCAGCGGGGGGAATTCTAGGTTCACTCTCGCGTTTAAGTCTTGGTCTGATTTTTCCAACGACAGCTCAAGGCAATCTAACAGCAAATATCATCGCATCAGCTTTGGCTGCCTTCTTTTTAGTATTAATGGAACGTCGTGGAATCACTGAACTGCGCTGGTTTTTACTACCTGGTTTCTGCGGTGGGCTCGGTACATTTTCTGCAATCACATATGAAGTTATCGAGCGCGGTGAAGGTGGACCGCTTTATCTATTCCTCAATGTCATTCTCTGTCTTATTGCGGCAGCAATCATGGTTCCGTTTGCGCGCAAGTGGGTGCCGGTGCGATGACGCAATATTTAATGGTCGCACTCGGTTCAGCACTAGGTGCCCCAGCCAGATATCTAGTAGATCAATACTTTAAGAAATTTACTGATCACCCCCTGGGAACATTTCTAGTAAATATCTTTGGTTCTTTCCTTATCGGTGTCACATTTGCCAGAACAGATAGATGGCATGATTTTCTCGCGATAGGTTTTGCAGGATCATTTACAACTTGGTCGACCTTTATCTTAGATCTCTATCTTGGATATGAACTCAAGCACTACAAGAAAGTAGCCATCAACCTTCTAGCATCACTCATCGTCGGTCTTTTTGCTGCATGGTGCGGAATCCAATTAGCAGGCTAATTACTTACCTAGCCAACTAATTACCAAGTATGGATTTCATCCATCGCTCGATTTCATCTGGATGGCGTGGAATATTTTCACTCAGGTTTAAGTATCCGTTTGCAGTTACAACAATGTCATCTTCGATTCGTATTCCGATACCGCGATATTGAGGCGCAAATAGCTCATCATCAGGTTGGATATAAAGCCCTGGCTCCACGGTAAAGACCATTCCTTCACGCAGTTCGGCATCAAGATAGTTCTCTTTACGTGCATGTGCGCAATCGTGGACATCCATACCTAAGTGATGGCTAACTCCATGCAAAGTCCATCGGCGATGAAAACCCATCTCAGGAGTCAATGATTCTTCAGCAGTTACAGTAAGAACGCCCAGATCTTCAAGACCTTTAGCGAGAACTGCTTGGCAAGCAGCATTTACATCTGAGAACTTTGCACCCGGACGTATCGCTGCAAAACCAGCAAGTTGAGCCTCATAAACCAACTTATAGAGCGCATATTGTTCGCGAGTGAATTTTCCAGATGCTGGCAGCGTGCGCGTGATATCTGCAGTATAGAAAGAGTCAACTTCGATACCGGCATCAATTAAAACAAGATCACCGCGTCGGATGTCACCATCATTGCGAATCCAATGGAGCACACAAGCATGTGCACCGGATCCAACAATTGTGTTGTATCCAAGATCATTACCTAATGTTCGAGCACGGCCATAGAATGCAGATTCGAGAACTCGCTCACCGCGAGGGCGTTCTAGCGCTGCAGGAATCGCAGAGATAACATCACAGAATCCAAGCGCTGTGGCATCCACAGCTTTCTGTAACTCATCAATCTCGTAAAGATCTTTAACAAGTCGTTGCTCTGATGTAAAGGTAAGAAATTCTTCTTCTCGTGCTTGCTTTGTAACGAGTTCATCAACCTTTACGTCTTCACCGCGAATTGTCAGTGACTTAGTGCGACCCTTAAAAATTAAAGGCAAATCTTTAAGGTTACGAGTCTCTATTTGATAAGTGGTTTGCGCTTCTTCTAAAGTGAAGCGACGCCCAACCCAAAGTTCGCCATAACGATAATCGCGATAGAAGTCATCAGTTTCGCGAGTAGAACGCGGATTGATGTAAAGATAAGAGGTATGTCCATCTGCAGTTGGTTCCATAACAAGAACAGCATCTGCAGTTGCATCTGCGCCTTGGACTCCGCTGTAATAAGCGAAAGCGCTATGAGGCCTATATTGATAATCAGTATCGTTAGAACGCACCTTAAATCCACCGGCTGGAATCACTAAACGAAAACCAGCAAAGGCCTCAGAGAGCACAGTTCGTCTGGCGTAGGCATATGTAACAACTTCTAGTGGAGCTAAATCTGGTAAATCTGAAGGCGCCCAACCCGAGTGCATAAAATTTGAAAAGAGATCAGAAGGCTTCTGGTCGTGCTTACGGTCACCCGATTCATCATCGGCGATATTGGCGCTCATAGGGCTAGATTACGCGGTTTAGTAGAAGATGAAAGAACGGGTAAACTTCCCCTGCAATAAGGAGACGTCGCATAGCCCGGTCGAGTGCGCCTCACTGCTAACGAGGTAAGGGGTTAAACCCTTCAGGAGTTCAAATCTCCTCGTCTCCGCAGATTAAAGGTAGGCTTTTACGCATGCAATCTACTGATGAGAAATATGTCATTGGTGTTGATTACGGAACCCTTTCTGGGCGCGCCCTGCTTGTGCGAGTCTCCGATGGCGCAGAGATCGCAACCGCCGTCTTTGAATACCCACATGCAGTCATTGAAGATGTTCTGCCTACATCAGGTACCAAACTTCCACCTGATTGGGCGCTACAAGTTCCATCAGATTATGTTGATGTTCTCAAGAAGACTATCCCAGAAGTTCTCAAGTCATCAGGTATCAAATCCTCACAGGTGATCGGAATCTCTACGGATTTCACTGCCTGTACTGTCTTGCCAGTTAAAGCAGATGGCACGCCACTTTCAGAGCTCTCTGAATTTTCAAAGAACCCACACGCATTTGTGAAGTTGTGGAAACACCATGCTGCGCAACCACATGCGGATCGCATCACAGATCTCGCTCACGCACGTAAGGAGCCATGGATTGCGCGTTATGGCGGAAAAATTTCTTCTGAGTGGGAGTTTGCTAAAGCGCTCCAGCTTCTTGAAGAAGCACCCGAGATTTATGACGCCATGGATAAATGGGTTGAAGCAGCAGACTGGATTATCTGGCAGCTCTGCGGCAAGTATGTGCGCAATGTTTGTACCGCAGGCTATAAAGGCATGTTGCAAGATGGTGCCTATCCAAGCCGCGAATATTTGGCAGAGCTCAATCCAAAGTTTGAGAACTTCATCTCTGAAAAATTAGATCACCAGATTGGACAATTAGGTGCGCCCGCCGGATCACTTACGGCAGAAGCTGCGAGCTGGACAGGTTTACTTGAAGGCATAGCAGTAGCTGTTGGCAATGTCGATGCGCATGTCACGGCTGCTGCAGCTAATGCCGTTAATCCAGGACAGATGGTTGCAATCATGGGCACATCGACATGCCATGTTATGGTCTCTGAAAAATTCGCCGAAGTCCCCGGAATGTGTGGTGTTGTCGAAGGCGGGATCATCGCTGGAAAACT
>WLDB01000049.1 GCA_009705035.1 Actinomycetota bacterium | reverse complement strand
CTTTGCAGCAGGGCCAGCTTTGAGTAAGTCTTGTGAAGGTAGCTCATACTTTGAATCTCCAGTTAAAAGGAGCTGCTCTGGACGTGCACCGGTCGTTGCCGCAGGCTTGAGTTGCGCATCAAGTGGCTTGGGAACTTCAACCGTGAACTCCTCATCGAATTGATCTTCATCAATATCGTCCTCATTAACTGGTTCATCAATATCGCCATGTTGATTCCATCCCACGACAGGTGATTCAAAGGGTGGGGTATCTGAAATTTCAAATTCATCTTCAGCGCGCTCTCGTCGCTTTGATTTTGCCCAGACAATGAGGACTTTGATGCGAGCGATGACGACATTAAAAGGAGTTGCGGTAATTACCAAGAGACCAAATAGGAAGAGGGCAGAGAGGAAAGGGTATGCAAGCAGAGGAGACATAAAACCAGCCAGCGGCATTGCGATGTAATAACCAATCAGTCCGCCGCCGCTTCGAATTGCAGTCGTACCAGTTGGATTTGCCGCATCGAGTGATCCGCTGAGAAGATGAACAAGACCAGTTCCACTAATGAGAAGTGTTATTGCGCCAACGGTTATTCGTCCTGTTGCATTCTTGTCATCGGGTTTTCTAAAGATACGTATCGCAAAATAAATGAGCGCAATTGGCGCAATCGCTGAAAACTTGCCGAGACCGCCAGCTAAGAATGCATGAACTGCGCGACCTAAATAATTATCGAGATGAGCCCAAGTACCGGTTATCGAAATAAGCGCCAGAAGAAATAGCGCCAGCGCTGCACCATCGCGCTGGTGATCAGGATCGAGCTCTTTTGCACCACGAGCAACGAATCGAATCGAAGATCCAATCGCCTTTGCAGCCAATCGCCAAGCAGATGCTAGGCCAGTGAAGATAGATCCCATGATTGTGGCAAGAAGAGATCCGCTAGCGCTCTTCTTTGAACGAGTTGATTTGGTGCGTCTCTTTGTAGCCACACCTTTAAGCTTAAATGAGCACTTTATTTCAGGGGCGTAGGCGCGCCGTTTATACCTCTATTACTACAGGGATGATCATTGGGCGACGTCGGTGTTTTTGGCCAACCCACGACCCAATAGTGCGACGAACAACCTGTGTTAATTGATGTGTTCCATTATTCCCATCGGCGACTGCACGAGTAAGAGCTTTCTCAATATCACCACGTACTTCATCAAAGAGCGCCACATCTTCATTAAAGCCTCTGGCATGAATATCAGGACCTGCAACAATCTTACCGCTCTGGGAATCAATAACCACAATCACTGAGATGAAACCTTCTTCACCAAGAATTCTGCGATCTTTAAGTGAATCTTCAGTGATATCACCGATGCTCTGCCCATCGACATAGACAAATCCCACCGGAATTGCACCGGCAATTTCAGCCTCGTGATTTATAAGATCTACGACGATGCCATTCTCTGCAATAAATGTATTTTTCCGTGGAACGCCTGAGGCTATTGCTAGTTCGGCGTTGGCTTTGAGATGTCTCCACTCCCCATGTATCGGCATTGCATATTTTGGCTTAACGATGTTGTAGCAATATAAAAGTTCGCCTGCGGCTGCATGGCCGGAGACATGCACAAAAGCATTAGCCTTGTGAACAACTTGCGCGCCCTGTCTCGTAAGTTCGTTAATGATTCGATATACAGAGTTTTCATTACCTGGGATAAGTGATGATGCGAGAATGACCGTATCGCCCTCGCCAACGCGAATCTGATGATCGCCATTTGCCATACGAGATAGGGCGGCCATTGGCTCACCTTGCGAGCCAGTTGAAATCAAAACAACATTATCGCCATAATCTTCGAGTTGTTTGATATCAATTACCGCGCCAGGAGGAACGGTGAGATAGCCCATATCCTCGGCAATCTTCATATTGCGCACCATCGAGCGACCAATGAAGACAACTTTGCGACCATGTTCGTAGGCAACATCAATTACTTGCTGAACGCGATGGACGTGAGATGAGAATGAGGCAACAACTACTCGCTTCTTGGTTGAGGCAATAACCCGATTGAGAGCCGGCATAATTTCGCGTTCGGAAGGAGTAAAGCCGGGAATGTCAGCGTTAGTGGAATCAGCTAAGAAGATATCAACGCCTTCATTGCCTAGCCTTGCAAAGGTGGCTAAATCTGTTGTTCGACCATCGAGCGGTAATTGATCCATCTTGAAATCGCCAGTAGCCAAAACCAATCCAGCTTTTGTTCGTATCGCAACTGCAAGGGCATCGGGAATTGAGTGGTTGACAGCAATGAATTCAAGATCGAATCCACCAACAGTCAGTCGCTGGCCTTCGCGTACTTCGTGTGTAATCGGGCCAATGCGCTTCTCTTTGCACTTTGCAGTGATTAACGCAATTGTTAAAGGGGAACCGTAGATAGGAATATCAACGCGTTCTTTTAATAGGTAAGGCACGGCGCCGATATGGTCTTCGTGTCCGTGGGTTAAGAAGATGGCTACAACATCATCGAGGCGATCTCGAATATAGCTAAAGTCAGGCAAGATTAAGTCGATGCCTGGTTGATTATCTTCTGGAAAGAGAACGCCGCAATCAACAATTAAGAGTTTGCCTTCGTGCTCAAAGACAGTCATGTTTCGACCGATTTCAGAGATTCCACCGAGGGCGACAATGCGAAGACCGCCTGCCGCTAAGCGAGAGGGTGTTCCTAAATTTGGATGTGGGTGTGAGCTCATGGGAGAACGACGCCACCAGCAGTCAGATCTTTTCTTAGTTGCGCGATCTGTTCTGCAGTTGCATCGATTAGAGGAAGACGAGTTGTGCCACCAGGTAAGCCCATGAGGTTCATAGCTGCCTTGGTGAGGATTGCACCTTGTGTGCGGAAGGTTCCAGTAAAGACCGGAAGAAGTTGCTGATGAATTGAGAGCGCCTTTGCACTATCGCCAGCAAACCAAGCATCGAGCATCGCCTTGAGTTGTAAGCCAACAGTGTGGCCACAGACAGAGACAAAACCGACTGCGCCAATTGATAGAAGAGGCAAATTAAGGATGTCATCACCTGAATAGACAGGAATACCGCAACGCTGAATTACCCACGATGTGCTGGCGCTATTGCCCTTAGCATCTTTAAGAGCGACGATATTATCGACTGAATCAAAGAGGCGAACAATTGTGTCGTTTTCAATTTCGATTCCGGTACGGCCAGGAATGTCATACATCATTATTGGCAACTTGGTCGCTGCCGCTACTGCGCGAAAGTGAGCCTCAACTCCGGCTTGTGGAGGCTTGTTGTAATACGGAACAACAACAAGAAGGCCATCTGCGCCAGCATCTTCAGAACGTTTGGCTTGTTCGACTGTATAAGAAGTTTCGTTATCGCCTGCTCCAGAGAGAACGGTGATCTTGGGACCGACGACGCTCTTTACAACTCTGATGATTTCGAGTTTCTCAGAAGATTTAGTTGTTGGCGCTTCACCAGTTGTGCCGTTAACTGCGATTCCATCGTGACCGTTATCGACTAGATGTTGAGCCAGACGAGCAACGCCATCCCAATCGATTGCCCCATCTTTATCAAAAGGGGTCACCATTGCGGTAATCATTCGTCCGAATGGCGCTGCGATTGTCATGGGTTCATCTTATCGTTTAAGGAGCGACGCGACCAGATTTTTCAAAAGCTCCGTATGTAAGAGGCATTAATTTAGCAAATTCTGCCTCCATCTTCTCGGCTACCATCTCAATTTCGCGTTGCGGATAGCTAGGAAAATGTGAACCTTCTCGGGCGGTACGCAATGACAAGAAGTTCATGAGGGCGCGGGCATTCATAGTTACATACATCGATGAATATGTAGCAACCGGTAAAACTGCACGAGCTACTTCACGCGCAATACCAGCATCGAGCATCTTCTTATAAGAATCGTAGGCCACAACATATGCATCTTTCATTGCAGATACAGTGAGATCAAATTGCTCTGTAGTGCCCGGAACGAATTCATATGATCCGGTCTTGCCAATCTGAATCAAGTTGCGCTCTTTAGCTGGCACATAAAAGACTGGCTTTAATTCGCGATAACGCCCTGACTCTTCGTTATAAGAAGCGATACGGTGGCGCATAAACTCGCGGAAGACAAATATTGGCGCGCTAATAAAAAATGTCATCGAAGTATGTTCAAAAGGTGAACCGTGACGTTCGCGTGCAAGATAGTTAATTAGGCCAGCTGAACGAGCTGGATCCTCACCAATCTCATCCATCGATTGTTCTCCGGCAGTTGATACGCGAGCTGCCCAGATTACATCGGCATCGCTGGCACTTGATTTGATGAGCTCGACAGAGACATCATCGCGGAAAACTACATCGGGATAAGCACTGGTTTCAGACATGGTCGCACCTTATCTATCCTCCCCCCACTTAGCTGGGTATCTATACGGCAGAATAGGCGCGTGTCTAGAGTGAACCGCACCACCGCAAGCGCTTCCTTTAGCGTCTCCTTCACTGTTGGGCTCTACGGAATCGCATTTGGCGCAGCTGGTATTGCTGCTGGATTCTCACTTTTACAGACCTGCCTCTTATCACTGCTCACTTTTTCGGGTGCATCACAATTTGCAGTAGTTGGAGTGCTTGGTTCCGGCGGAACAGCGATTTCAGGAATAGCAACAGCATCGCTACTTGGAATTCGAAATTCACTTTATGGTCTTCGCCTTTCGTCAATTCTGAAACTTCGCGGATGGAAGAAAGTCGTTGGAGCGCAAGTAACTATCGATGAATCAACTGGTGTTGCGCTAGGACAGAGTGATCTAGGTGAAGAATCAATGCGCCACGGATTTTGGCTCACCGGTCTCGGTGTTTACCTCTTCTGGAATCTCTTTACCCTTGCGGGGGCATTGGGTGCGCAAGCAATGGGAAATCCTGCTGCATGGGGCCTTGACGCTGCAGTGCCCGCTGCATTCTTAGGACTTGTCTGGCCACGCTTACTCGGTAACTTTGAAAGAGCTCTCGCTGCATCAGCAATGTTTCTAGCGCTAGCACTGACACCCTTTGTCGCTGCCGGATTGCCCATAATCGCAACTGCTCTTCTGGCCGTCGCCTTCGGATGGAAGGCTCGCAAATGACAGAAATCTGGTGGGCTGTCATCGGAACTAGCGTTATTGCTTTCTTGCTTAAGTACATCGGCCACAGCGTTCCTGAAAAGTATTTAACGAACCCGAGAGCTTTGCGCATTAACACTCTTATCCCAATTGCGCTCTTGAGCGCTCTCGTTGCTGTTCAGAGTTTTACCGAAAAAAGTGTGCTCGTGATTGACCAGCGAATTGTCGGTCTGGGAGTTGCCGTAATTGCCCTAGCTTTGAAGGCACCTTTTCCGGTGGTCGTACTTGGTTCCGCACTCGCTTCGGCAGCAACATTTAACTTTTTAAATTAATTAAGCGCTGATAATCCCAAGCGAAACTAATTTAGCTTTCAGTTCATTATCTGATGGCTCGGTAAGGTGAGTTCCATCTGAGAAGACCAAGACAGGAATTGATTGCGCTCCCCCGTTGATCTCTTTCACTTTATCGGCAGCGCTTAGATCTGCTTCAACATCAATATGGTTTACCTGTACATCGAGTTCAGCAAGTAAACGCTTTGAGCGACGACAATCTCCGCACCAATCTGCGCCGTACATTGTGATATCTGCATGTGCCATTGGTTGCCCCTTACATAAATTTCTCAAGGCCGACAGTCAGCCCTGGATGTGATGAAACTTTCTTTACTCCAAGCAAAACACCTGGCATAAAACCAGCGCGATCAAGTGAATCGTGACGAATCGTCAGAGTTTCGCCTAAGCCACCAAAGAGAACTTCTTGGTGAGCAATTAACCCGCGCAGGCGAACTGAGTGAACAGGAACATCGCCAATCTTTGCACCACGCGCACCATCTTCGGCGGTAGCGGTTGCATCTGGCATGGCAGGTAAACCGGCGCTCTTGCGAGCATCTGAGATAAGAGCTGCGGTACGAGCAGCTGTACCGGATGGAGCATCAATTTTATTTGGGTGGTGAAGCTCAATAATCTCTGCTGATTCGAAGTACTTTGCAGCTTTGGTTGCAAACTCCATCATAAGAACCGCGCCGATTGCAAAGTTTGGAGCAATCAAAACCCCTACCTTTGGAGCAGATGACAACCAAGTATTTAACTGAGCGATTCGATCATCAGAGAAACCTGTTGTACCGACAACTGCATGAATATTGTTCTTGATTAGAAATTCAAGATTACCCATAACGACATCAGGAGTTGTGAAATCAACAACAACTTGTGCGCCCGCAGTCACCAATGCATCGAGTGAATCGCCTTGATCTAAGGCAGCAACGAGTTGGCAATCAGCTGAATCATTTACAGCCTTGACTACCTCTGCACCCATACGACCGAGAGCACCTAACACGCCAACTTTCATCATTTAAGCAATCACCTTCTCGAACTTTGCTGGGGATTTAAATGGCCCCACAAGTGCAAGGGTAGGCGTTCCGGTCAGATACTCGCTGGCAATTGCGCGAATGTCTTGCGCGCTCACGCTTGCTACCGCCTTTAATATCTGATCAAAGTCCATCACTTGGCCATAAACAATCTCATTCTTGCCGATTCGGCTCATGCGAGAACCTGAATCTTCTTGGCTCAGTACGAGCGATCCGCGGACCGCACCCTTTGCGCGCTCAATCTCTTCATGGCTCATTCCATTGTCTGCAACATCGGATAGAACTTCGCGGATAATCTCAATAACTTCAACAGCCTTTGTTGGGTTACAGCCAGCGTAAAAACTAAGAGTTCCGGTACCGGCAAATTGTTGAGCGTAGGCATAGACCGAATAGGCAAGGCCACGCTTCTCGCGGATCTCTTGGAAGAGTCGTGATGACATTCCGCCACCAAGGGCTGCAGAGAGGACTCCCATTGCGAATCGACGTTCATCAGCGCGAGCAACACCAGCCATGCCATAGAGCATGTGTGCTTGCTCGGTCTTGCGATACATCAAACCAACGCTGCCTTGTGGGCCTTTTTTAACGGGGGTGTTGAGACGAATATTTGGTAAACCTGATTGATCTAGGAAGTTATCGCGCGATAGCGCTTCTTCGACCATTGCGACAACTCGCTTATGTTTGATATTTCCAGCAACCGCTACAACGATATCGTGAGGCTTGTACTTCTTCTTGTAATAGTTAAAGACTGTATTTCGTGACATTCCATTGATTGAATCAACCGTTCCTAGAATTGGGCGGCCAATTGCGGTATCGCCATAATAGGTATCGCTAAAGAGATCGTGGACTAGATCGCCAGGGTCATCATCACGCATAGCAATCTCTTCAAGCACCACCTTGCGTTCGGCATCAACATCGAGTGCGGTCACAATCGATGAAGTAATCAAGTCGCTGACAACATCGATTGCCATCGGAAGATCTGTATCGATAACACGTGCGTAGAAGCAGGTGTATTCCTTTGAAGTAAATGCATTCATCTCGCCACCGACTGATTCGATAGCAGATGAAATCTCAAGTGCAGTTCGCGAAGGTGTGCCTTTAAAAAGCAGGTGCTCTAAAAAGTGAGAGGCACCAGCAGTTGCTGGCGCCTCATCACGTGAACCTACATTGACCCAGATTCCAACAGCTGCGCTTCGAACAGAGGGAACTTCCTCTGTAACTATGCGCAGACCGCTGGAGTGGACCGTTCTTTTAACAGACATTACTCAGCAGCTGCTGCGCCTTCTTCGAGGACGGGAATAAGTGAGAGCTTGCCCTTTGGATCGATCTCGCCGATCTCAACCTGGACTTTATCTCCAACCTTCATAACCTCTTCTAGGTTCTCAATGCGCTTTCCACCATGCATCTTGCGAATCTGTGAAACGTGTAGAAGACCATCTTTACCTGGCATCAATGAGACGAACGCTCCGAATGTTGCAAGCTTCACAACTGTTCCGAGATAACGCTCTCCAACCTCAGGCATCTGAGGGTTTGCAATTGCATTGATCTGTGCACGAGCCGCTTCTGCAGAAGGACCATCAGTTGCACCGATGTAGATAGTTCCGTCATCTTCGATTGAGATGTCAGCGCCTGTCTCATCTTGAATCTGGTTAATGATCTTGCCCTTAGGCCCGATAACCGCACCGATTTGATCGACTGGAATCTTTACAGAGATGATGCGAGGAGCGTATTTGCTCATCTCATCAGGTGTATCGATTGCCTCGTTCATGAAGTCAAGGATTGCAAGGCGTGCTTCTTTTGCTTGGTGAAGTGCGCCAGCAAGAACTGATGCAGGGATTCCATCGAGCTTTGTATCAAGCTGCAAAGCAGTAACGAAGTCTTTTGTTCCCGCAACCTTAAAGTCCATATCTCCAAATGCATCTTCTGCACCGAGAATATCTGTGAGGGCAACGTATTCAACCTTGCCATCAACATCATCTGAGATCAGACCCATTGCAATACCTGCAACCGGGGCCTTAAGTGGCACACCAGCTTGAAGCATTGAGAGCGTTGATGCACAGACAGAACCCATTGAAGTTGAACCATTTGAACCTAGGGCCTCAGAGACCTGACGGATTGCATATGGGAACTCTTCACGAGATGGAAGTACTGGAAGCAGTGCGCGCTCTGCAAGAGCACCGTGGCCGATTTCGCGACGCTTAGGTGTTCCAACACGACCGGTCTCACCAGTTGAATATGGTGGGAAGTTGTAGTTGTGCATGTAACGCTTTGATGAATCAGGGCTCATTGTGTCGAGCTGCTGTTCCATCTTAAGCATATTAAGTGTTGTAACGCCGAGAATCTGTGTCTCGCCACGTTCGAAGATTGCTGAACCGTGAACGCGAGGGATAACCTCAACTTCGCATGTGATTGCACGAATGTCACGGAGACCACGACCATCGATACGAATCTTGTCGCGAAGTACGCGCTGGCGGACTAGCTTCTTTGTAAGTGAACGGAAAGCTGCAGGAACTTCCTTCTCGCGGCCTTCGAAGGCTGCTGAAACTGATTCCTTAGTTGATGCAGAAATCTCATCAATCTTTGTCTCGCGCTCTTGCTTGCCTGAGATTGTCAGAGCCTTTGCAAGATCATCCTTAGCAGCCTTTTCTACAGCCTGGAAAACATCATCTTGGTAATCAAGGAAGACTGGGAACTCAGCTGTTGGCTTTGCAGCAACTGCCGCAAGCTTTGACTGTGCATCGCAGAGAATCTTGATAAATGGCTTAGCTGCATCAAGTCCTTGCGCAACAATCTCTTCAGTTGGAGCTGATGCGCCACCTGCGATGAGATCGATTGTGCGAGTTGTTGCTTCT
>WLDB01000048.1 GCA_009705035.1 Actinomycetota bacterium | reverse complement strand
TAAGGATCGCACTATCGGAGATCTCATCGCAGAAGCGATGGATAAGGTCGGCAAAGATGGCGTCATCACTGTAGAAGAGGCGTCAACAACTGCGCTCGAACTTGAATTCGCAGAAGGTATGCAATTCGATAAGGGCTATATCTCTCCATATTTCGTAACAGATCAGGACCGTATGGAGGCCATCCTTGATGACCCTTACATCCTTATCTCGGCCAACAAAATCTCTGCGCTCGCTGACTTGTTGCCAATCCTTGAAAAGGTTGCCCAAGCAGGTAAGCCTTTGATGATTATCGCTGAAGACGTTGAAGGCGAAGCGCTTTCAACTCTCGTCGTAAACCGTATGCGTGGAGTCTTCACTTCAGCTGCTGTTAAGGCACCTGGCTTTGGAGATCGTCGCAAGGCGATGTTGCAAGATATTGCAATCCTCACCGGTGGAACAGTTGTTTCAAGTGATATCGGCATGAAGCTAGAAGCAGTAACAATCGAAGATCTCGGTCGTGCTCGTCGCGTCGTAATCTCAAAAGATGCCACCACAATTGTTGACGGTGCTGGAGATGCCAAGGTTGTTTCAGGTCGCGTTCAGGAACTTCGTAACGAGATTGCAAACTCTGATTCCGATTGGGATCGCGAGAAGTTGCAGGAGCGTGTTGCCAAGCTTGCTGGCGGCGTCTGCGTAATCAAGGTTGGCGCACATACTGAAGTTGAACTCAAGGAGAAGAAGCACCGCCTTGAAGATGCGATTTCAGCTACTCGCGCAGCTGTTGAAGAAGGAATCGTTATTGGTGGAGGCGCAGCACTTGTGCATGCAGCTGATGCTCTGAACGATAACCTCGGATTCACTGGCGATAAGGCAGTCGGCGTCGCACTTGTCCGCAAGGCATGCGACGAACCACTTCGTTGGATTGCAGAGAATGCCGGACTTGAAGGCTACGTAGTAGTCGCCAAGGTTCGCGCACTTCCTGCCAATGAAGGTTTCAACGCCGCAACAGATATCTATGGCGACCTCCGCAAGGATGGCGTTATCGATCCAGTGAAGGTCACTCGTTCAGCACTTGCCAACGCAGCTTCAATCGCGGCGATGTTCATTACAACTGAAGCAGTTGTCTTTGAACGTCCTGCAGATCAAGAGCCAGCAGCAGGTGGACATGGTCACTCACACGGACCTGGTGGTCACGCGCACTAATTAGCTAAGCTCACAAGAAACGCCCCCATAACCTAGACCGGTCATGGGGGCGTTTTTTCACCCCAAAATACTCACCCATCTTTAAACTCAAGGTATAGTCGTCACCCGTTGGGGTAACCCCTCCAATTCATCCCCTGACTAGGGGACGGCCCGACCACCGAAAGATGGCTTTAGTGATGCGCTGGTTCCAAGCTACTCTACGAGTTTACATAGCCCGAACCGTCGCGTTCTCATTAACGCTTTCTATGATGATTGCGACATCACTTATCACCGCCGAGACCGCTCATGCTCTACCGGCATGCGCCATTGGGTCAACTGCGCAAAATAACTTTACGGTCGAACCCTCACAGCCGACCGTTATGTACATTGATTCCGGCGTCTCACCCCGAATTGACGCCTCCTATGTTGGCTATCGCATCACAAACTCTACCGGTGCAGCAATCGATGGTTATTGGGCGTCACTAACTAATTTTACTGGTGGAGTTGTCGGATTAGCTAACCCGCTTGATAAATATGTAGAAGTTCCTGATCTTGCAATTGGCGCATCTACCACCGTTTATTTCCTTCTCAAAGCTACTGCAGCAACTAAAGTAGTTCAAAGTCACGATTTTAAAATATTTGATAAGAGGCCAGATGCTTCAACGTCGACCAACCTTTATGGATGTACCTTTGGATTTACCAAGGTAGCTGAAACAATTAAAGCGTCTGCAAACAAACCGGATTCTGGATATCCATTAGTTGGCTCAATAGGTGCAGTTGGAACCACATTTACAGTCATCGCCAAGGGCGCATCTGGAACAATCGGTTCCGGTAGCGCTGATGTTGGAAAAATTCTGTGGTTTACTCCAACTGCCTATTCAAACTTTCCAACACGAGCTTTTCGTTTAGAATCAGTAACTCTTAAAGTTGCGGATAACAATGCAATGAACACGTCTGGGTCGAATAAGTTATGGACTTATAAAGACAGACTCTTTGTAAAGCCTTCAATACTTCCAAACACTGGGATAGTTGCCGGTTCACAAACGGGGGCAGACCCTCTCGATAGCAAGCGTTTTTATGAGAACACCTACACTTTTCGTGTTATTGGTAAGGCGAGCGGTTCTGTAGCTCCAATTGCGCAAATCTCATCGGGTACTCAAATCAAGCACCAGGCCACTGTTTCAACTGGAACAATCAATTCAACTGGTTCTACATTGCCAGTTACAATTGCAAAAACAGTCGACACAACAACAGCGAATATGGGAAATCTGCCAAAAGTAACGATTTCTGGCACCCAATACATTGAAGTGCCGTACAAAATTACATTATTGAATTCAAACCTCACTTCTTCGATTCGTGTCGATCAAGTGGTGGATACGCCGGCTAGAAATGCAAGGTATAAAGCATCCTCCTCGCAGATAAAGATTGGAAACGCCTCTATAACTACACTGGCAAATCCTGAAACTCTGACCGCCGAGGCCGCACTAGACCCAATGCCCCTTCATTTTTTTGGCCCATTTGATGTACCAGCGAATAGCTCGGTAATCATTTATTACAAAATTTTCATTCCTGCTGTTCAAGGCCTCTATTCCAATACCGCACTTGCATACGTGGGGGACTCGCAAATAACCTCATCAACAACTGCTGCAATTCCTGCCGTAACCATCACTGTCAACGAGTCAGGTACTGCAACGACCTACGAAACCAAGACCGTGACTCTATCTCCGGATGCGGTGACTCTTTCGGCTACAAGTATAGATACGAGCACGGGTACTATTAATGGAACAGTAGATCCCAATAGTGATACCACAACCGTTGCAATTTTTGAGTGGGGAACAAATTCTTCGCTTGCAACATATTCAACGGTAAATGTCGGTGGAGCTACCGGTACAGAGCCTGTCTTAAAAACTTCGGTTTTAATGGGACTAACCACCAATACTACTTATTACTACCGAATAGTCGCTGTTTCTAAAGGTGTGAGATATGAAGGCCAAATTTTGAGCTTTACGACTTTAATTCAAAAGGCGCCTCCCACAGTTACCACAGACCCTCCAAGCTCAATATCTTCAAGCAATGCGACTTTGAATGCAACGGTCAGTGCAAACCTCAACTCTGTCAGCATTCAATTCCTAGTCTGGAAAACAAATGATACGCAGACCGTAACGGTCGTCGATGATCCGACGACTGGTTACAACGCAACAAGTAACCCGTACACGGTATTTGCCGGGGGATTCTCCTCCGGAATATCAATTAATATGAATGATGCTGCATATTCAACAATTAATAATTTGATCAGCGCTAACGCGACTGTTTATTACATAGCACGTATTGTTGACTCAACAAATATTGCGACAATACTTTCAACCGGTACTACACGAACCTTTTCACTGCGCACCTACGTTGATCAAACTATAACTTTCAATGCTATTTCGGATATCACCTGGGGTGATGCAGCACCGGCTATTTCTCCATCCGCATCTAGCACCTTGACCGTTGCGAGAACTTCAAATTCTCCAGATATCTGCACAATCGACGGAAGCGGCAATATTGTCATTGTGAGTGCAGGCACCTGCTCAATCTCCGCCAATCAGTCAGGTGGCCCTTCTGGTGGTAGTTACTACAACCCGGCTCCTGAAGTTACTCAGTCCTTCTCTGTCCTTCCTAAACAAATTACCGTTACTGCAGGAGCAAAGACAAAACAATTTGGAGAAGCTGATCCGTCGCTAACATTTACATTTTCAGGATCTTTAATTGGCACAGATACCTTTACGGGTACGCTATCAAGGGATTCTGGTCAGATAATCGGCACTTACGCGATTAACCAAAATTCTTTAGCACTGAGCTCTAACTACACTTTAGTTTATTCCTCAGCGAATCTCACGATTACCCCGCGACTAATTACTGTAACAGCATCTGCCAAAACAAAGATATATGGAGACGCTGATCCACTGCTTACTTACTCATTATCTAGCGGCACTCTGGCCACGGGAGATAACTTCACTGGCAATCTTCAACGCGCACCCGGCGTTGATGTTGGAACCTATCTCATCGATAGCGGAACGGTCACAGTAAATTCGAACTACACAATCACGTATGTAAGTGCCAATTTAACTATTACAAAGAAGACTTTGACGGTTACAGCGGATAACAAGACCAAGCGCACCACCGATGCTGATCCTGCCTTTACTTACTCAATCACTTCGGGCGCTCTTGTAGGTTCGGATCTCATGAGTGGAGCTCTTGCTCGTCCTGATTTAAGCAACACGGCCGGTTCTTACAGCATCGAGACAGGTACTGTCACAGTCGCTAATTTAGGTAACTATAATTTTAATGTAATCGCCGGAGCTCTTACGATTACCGATAAAGTAATTCCAACTTTGTATTGGCCATCCCCGTCTTCTATAGTTTACGGAACTTTGCTTTCAGGTACACAGCTCAACGCTGAAGCCAGAGACGGCGGCACAACCCTTGCTGGCACATGTCTCTACTCTCCAGCGCTAAGCGCAAAGCTTGCGGTTGGCACCCACACATTGAGCGTGACTTGCACGCCATCAGATTCAACTACTTATTCAGCAGTATCTGGAACTGTAACAATCGAAGTTACAGGAAAGCCAATTACTATTAAGGCCGAGGCAAAGAGTAAAGTTTATGGCGATTCAGATCCGATTCTGACCGAGACAATCACTGTCGGGTCACTCGATTCTGGTGATTCGCTTTCCGGCGCACTTACGCGAACTGCAGGTGAAAATGTAGGGCTTTACGCGATTAATCAAGGCTCCCGTGGCAATGTAAATTACCAGATTACCTATATCAGCGAGACTCTTACCGTGACTGCAATTAATCTGACAGTTGTTGTATCTGCGCCAAATAAACAGTATGACCGAGATACAGATACTGATTTATCGATTGGTACCTTAACTGGAGTTATCTCTGCCGACTCGGGATTTGTGACAATTGATGCCTCAAAAATTACGGGACTTTTCACAAGCGCTACTGCTGGTAATTCAAAATCAATCAACTTAACAATTAATTCTGGAGTCTTGACTGGAAGTAAGCAAGGGAATTACATCCTAAATACTCCAGCTAATCCAACAGCCAACATCACCAAGGCTCCCGCAACTGTTACGGCGAGTAATCGCACCGTAGTAGCCGGAAACGCTCTAACCGCAGTGACATATGTTGTAACGGGTCTGGCTGCAGGAGATTCAGGTGATCCATTTACAGGAATCACATGTACCAGTGATTACAACCTGTCTACAGATGACAGCTTAACCGCGCGCTACACCCGTTGTTCTGGCGGAGTCGCAACTAATTACACACCAGATCATGTAGACGGAATCGTTACAATCGTGGATGCATCAACGGCAACTTACTCCGTGACGTATTCAGCCGGTTCCGGGGGCGGAACTGTCCCAACCGAATCTGATAAAACGAATGGAGCAAGTTTTAACCTAGGAAGTGACAGTGGCATCTTTAAGTCGGGCTACTCTTTTGCCGGCTGGAGCTGTAATTCGGGTGCTACTCAAGGTGCTGGCTCGTCTTTCACGATGCCCGCTTCTGCTCTCACCTGTGTAGCTCAATGGACACAAAACTCTTCTGGGGGATCAGATGATCCAAACTCAAGAAAGAACAATACAAATAATCGTGCAAAGAAGGCTCTCGTAGTCTCACTTGTGACCATTGCTGTTACTCCTGTCAAGGCGAATGCAATTATTGCCGATACTAAACTCACCCCTGAACCAACAGCGAAACCAAGTTCTACGCCAACACCATCTCCTTCTGCCTCTCCTTCACCAGCGTCGGGAAACTCTGGAAATCCAGGTAACACTGGCGTTAGCAGAGATGATGATGGAAATGGTGTGAAGCTCTCAGAGAAAACAGTCATTCCCACTCAGGGAATGAAGCAGCTTACCTTTTCGGGAACTGGCATAGCGAAAGTCGCAGTGGTTGGATCAGTAGTATCAATCCAAGCCAGAAGTGGTTTCAGTGGAGCAACCACTGTCGATATAACACTCAAAGATGATGAGGAAATCAGCAAGATTACCGCTGAAGTATTAGTGCTTCCATTGCCTCCGGTTAGCCCGGTTGCAACCGTTACCAGCGCGAATGCGACCCGAGTAACTTGGGCTCGCTCACCAAATGCTATTGGTTATGAAGTCTCTCAAGGTGACGATGTGCTATGCGTGACAACGACGCGAAACTGCCTGATATCTCGAAAGTTAAGTGCTTCACCAGTCGTTATGGTGAAGTCATTCGGAAAATCGAGCACGGCTAGCACAGCTGTTCCTGCTACCTACAAAGTTATCGAAGCCCCAGTTGCTATCCCTGAGATTGAGTTGGTTATCAACTTTGACACAAATAAGTACAACCTTGATGCCGGAGATCGAGCGAAGATTGAAAGTTTTGCGAAAGAAGTCGCTCGCTATGGATACACGAGAGTTGATATTTCGGGACACACCGATTCGAAAGGCGGAGTGGATAACAATTTACTTTCACTTAATCGAGCAAAAGCATCGAGAGATTATTTATTGAAGTTAGTGCCAGATCTCAAGATTGAAATCAACGGATTTGCTTTTGCAATCAACGTGGCATCCAATGCCACGCCGTCTGGAATGGCAGCAAACAGAAGAGCAGAGTTCAGAGTAATTGGTTAGAAAGAAAGAAACCCCGCCTCAATTAAGAGACGGGGTTTCTTTATTGAATACTTATGACGCTTGAATAACTGGTGTTAAACGTGCGACGCCGCGACGGTTCAAGATAGCTTCGCGATCATCTTCTGAAAGCCCGCCCCAGATGCCATATGGCTCCTGTAGCGCGAGCGCTTGGTCGCGGCAGAGTTTCAAGACTGGGCATGAGGCGCAGACTGCTTTGGCCGCATTCTCGCGATTGCGACGACGGGGCCCACGCTCTCCATCAGGATGGAAGAACATCTCGGGATCCATCGAACGGCAAGCGCCTTCGTACTGCCAATCCCATTCATCTGCTATCGGACGGGGTAGTAACGCGTTCATAATGTCTCCTTACCTTCTCTCGTGTGTAGTCAGAGGTTACAACCGTTTCATAGGTTGTTCAAGTAGCTAACGCGCCAAATCTGATTCATTTTGAATTTCTGCCCAAAATGTCCGAATTTCAACTGGTGAGCTTCGACACTATCGACCACTATGAGCGCATGGCACAGAAGGCTGCAGCGCTGCAGGATGAGCTCCTGACGGTCTCAGCCGTCGCCAGACGCCTTGGCGTAGCGCCCGCGACTCTTCGCACCTGGGACCGCCGATATGGACTCGGGCCATCAACTCACGAGGCGGGTGATCATCGCCGTTACTGCGCGAGTGATCTCGCAAAGTTAATGTTGATGCGTCGCTTAATTAGCGCAGGAGTTTCACCATGCGATGCAGCAGAGCAAGCGAAGAACCATAAGGGTGAGATTAAGTTCTCCTCAATAATCCGCGAATTCGAAGTTCGCGAAGATGTTGTAGCAGGTATAGATAAAGCGTTATTGGCCTTTGACGTGGCATTTGTCGAAGAAACACTCCGCCACGAAATGAATGAACATGGGGTAGAAATAACATGGCACGAAATCATTGTGCCAACACTTATTGCAATCGGTGAGGCATGGCAAAGCTCTGGTAAAGGTATTGAAATTGAACATGCATTCACTGAAGTTTTAAAGAAGGTTCTGCGCGAGCGAGCACAAGCAGCTAAAGCACCTGTAAATACAAACCCAGTTATTCTCGCCTCTATCGGCGAAGAACAGCATTCACTTCCGTTGCACGCACTTGAAGCAGCCCTTGCTGAGATTGGTATCAGCACATATTTTCTTGGGGCAAGAACTCCCTTTGATGCAATAGCGGCGACCTTGCCACGTATTGCACCCCCAGCAATTTTCCTCTGGGCAACATTTTCGCAGAATGCTCGCCCTGAATATTTCCGTGACCTGCCCTCAATCCGCCCCGCGCCCCGCATCCTCTTGGGCGGACCAGGCTGGGCGCAGGATCAATGCCATGGAGCGACTGTGGTTTTAGGCATAGGCAACGCCTGCGATGAGATTGCTAGTGCCGTAGGGGTATCACTAAGCCGTTAGACTGGGCGCTCCGCAAGGGTATTTCGCGGGCACATCTGGGGGAGATGCATGACGATAGATTCCGACAAGGTCGCACTCCTTGGCCTGACCTATGACGATGTGCTCCTTCTCCCCGATGCATCTGAGGTAGTCCCTTCTGAAGTCGACACTTCAACTTGGTTGACGCGCAATATTTCATTAGCTGTTCCGCTGGTTTCTTCAGCGATGGATACCGTTACAGAATCTGCGATGGCAATTGCTATGGCAAAGTGCGGCGGAATCGGAATCATTCACCGCAACCTTCCTATTGAAGAACAAGTCGCTCACGTCAAACTTGTGAAGAACGTTGGGTTGGCAGGTGCTGCAGTCGGAGTCGGCGATGATGGTTTTGCACGTGCCCAAGCACTTATTGATGCAGGTGTAGATGTTGTTGTAGTAGATACCGCTCACGGTCACCATCGCGCAGTGCTTGATTCAATTGCTCGCATTAAAAAGTTTGCACCTCATATCGAAATCATTGGTGGCAACATTGCAACCCGCGCTGGTGCACAAGCACTGATCAATGCAGGAGCAGATGCAGTTAAAGTCGGAGTCGGTCCAGGATCAATCTGCACAACTCGCGTTGTTGCAGGTGTTGGAGTTCCGCAGATCACCGCAATCATTGAAGCATCAAA
The DNA here is from genome assembly GCA_009705035.1 of Actinomycetota bacterium. Classification (GTDB taxonomy): domain Bacteria; phylum Actinomycetota; class Actinomycetes; order Nanopelagicales; family Nanopelagicaceae; genus Planktophila. The sequence continues at coordinate 369 of WLDB01000048.1, read as the reverse complement.
GGCATGTAACAAGGCAGGCATTCCTTTGATCGCAGATGGTGGCCTGCAGTATTCAGGAGATATCGTCAAAGCAATTGTTGCTGGTGCGCACACTGTGATGCTCGGTTCACTGCTTGCTGGGTGCGAAGAATCTCCGGGCGAACTCTTTGAAATCGATGGCCGCAAATTTAAGGGTTATCGTGGAATGGGTTCACTGGGTGCGATGCAATCTCGTGGCGAGAAGAAGTCATATTCCAAGGATCGCTATATGCAAGATGACGTTCTCTCTGAAGATAAACTCGTCCCAGAAGGTATTGAAGGAAAAGTTTCTTACAAAGGCACCGTCGAAAACGTTGTACACCAGCTCATCGGCGGGCTTCGTAGCGGAAT
>WLDB01000047.1 GCA_009705035.1 Actinomycetota bacterium | reverse complement strand
CTTTGGTGCTTGGCTCTTAACAAGTTGGGCTAGCGCATCAGCTGAAGCTGCTACTCCGTGAGATGCAAAGTCTGCAGATTCAACAACGAGAACCTTTGCGATTGGTCCTTGGTTAACAGTTGCAGCAAGGGCTGCACCAGCACCAGGGGCTGCCAAAACAATCGCGGTAACTTCACCAATGCGAGCTGCTGCGGTAGCAAGCTCTGCAGTGGTTTTGGTCGCCTTATCGCCTGAAAAATCAGCAAGAATTAATACTGTGCTCATATCAACTTCTTCTCTGCTAGGAAAGTAACAAGTGCTGATCCGCCATTGCCTTCGTCGGTAACTTTCTGACCAGCAGCGCGTGGCGGACGTGGTGTTGCATCATTTACAACAGACCAAGCGCTATCGATTGAAACACCAATAGCTGCTACATCTTTAGTATCGATTGTCTTCTTCTTTGCCGCCATGATGCCTTTAAATGATGGATAACGTGGCTCGTTAATCTTTTCGACAACGCTCACGATTGCAGGAAGTGTCGCTTCAATCTTGTCTACACCGGCTTCAGTCACACGTGTGATTGAGATTGCTGATGAAGCTGGATTAACTGAAACTTCAGATGCGAATGTCATCTGCGCCCAACCTAAGCGAGCGCTTAACATTGCCGGCACAACAGACATGCGAGCATCAGTAGATTCGGTTCCGCAGATAACTAAGTCGTAACCGCCTGCGCTAATAACTTGAGCTAAAACTTTTGATGTTGTAAGTGCATCGCTACCAGCGAGCGCAGGATCTGAGATAAGAATTGCATCATTTGCACCCATTGAAAGTGCTTTACGAACCGCTTCAGTTGCGCGTTCTGGCCCCATTGAAATAACAGTCACGCTATGTGCGGCGCCTTCGCCTTCATTGCCACCGTGTGCTTCAGCGATTTTCAGCGCTTCTTCAACTGCGTACTCATCGAGATCATTGAGAACAGCATCAACGCTTTCGCGATCGAGGCGACCATTGACCATCTTCTTCTCGGCCCATGAATCTGGGACCTGTTTTACACAGACTGCAATCTTCATGGGTGAGATGTTACTGGTGGGTAGGGTTATCTTCAAGGCGAATCCGCCTCTGTCAGGGCAGACTACCCCCCATGCATCCCGCCGATCCCCGCACATTGGGTGCCACTCTTACCGAAGGCGGATGTAACTTCGCAATCTGGAGCAACGCCGCCGATGCGGTGGAGCTCTGCCTCTTTAATGAGGTTAACGGCAAATTAGTAGAAACTCGCTTCGCACTCTCGCATCGCAACGGCCCCATCTGGCATGGCTACCTGGCGGGCGTACGCGCCGGCCAACGTTATGGCTATCGCATCTATGGAGCATGGCAACCTGAATACGGTTCGCGTTTTAATGCTGCCAAGTTATTGATTGACCCTTACACCCATCGACTAGATGGCAACCTAACTTATGCGCCAGAGATTTATTCACATGTTGCGCAAGACGCAATCGGAACTGGCGATAGCAATCTTCGCGATAATCGCGATAGTGCAGGGTTTGTTCCGTACTCGGTCGTGACTGATTACCAACCGCGTGAGATTCATCGTCCGCTGACTTCGTGGACCTCAACAGTTATCTATGAAGCACATGTACAAGGTCTGACCGCGAAGAACGATCGAATTCCGCAAGAAGAACGCGGAACATATAAAGCGCTCGGCCACGAAAGCACGATTGCTCATCTACAGCATTTAGGTGTGACTGCGATTGAATTGTTGCCGATACATTCTTATGCAACCGAGCCAACCATTTGGGCACGAGGACGGAAGAATCATTGGGGCTATAACGCGATTGCGTTTTCTGCCCCGCATTCTGAATACGCAGCAACTAACGAACCGATTCGCGAACTTCAAGATTCTGTAGATCGTTTACACGAGGCAGGCATCGAGATTTATCTCGATGTTGTTTACAACCACACTGCTGAAGGTGGCGTTGCTGGACCAACACTTTCATTTAAAGGTATCGATAACAAAGCTTGGTATCGCCAAGATGCCAACGGAAACTACATTGATGTCACTGGCTGCGGAAACACCCTTGCAGCAAGTAGCCCTCACGGTGTCCGCCACATTATTGATTCTCTTCGTTGGTGGGTTGAAGTAATTGGTGTTGATGGATTCCGCTTTGATCTTGCGACTGCGCTCTATACAAGCCATTCTGCCTTTAACTCATCACTAATGGCTGCAATCGAATCTGATTCAGTATTGCGAAACTTTAAGATGATTGTCGAGCCATGGGATATCTCGCGCTATTCACTAGGCGACTTCCCACACCCGCTTCGCGAATGGAACGACCGCTACCGCGACTCAGTTCGTCAGTTCTGGTTAGGCGATCTCGCTCGTGGATACGGCGAAGGTGTCTCTGATTTAGCCTCAAGTATCAGCGGTTCTTCTGATGTCTTTTACTATCGCGGCCCGACATCATCGATTAACTTTATTTCTGCCCATGATGGCTTTACCTTGGCTGATTTGGTGATGTATTCAGCGAAGCGCAATGAGGCCAATCAAGAAGATAATCGCGATGGCTCGCATGAGAATCGTTCGTGGAACCTAGGGCACGAAGGTCCAACTAATGACCCAGCTATTAATGCGCACCGCCATTCACTTAAGAAATCAATTATGACCACTTTGATGTTATCTGCCGGTGTTCCCATGATCACCATGGGCGATGAGATTTCTCGTTCACAAGCTGGCTCAAATAATTCTTATTCAATGCCGAAAGATATGCACATCGGTATCGCAGATTCACCAGAAACATTTATGGGCGGTTGGGCCAATAAATGGGAGCTCAACGATGAAGAGCTCGATATGCGTGAGGCCGTTGCCGAACTATCGCGAATTCGTAAAACCTATCTCGCAGATGTCGCTGCCGAATTTTTTACTGGTCGAGTTGACTTAGGTACTCAGCGAAAAGATATAGCTTGGTTTAGTTTAGGTGGCCATGAAATGACTGATGATCACTGGGAAGATGGCGATAAGCGAAGTCTTACTGTATTTATTGACGCTGGTCCAGATCGTGGACTCTTATTGCTTCTTAATTCCGCGACAGAAGAAACCCTCTTCACTCTTCCCGATGGCCATTGGGGTTCAAGTTTCAGAAGAATTTTTGATGCAGCCTCTCCTGTAACAATGCATGAGCCGCAGATTCAATTACCTGAAGCAAAGGTTCTAGTTGCACCTCACTGCGCCCAAGTCTGGCTTGTTACACGAAGTTAGTCTTTAACTCTGGAAGTACTCGTGGGTATCGCAGAAATACCTTTATATTTGTTTCGTGCTCGCAATTATCGCTCCCGGACAGGGTGCTCAAACTCCAGGAATGTTATCTCCTTGGATTGAAGACTCCGAAAGCCGCGCACTATTGATTCAGTGGTCAGATGCGATTGGTTTAGATCTTATTCATTTAGGTATCCATGCATCTGCTGATGAAATCAAAGATACCGCTCATGCCCAGCCACTAATTGTTGCTGCTGGTCTATTGAGTGCTCGCACAATTGAGATTGCTGGGAAGTACACACATGTGGCGGGCCATTCAGTTGGTGAGATAACAGCTGCAGCGATTGCAGGAGTAATCACACCCCTTGATGCGATGAAGTTAGTTCGCTTGCGTGGTTCTGAAATGGCTAAAGCAGCTTCAGTTAAACCATCTGGCATGGCAGCAGTGCTGGGTGGCGAACGTGATGTTGTTCTAGCGGCGATTAAAAGCGCTGAATTAATTGCGGCTAACGATAATGGTGCTGGACAGATTGTTGCAGCTGGTGATCTTGATGCACTTGCAAAGCTAGCACCAGAAGGCGCAAGAGTTCGTCCCTTGGCAGTTGCAGGTGCTTTTCATACCTCCTTTATGCAGAGTGCAGTTGCGCCATTGCGTGAACTTGCAGGAGAGATTGCTGTTACAGATTCGAAAGTTGGAGTCCTTTCCAATAAAGATGGAGCGGTATTAACCAATGGCCGCGAGATTCTTGATCGTATTGTTGAACAGATTTCCAACCCAGTTCGATGGGATTTATGTATGAGTACCTTGCAGAGTGAGGGCGTCACTGGCGTTCTTGAGCTAGCACCTGCTGGAACACTTGTTGGTCTTGTTAAGCGTGCAACACCAGATGTTGTCCAGTTCGCGCTAAAGTCACCTGCAGATGTAGAAGGTGCGCAACAATTTATTGCAGCCCATGGGGAGATTACGAAATGAAGATAAAGGTCCGCGAAGGTAGCGAAAGCCAAATCCTTTCCGTCGGTTCTTATCGCCCTAAGCGCTTAGTGCCGAACTCTGAAATCGTAGATTTAATAGAATCAAGCGATGAATGGATTCAACAGCGCACCGGCATCGTGACGCGACGCTTTGCAGATGAGAGCGAGCAATTACTTGATATGGCAATCTGGGCCGCAGAAGATGCCTTGAAAAATGCCAAGTTAACAATTGATGATATTGATACTGTCATAGTTGCCACCATTACTTTTCCTTTTCAAGCACCATCTGCAGCAACAGCGCTCTTACAGCGTCTCGGAAATCCAAAAGCTGCAGCTTTTGATATCAATGCAGCATGTGCTGGTTTTTGTTACGCAGTCTCTATGGCTCACGACTTTATTAAGGCCGGAACATCAAAGAAGGTCTTAGTTATTGGCGCTGAGAAGATAACCGACTTTACGGATCCTGCTGATCGCGCAACTGCTTTTATCTTCGCAGACGGTGCCGGCGCTGTAATCATTGGTGAATCAAAGGAAGCCGGCATCGGCCCGGTCGAATGGGGCTCTGATGCTGATAGTCGCGATGCAATCTTGATGAACCCATCATGGATTGATGTGCGCGATAACGAGAGCCAACTGACAAAAGCTGGCATTGCTTGGCCAAACATCTCTCAAGAAGGACAGAAAGTTTTCAGATGGGCAGTATTTTCGATGAGTAAGGCAGCACTTAAGGCACTTGAATCAGCGGGATTAACTGTCAACGATATCGATGCATTTATTCCACACCAGGCAAATATTCGAATAATCGAAACAATGGCAAAGGAGATGAATCTTCCCGATTCTGTCATCATCGCTGATGATGTACGTGTAAATGGAAATACATCTGCTGCATCTATTCCACTTGCTATGGATGCACTCCTTGATCAGCATCCCGAACTTCACGGCAAGCTCGCACTCATTATTGGATATGGAGCAGGTCTGGTTTATGCAGGCCAAGTCGTAAAACTTCCGCCTAAGCCGTAAAAAAAATCAGCGAAGTGCCATGTGATACTAGGAAGTAGCGACTATTTTCAGAGAGAATAAGCGCCTGTTCGGAGAAGTTCAGCAACGATTGAAAAACGATTCAGTAATTAATGAAAGAGGAAAAAGTAATGGCTCTCACACAAGCAGATGTACTAGCAGGAATCAAAGAGATTGTTGAAGAGATTGCAGGTATTCCTGCAGCATCAATCGAACTCGATAAGAACTTCACTGAGGATCTAGAGGTTGATTCACTCTCAATGGTTGAAGTAGTCGTCGAGTGCGAGAACCGCTTCGGTGTAAAGATTCCTGATGAGAAAGTAACTGAGCTTGCCACTGTTGGAGATGCTGTTAACTTCATCGTCGAAGCTGCGAAGTAATCTCTTTCTAACGTAGAAAAGAAATGTCACAACGTCGTGTAGTAGTCACCGGTCTCGGTGCTACCACTCCCCTTGGTGGAGATGTCGAATCAACCTGGAGAGCGATGCTCGCTGGCCAGAGTGGGGTACGACTTCTCACCGAGGATTGGCGAGAGCTTCTACCTGTGCACTTTGCTGCCCGAGTCGCTACAGAACCGGCAGATCAAATGGAGCGCGTCGAGATGCGCAAGCTCGATAGGTCAGAACAATTTGCTCTGATTGCATCACGCGAAGCCTGGAAAGATGCGGGTGCACCCGATGAGATAGATAAAGAGCGACTCGGAGTTGTCATCGCTTCAGGTATTGGTGGCGTCATCACCTTGCTCGATCAATTTGATGTCTTGAAAGAAAAAGGGGCTCGCTCGGTCAGCCCGTACACCGTACCAATGTTGATGCCTAATGGACCTGCTGCTCACGTCGGACTTGAACTTCAAGCAAGAGCTGGCGTTCACACTCCAGTATCGGCATGTGCATCAGGTGCTGAAGCAATTGGTTATGCCCTTGAAATGATTCGCAATAACCGCGCAGATATTGTCGTAAGCGGCGGAGTCGAAGCCGCTATTCATCAATTACCGATGGCGGGCTTTGCTGCAATGAAGGCGCTCTCAACTCGAAATGATGATCCCGCAAGGGCCTCGAGACCTTATGACGCTGATCGCGATGGTTTTGTTCTCGGTGAAGGTGGCGGCGTACTTATTCTCGAAGAGTACGAACACGCTAAAGCACGCGGTGCGAAGATTTATTGCGAGATAAGTGGACAGGGACTTTCATCCGATGGTTATCACATTGCTGCTCCAGATCCTGATGGCAGCGGAGTACAACGTGCTATTAAGTTCGCACTGGCTAACGCTGGTTTGAGCGCAAAAGATATCTTCCACCTCAACGCTCATGCCACATCTACTCCAGCGGGCGATGTCGCAGAAGCCAACGCGTTGCGCAAAGCGCTCGGTGCTGAGGCAGATCATGTTGCGGTTTCAGCAACAAAATCAATGACTGGTCACCTACTTGGTGGCGCAGGTGCTATCGAATCTGTCTTTATCGTTAAGGCGCTACAAGACCGCCTTGCTCCCCCAACGATTAACATCGAAAATCTTGATCCTGCAGTAACTGTGGATGTGGTTCGAGATAAGCCTCGTCCATTGCCAGCGGGCGATATTGCAGCCCTCAATGATTCTTTTGGTTTTGGTGGACATAACGTTGTACTGGTCTTTAACTCAATCTCATGACCGATCGCAAAGATCCGCAACTTCGCATTGAGCGATTGGTGGATAACGGCAGCTTTGAATATCTAGTACCGCGCAGCGATTGCGGAATGATTGCAGCGACGGGGTTAGTCAAGGGAAATAAAGTTATTGTCTTCGCATCAGATGCGACATCTAAATCAGGTGCTCTCGGAATCGAAGGCTCCCATGTAATTCTTGCTGCATACCGAGAAGCGATGGCGTATCAACTACCCATCATTGGTATTTGGCATTCAGGTGGTGCGCGACTTAGCGATGGCGTTCTCTCACTCGATGCATTCGGACAAGTTTTTCATGCCATGGTTTCGGCCAGTGGTCGTATTCCACAGCTTTCATTAGTACTCGGACCAACTGCAGGTGGCGGCGCTTATGGTCCCGCCCTCACCGACGTTGTTGTACTTGCCCCAGAAGGTCGAATCTTTGTAACAGGTCCTGATGTAGTGAAGTCAGTTACTGGTGAAGATATTGATATCGCAGCACTCGGCGGACCAGAGGCACACTCAAAAAATAGTGGCGTTGCTCATGTGATTGCACCCGATGAAGAAACTGCCTTTAATGAAATCAAAGATTTAGTATCGCTCTTTGCAGATCAAGGTCACTTCACAACAGATATCGCCGAAGTTGACCTTGGAAAATTTGTGCCAGCTGTTGATAAGCGAAGCTACGCAGTAGGACCACTGATTGATGCGATTCTCGATAAAGATGGCGAAAAACTTGAGCTACTACCTGTCTGGGCCGAAAATATGGCAACAGTCCTTGGTCGGTTGGGCGGTCGCACTGTTGGCGTGATTGCCAATAATCCCTCTCATATTGGCGGTGTACTAGATGCTGCTGCTGCCGAGAAAGCAGCCCGCTTTGTGCGTACCTGCGATGCTTTCGGAATTCCGATGATTGTCATTGCAGATGTCACAGGTTTCTTACCGGGCCCAGGACAAGAGTGGGAAGGCGCGGTAAGACGTGGAGCAAAGTTGTTGCATGCATTTGCTGAATCAGTTGTTCCGCGAGTAACACTTATTACGAGACGCGCATTCGGTGGCGCCTATGTTGCAATGAACTCCAAATCTTTAGGTGCGACCCGCACTTTTGCTTGGCCTACTGCAGAGGTTTCGGTGATGGGAGCAGTTGCTGCGGTGCGAGTCTTGCATCGCCGAATCCTTGCTGAGCTTCCTGAAGATCAACGTGCAGGTATGGAGCTCGAACTTGCTGCAGAACACGATCGTATTTCAGGCGGTATTGAACGAGCTGTTGAAATAGGTGCGGTTGATGAAGTTATCTCTCCGCAACAGACTCGTAGAGCACTTGCGTCAGCACTTGCGTCAGCGCCTCATCGACGTGGAACACATACAAATATTCCGCTCTAATGAAGATACTTATCGCTCCCGATTCATTTAAAGGCTCTATCTCTGCAATTGATGCCGCAAAAGCTATAGCTGATGGGTGGCGCAAGGTTCGCCAGAACGATGAAATCACAATTGCGCCATTGGCTGATGGTGGAGAAGGAACGCTTGATGCTATTGCGCATATTCACGGCGGTACCTTCATGCCTGTCACAGTTATTGGCCCTGACAATCGCACAGTAGATGCACGCTGGTTGTTATTAGCTGATGGACGAGCGATTGTTGAACTAGCAAGCGCTTCTGGAATCACCCATATGCAAGAACTTGATGCAATGAAGGCGCATACCTATGGCTTCGGAGAGCTACTCAAAAGCGCAGCTTTACATCCCTTAACCCGCGAAATTATCGCCACGGTAGGTGGATCTGCTAGCACTGACGCTGGTCTTGGGGCACTGATGGCTCTTGGCTACAAGTTCTTGGATGAGAACGGTCAAGCGATCGCACTCGGCGGTGAAAACCTTGCAAAGATAAAGAGCATCGATGCAAGAGATGCTTATCTACCCGCTTGCTCTGTAAAGGTACTGACAGATGTAAGTAATCCTTTACTGGGTATAAAGGGTGCTGCGCATGTATTTGCTCCGCAGAAAGGAGCAAGCGCGACTGATATCGAAGTTCTAGAGAATGGCTTAGAAAACTTTACAGTGGTTACATCGGGTGACATTAAAGTTGCAGGTTCGGGAGCAGCAGGCGGTACTGCATTTGGATTGGCAACTCTATGGGGCGCGAAAATTGAATCAGGTGCGACCTATCTCTTTGATTTACTTGAAATCGAGAACGAGATAAAGAACGCTGATCTAATAATTACTGGTGAGGGTGCACTTGATTCGCAGAGTTGGGATGGAAAAGTTATTGGCGCCTTAGCCGATATAACCGAGAGAAATGTTTCTCAGCTCTGGGCAATAGTCGGATCAGATAAGAGCGTGCAGAAGAACCCACAACTCACTCAGGTGATTTCACTCTCTGACCTTGCCGGTAGCGCAGAAGAAGCTATTGCTAACCCACGCCATTGGCTCGAGCGTGCAGGAGAAGAAGCTGCACTACTTTTTTAAAGTTAAGGAGTCAGATCTAGTTGACTGAGAAAGTAACTGAGACTGTTGAAGTGACAGTCTTTTCGATACTTGTTGTGTCATATGCGCCACCATCTGCAGTCATCGTTGAATCAGGAGTGGTTACCTGAAATACACCAGCACGAACAGATTGAACTGAACCCACTGATCCGCCTACAGCTTTTGTAATTGCT
>WLDB01000046.1 GCA_009705035.1 Actinomycetota bacterium | reverse complement strand
TGAAGAGATGGCAGCCGAAGCCGACAAGATGCGTAAGTTGGACTTTGAAGAGATTCAGATTCCACCTGGACCACGTCTTGGAAACATAGTTGTTGAAGTCGAAAATCTCGTAAAGGGATTTGGTGATCGCGTACTTATAGATGACCTCTCATTTACTTTGCCACGCAATGGAATCGTCGGAGTAATTGGTCCTAACGGTGCCGGTAAGACAACGCTCTTTAAAACCATTCTTGGTTTAGAGGCGGCAGATTCTGGCAAGGTAAAGATTGGTGAGACTGTAAAGATTTCATATGTCGATCAGTCACGTGGTGGTATCGATCCAAAGAAATCACTCTGGGAAGTTGTCTCCGATGGTTTGGACTTCATTAAGGTCGGACAAGTTGAAATGCCATCTCGTGCATACGTTGCGGCATTTGGATTTAAGGGTCCAGACCAGCAGAAGCCAGCCGGTGTTCTTTCTGGTGGAGAGCGCAACCGTTTAAATCTTGCACTCACACTTAAGCAAGGCGGCAACTTGTTGCTTCTCGATGAGCCTACAAACGACCTCGATGTCGAAACTCTCGGTTCACTTGAAAATGCACTACTCGAATTTCCTGGTTGCGCCGTTGTGATCTCTCACGATCGTTGGTTCCTTGACCGTGTAGCAACACATATCTTGGCCTACGAAGGCGATTCAAAGTGGTTCTGGTTTGAAGGAAACTTCGAATCATACGAAGAGAATAAAATTTCTCGCCTCGGTGCAGATGCAGCTCGTCCACACCGTGCGACTTACCGAAAGCTCACCCGCTAATGAAGTTTGCAACCACACAATATGTTCGCTGGGATGACATCGACGCATTCGGACACGTGAACAATGCAAAGTATTTAACGCTCGCTCAAGAGGCACGATTTCAATGGTCTTTTGTGCAATCTAAAGCGCGGGATGAAGCACCGACACTCATTGATATGGTCGTTGCTCGTGCTGAGGCTGATTTCATCGCTCCAATTTATGAAGGCGGTCGTACCTACGATGTTGTTCTTTGGGTCGAATCAATTGGCAATTCTTCATTCGTTCTTCAGTACGAGATTCTTGGTGATAACAGCGTTGTCCACGCACGAGTAAAGACAGTACAAGTTGCTGTCTCGCTAGATACAAAGAAGTCACGTCCGCTAACAGATGCTGAAAGAGATTTCCTCAAGCAGTATCTCGACGCTTAGGGGCTAAGCAAGATGAGGAAACGGCTCCATCCGGCATGGACGGCATTGGTAGTAACTTTCCTAACCTTGATGGCAACAGCAGGTTTTAGATCCGCACCCTCTGTTCTGATAGTTCCCCTCGAAGACGCTTTCGGTTGGTCACGTTCTCAAGTCTCACTTGCAATCGCAATTAATGTTCTGCTTTACGGATTGATTGCCCCATTCGCAGCTGCATTGATGGAGAGATTTACAGTTCGTAAAGTTGTCATGACTTCTTTAACATTTGTAGCGCTCAGTGCACTGTCAACAGTTTTCATCACACAACCTTGGCATTTGTGGTTGCTATGGGGAGTCTGTGTAGGTATCGGAACCGGTTCTATGGCACTTGTCTTTGCGGCGACAGTCGCAAATCGTTGGTTTGTAAAGCAGAAAGGTTTAGTAGTCGGTGCCCTGACCGCAGCTAGCGCAACAGGGCAATTAATTTTCTTACCTCTACTCTCTCATTTTGCAGTTACATACGGCTGGGAGTCTGTTTCAATTACGATTGCAATCGCATCCATCGCTGTCGTTCCTTTGATTTTCTTATTTCTCAAAGAGAGTCCTGAATCAATCGGGAATTCACCATACGGCGCTCCGGATGATTGGCAGCCAATACCAAAAAGCGAACTTTCGGCATTCAGACTTGCCATAGACACAATTAATAAAGCTAAATCCAATCGCGATTTTCAGATCCTCTTCTTCACCTTCTTTGTCTGCGGGCTCTCGACCAATGGTTTAATCGGAACTCACTTCATTCCAGCTGCCCATGATCATGGAATGGCACAACCGGTTGCCGCCTCACTTCTAGCACTCGTTGGGGTTTTCGATGTTGTAGGAACCCTTTGTTCTGGATATCTCACAGATCGCTTTGACCCTCGCAAGCTTCTGTTTTTCTACTACGGTTTGCGTGGACTTTCACTCTTTCTCTTGCCTTCAATCTTGTTTTCTTCTGTCCATCCTTCGACTTTAGTCTTTGTAATTTTCTATGGACTGGACTGGGTCGCCACGGTGCCGCCAACCTTGGTTTTATCGCGCATAGTCCTAGGACCTGGGCGCGGAACGATTGTTTATGGATGGATCTTTGTTGCTCATCAAATTGGAGCATCAGTTGCAGCTCTTGGAGCGGCTGTATTGCGAGTACAGCTAGGAAATTACGCAGTATCTTTCTATATTGCGGCAGCGATGTGTTTATTTGCAGCCTATCTAGTTTTGCAAATTGCTAAAGGTAAAGAGGTAAGCGAGTTGAGAGTCTGATGGCAGAGCGCGACACAACAAATTATTACGAGCTCTTTGGGGGAGAACCCTTCTTTGCCGATCTCGTCTCTCAGTTCTATGCCCGCGTCGCAACAAATGAAATCTTGCGTCCAATGTATCCAGATGAGGATATGGCAGGAGCAGCGCATCGCCTACAGACTTTCTTAGCCCAATACTGGGGCGGACCAACTACCTATCAAGAAGAACGCGGACACCCACGGCTGCGTATGCGCCATGCGGGTTTCAAGATAGGGCCTGCTGCGAAAGATGCTTGGCTTACTTGTATGCGCCAAGCGGTTGAAGGTATGGAGATGCAGCCAGAGGCACAAGAGAAATTGTGGCGTTACCTAGAAGGCGCTGCAGAGCACCTCTTAAACTCTTTCGAGGATTAAGCTATTTTTTAGATTTATTTCCGACAACTAATATCTCGCCGTTGCGTAAGTACCAAAGCGTTCCAGCAGCATCCCGCACAGTTGTAACACGTAAACCAACTTTCTCAACCAAACCTTCGATCTCTCCAACTTTGACAGTATCTCCAACACCATATTGATCTTCGACCAACATAAAGACACCGGATAGAACGTCTTTAACGAGCGTTTGTGCTCCAAGGCCGATTGCAACACCGACGATACCGGCTGATGCAATGACAGGACCTAAGTCAAAACCGAATTCACCCAAAATCATTCCGATGGAGACAAGCCATAGAAAAGCAATAAAAGTTGATGTTAAAACTGTGCCAATTGTGCGAGCACGTTCTGATTGTCGGGCTACAACACCGGGACCTGGCTTGATATCTGCCGCAGCTAATTTGGCGACAGCTCGGTCAATCGCACGCTTTCCAATGGAATGGCTGATGAGGGCAATCAGTAGAACACTGAGGATGCGAAGTGGGGCACCACTAAACCAATCGATAAATGCTTGAGCGTTCTCATTCATAGAGTAAGGATAGACTGGGCCCCATGATTAACCCGTTATCTCAGGCAATTGCCCTTCTGCCCATGATCAATCAAGAAGGTGGCGCCATGCCCGGCGAGGGCCTGACTGCAATCCAGACCTTCACTTACTTCGTGGCAGCGCCAATCGCACTCTTCGCGATTATTGGTGGTCTTTCTTGGATCGCTTCGGCTCCAAAGAAGAGCAAGAAGGTTGACGTAATTAATCAGATTATTGATTAAGCATCTTTAGCTTGAGCTTTTAGAGCTCGAGCCAGTGCATCTCTTTGTTCAGAGACGATTCGACGCAACCCATTAGGCGCAACTTTACCTACGCCAGTTAGCCAATTTTCAACCTTAGTCATCGTTGCATCTGATACTTGATAATTTGGAAACCCCAGCACAGCTAAATTGCTAGCAAATTCGTAAGTGTGTGATGTCCAGTAATCAAGAATCAGTGCAAAGTACTTGTCAGCATAATCCTTGATGAGATCGCGTTGACCTGCACGTTGGAATCCTTGCAAGGTTTGAATCTGAATATGGTTTGAGATTTCTTGTGTTGTTGCAAGGTTCCATGCGGCAGCTTTTGTTGCAGCATCGGGTCCGGCTGCGCGACCAAAGGCGGCAGCTTTCTCGCCATCAGCGCTCTTATCGCGCACTAGCTCTGCCTCAACTTCAGCGACAGTAGCTGCACCTTTCTCAACTAATGAATTAAGAAGGTGCCAGCGCAAATTGGCATCAACTGTTACACCAGCAAGTTTGCCATCGAGAATTTCGCGCACACGATTAATCTGTGTGGCAGATTTTGCATAGCTGGCAAAGCTACGGACATATTGCAATTGCAGGTCGCTGCCCGCTGCAGCGTTGTTAAGCAGCTTCTCTGTTCCGTCAGCTAGTTCGGCGCGAAGGCGATCACGGTTCTTATCGCTGCCATATAGCTCAACTGCGGTACCAAGCTGAATCATCTGCATTGAAACAACAGCGACGTCGTTTTCTGAGGCAAGGGCGTTAAGAACTATTGGCAAGTAATCACTTGCTGCAAGTTCGCCATCGCGGGTCATATCCCAAGTTGCAGACCACGCTAGGGCGCGAGTTAGCGAATCTTCAATCTTGCCCATGTGGGTTTTAAGAGTTGCAATGCTACGTTCGTCGAAACGGAGCTTTCCGTAAGCTACATCGCCATCATTGAGTACAACGAGGTCTGCAACTTTTTGGCCAGCCAGCTCTGGAACAACTGTCAGCGCACCAGCTACATCCAGCTCGATTCGCTTGCGAAGTACAACTTTCTCGCCGGCGATGTCATAGAGACCTACCGCCATACGGTGCGGGCGTAGCTCTGTTGAACCAGCAGGAACAAGTGGTGCCTCTTGCTTAACAGCAACAGATGAATATGCGTCGCCGCTGATAACAAGTTCAGGGCGCAAGGTGTTAACACCTGAAGTCTGCAACCAGGTTGCAATCCAAGGTCCTAGATCGCGACCACTTGTTGCCTCTAGTTCGACAATAAGGTCATTAAGAGTTGTATTACCCCAAGCGTGCTTTTCGAAATACTTCTTGAGCCCTGCCACAAATGCATCGATACCGACATAAGCAACGAGTTGCTGCAGAACAGATGCTCCCTTTGCATAAGTGATTCCATCGAAGTTTGTTTTTACTGCTTCTAGGTCATACATATCTACTGCAATTGGGTGAGTAGATGAGAGCTGATCCTGGCGATAAGCCCAGCTCTTTCGCTCGGCATTAAAGACTGTCCAAGAGTTGGTAAAGCGAGTTGCCTTTGCGAGTGTGTAATAAGAAGCCCATTCAGCAAATGATTCGTTGAGCCATAGGTCATCCCACCAAGACATGGTGACCAGATCGCCGAACCACATATGCGCCATCTCATGCAGAATCACATTTGCGCGCCAGTTGTATTCCTTATCGGTTACCTTAGAGCGGAATACAAAGTAGTTCTCGGCAAAAGTTACGCAACCGGCATTTTCCATCGCACCGGCATTGAATTCAGCAACAGCAATCTGGTCATATTTATCAAAGGGGTAGGCAAGCCCAAACTCTTTTTCAAATGATGCAAAACCGCGGCGGGTAATGTCGAAGAGTTCGTCTGCATCCATGTGTTCTGCCAATGATTTGCGGCAATAGAGGCCAAGCGGCACAACTTTCTCGCCCTTGTATTCGCTCTCAATTTTGAAGTAAGGACCTGCAACGAGTGCGGTCAAATATGTTGGCAGTAGGGGAGTAGTTGTATAAACCCACTTCTTCTTATCGCCCACGACTTCAGTAGATGCAACTGGGTTATTTGAGATGACTTCCCAATGTGCAGGAGCTAGAGCTGAGATTGCAAAAGTTGCCTTAAGGTCAGGTTGATCAAAGCAGACAAAGGTGCGGCGAGCATCAGGAACTTCGTGCTGGGTATAGAGATAGACCTCTCCATCAGCAGGATCTTCAAAGCGGTGTAAGCCTTCACCTGAGTTTGAGTAGATACCTTCGAATTCAACATAGAGCTCATTGCTGGAAGCAAGTGGTGGCAAGAAAATTGATTCGCCGTCGAACTTTGTATCAAAAGCAGCACCGTTGAATTCAGCCTTGATAACTGACTTTCCGACAGCATCGATAAATGTTGTTGCACCTGGCTTAAGGCCATCGAACTTCACGCGAGTCTTGACGATAAAGGTCTCAGAACCCGTAGTGAGATCGAGATCTACCTCGTATGAATGAACCTTGACGAGGGATGAGCGCTCTTGCGCTTCTGCACGGGTGAGATTTACTCCTGGCACGGTAACTCCTTTTGAAGAACTGCATGTATTAGATGCCCTATCCAACCACGCGGCAGGCGATTAGTCATGACCAGATTAGAATCAAGACATGGAAGAGCCGACAGTTCGAAGTTATCGAATCCGCGGCACCCGAATCACTGGCCCACAGCAATTGGCTCTCGATACATATTGGGGTCAATACGGAATCGAACAGAGTACCCAGCGCATTGATATTCCCTCAATCTTTCCAACATCCCAGAAAGTCGTGATGGAGATTGGCTTTGGAATGGGTGAGGCCACTGCTCTGATTGCACGAGATTTTCCCGATACAGGCTTCTTCGCAGTCGATGTTCACCGCCCAGGGGTTGGAAAATTATTCTCACTTATTCAGGAACATCAGTTGAAGAACCTACGCGTGATTCAAGGTGATGCCCATCTTGTAATGCACGACATGTTTGCCGACGCATCACTAGATGGCGTTCACCTTTTCTTTCCTGACCCTTGGCCAAAGAAGCGCCACAACAAGAGACGTATCGTTAACGAGAATTTCTTGCAGCAAGTAGCGAGCAAACTCAAGCCGGGTGGATTTATTCATATTGCCACTGACTGGGTTCCATATGCCGAATGGATTGACGAAGTTTTTGCTGCAAACACACTCTTTGCCGGTGGTCGAGTCGCCCGACCTGATTGGCGACCACTAACAAGGTTTGAAGGACAAGGGATTACAAAAGATCATCAAGTAAATGACTTTAGATTTGTAAAGAATTAAATCTCGCCCGTTCTTTCAAAGTTACTAATTTTGTTAATTCTTCGCACATGTCTTTCATCATCTGAAAAAGGTGTGGCTATAAAGGCATCAATAAAGTCTTTAACCTCTTGCGCCGTATGCTGGCGCTGACCAACAGAGATCACGTTGGCATTATTGTGCTCACGAGCCAGCTTTGCTGTTGCGATAGACCAGACAAGTGCTGCGCGCACCCCAGCAACTTTATTCGCCGCAATTTGTTCGCCATTACCTGAACCGCCTAGAACGATTCCGAGTGCAAGCGGATCTTTTGCAACTGCTTGCGCTGTTGGGATACAAAAATCTGGGTAATCATCAAGGGCATCAAACTCATATGGCCCATGATCAGTCACATCATGGCCATGATTTACGAGGTGCTCGATGAGCTCGTTCTTAAACTCGAGTCCAGCATGATCGCTACCAATATGAATGCGCATAGCTAATTCAATCACGCACCATCTCATTAGCGGGGGAGAGGCTCGGCAAATGCGAGAACCCGCCAGGTAATCTGCTACCTGACGGGTTCTCTACCCATTCGAAAGTACTACTTGAGAATTAACTTACGCAGCAGCTCCTGATGGAGTTACTGGTGCTGGGATAGTTGGAGCTCCACCCATTGGGGCACGAGGACCACGAGGTCCGCGCTCACCTTTCTCGCCACCCTTGCCACCTTTACCACCACGGAACATCGGAGCAGGCTTTGCTTCGACGAGCTTGGTGACATGTGCTGAGACATTGGCTTTGAGAATTGTTGCCTGTGCGGCTGTAAGTGTTCCAGCTGTTACCGCTGCATCAATGCGCTTGTTGTGATCTGCAACGAGAGCTGCAACGAGTGCATCTTTCTTTGCTCCTGCAATCTCTGCAAGTGATTCACCAGCTCTGACACGAGTTTCAACTGTTGCTGTATCAACACCGGTTGCGGTGCTGATCAAAGTAAGTAGTTCACCCTTGATTGGCTTAACGATTGATTTGCCAGCCTCACGCGCATCATGCTCGGCTTCATGTGCAGCCTTTGCTGCAGCTTGAGCAGCAATGATCGCATCTGCCTGTGCTTGTGTGATTGTTCCCTTTGCAACAAGTGTTGATAGAAGCGCAGCGAGCTTCTCGGCTCCGCCAGGCTTATTGGCATCAACGTTATTGACGAAAGTACGAACAGAAGACTTCGTAACCTTGCCTGCCTTCGGTGCAGCGATTGCTGTACCGAATGATCCTGCTGTAAGTGCAATTGTCGTAATAGCAACTGCTAGTACCGTTTTCTTTGAAGCCATCTGCTTCTCTCCTATCGATAGAGTTCAAGTGGCCGGACCCTCTTGAACTTATTTTAGCCAACATCTGTGTTGCTGACCTGGTTGCACTAAACACTGACGGGCTCAAAATGGACCCCACAGAAGCTGAGAGCAACGTGCGAGAACCCAAGATTTTCCTGTGAATCACTAGGCGTATGCCCCCGCTCATTCTGTGAGCCCAAGCGGGGATGCGTGATTTATAACTTCTCGACAAACTCTCAGAATTGTCGCCAAAACCCGCGACTGGAGAATCATTCATGAAAAATCGCTCCACAACTCTCTTTACTATTCTATTAGCGCTCGTTCTTCTTGCTCCCACCTCATCCGCCCACTCAGCGGGTCGCACTGCAAAGAACGTCACAAATACGATTTTAAATGGCAAAGGTGCCCCCAAAATCTCGATCGGAATCGATGGCGATTTCTATATCGATACGCGAAGTATGTTGATGTATGGACCGAAGAAGAAAGGACGTTGGCCTGCACCTTCTAACTTGCAAGGACCAACGGGACCGTCTGGTGCACCAGGTACTCCAGGAAAGAGTGGAAGTGATGGGAAGACAATCTCATCTGCATCGACAATTTCTGGTCCGCAAGGACCCGCCGGTCCAACTGGCCCACAAGGATTAATTGGTTTACCTGGTGCATCAGGTCCTGCTGGCCCTGCAGGTCCTGCCGGTAAAGATGGTGCACCTGGATCATCTGGCCCTGCAGGAAGTCCAGGTGGAAGTGGACCTGCAGGTGCGACTGGACCTCAAGGACCTGCTGGTCCGTCAGAGGTAACAGTCGTTGATATTCCGGAGTGGACGTTATCTAGCGCAGCTCCATTTAGTTTTTCTCCGTCAGGCTCGTTGGGCATTATTGATGTGGGTCAGTCAATAAAATTTGAGATTTTTATTTACGGAACCTCTAGCTCACCAAATCTTGTTTTAGGTGCAGATTTAGTTGCACCAAATGCAACAGTCAAAGTTAGTTATCTTCGCGCGGATGACAGATACACCTCTTACAGTGCAAATTTTCATCGCTATACCTTGTACCTAAGCGGAACGATAAAAAATGTATTAGGACCTTCCAATTTGGCCGTTCGCGTAATTGATTCTTATGGAGAATCGGGAGCAACCCCACTGACCCTGAAGGGGACCGCATACATCACATTGGTTAGTTCAATTAAGTAGCTTGTCGCAAACGACTTGTGAGGTAAGTAATACGCAGAATTACGCGTAGAAAGTGCTGGAGCGGGTGACCGGGATCGAACCGGCACAGCCAGCTTGGAAGGCTGGAACTCTACCATTGAGCTACACCCGCGAATCGAAAATCTCTCACATCGTGAGCGTGATTGCGTGCAGATCGAAGGTTGTCTCCCCTCGACCTGCACGAAGAATACACCAATCAAGACCAAAGAAATCCACTCGATGCCCCTTGATTGGGCACGGATTGGGCACGAAGCTCTATTCTTATGAGGTGCGAATCGC
>WLDB01000045.1 GCA_009705035.1 Actinomycetota bacterium | reverse complement strand
TGGCTCAGGCCGTGCAGCAAACTTTTCCAGAGACGAAGCTCGGAATCGGTCCACCGATTACTGACGGTTTCTATTATGACTTCGATCCAAAGTCACCGTTCAATCCAGAAGACCTTGAAAAAATCGAAACTGCCATGCGAAAGATTGTTAAAGAAGGTCAGCGCTTTCGGCGAAGAGTCACCAATGAAGAAGACGCGCTGCGCGAACTCTCTCAAGAACCATATAAATGCGAACTCATCGGAATCAAGGGTCCTGCGGCAAATGAGGCGAGTGTTGAAGTTGGTGGTTCTGAACTTACAATTTACGACAATCTAGGACGCGATGGTCAACCGGTCTGGTCTGATCTCTGTCGTGGACCGCATCTGCCTTCCACCAAACATATTCCAGCGTTTAAATTAATGCGTAGCGCCGGCGCGTACTGGCGTGGCTCTGAGAAGAACCCGATGTTGCAGCGAATCTATGGCACCGCTTGGCCATCACAGGATGAACTTAATTCTTACTTAGAACTTCTAGCTGAGGCAGAAAAGCGTGATCACCGACGTTTAGGTCAAGAGCTGGACTTATTCTCTTTCCCTGAAGAAATCGGTTCAGGACTTGCTGTTTTCCATCCAAAGGGCGGAATCGTTCGTCGTGCGATGGAGGATTACTCGCGCAAACGCCACGAAGATGAGGGATATGAATTTGTTTACTCACCTCATCTAACAAAAGCGGCGCTCTTCCAAAAATCTGGCCACTTAGATTGGTATTCAGAAGGTATGTATCCGCCGATGATTATGGATGAAGAGCTCCATGCCGACGGAACAATTAAAAAGCCTGGCCAGCAGTATTACATGAAGCCAATGAACTGCCCGTTCCACAATCTCATTTTTGCCTCCCGTGGGCGTTCATATCGCGAGCTCCCATTACGACTCTTTGAATTCGGCACTGTCTATCGCTATGAAAAATCAGGAGTACTTCACGGAATTACTCGCGCACGTGGATTCACGCAAGATGACGCGCATATCTATTGCACTAAAGAGCAGATGCCTAATGAGCTTGATTCACTTCTCACCTTTGTGCTTAACCTCCTGCGCGATTATGGATTGACTGATTTTTACCTTGAACTCTCTACTCGTAACCCCGAGAAATCAGTTGGAGAAGATAGCGATTGGCAAGAAGCAACAGAGGCACTTCGTAAAGCCGCTCTAGCTCAGAATCTTGAACTTGTGCTTGATGAAGGCGGAGCAGCTTTCTACGGACCAAAAATTTCAGTACAAGCTAAAGACGCGATTGGGCGCACTTGGCAGATGTCCACGATCCAAGTTGATTTCCAATTGCCGCAACGCTTTGAACTTGAGTACGCGGCATCCGATGGTTCGCATCAACGTCCAGTAATGATTCACCGAGCCCTCTTCGGTTCTATCGAAAGATTTTTCGGCGTTCTTACTGAGCATTACTCAGGTGCCTTTCCTCCATGGCTCGCACCTGTTCAAGCAATAGCTATTCCTGTTGCAGAAACTTATAACGATTATCTCTTTGACGTTGTTGCTCAGTTAAAGAAAGCTGGCATCCGGGCTGATATCGATATATCTGATGATCGAATGCAGAAGAAGGTTCGTAATGCTCAACTACAGAAAATTCCTTTCATGCTCATTGCAGGTGAGGAAGATATGCAAGCGGGCGCAGTTTCAATTCGATATCGAAATGGCGACCAGAAAAACGGTCTACCAATCGCTGAAGTAATCGCTGTGATCTCAAAGGTAGTCTCCGAAAGAACTCAGGTGTAATGAGTAATCACGAGATAACTGGTGGAGCTGGAATGCCTGACAGTTGGCAGCGACTATGGGCGCCTCATCGCCTGGATTATTTACGTGGAGAAAATCGCCCGCTTGATAAAAATGATGTCGAGTGTCCTTTCTGTCGCATCCCATCACTTACCGATGAAGAGGGACTGATAGTTCACAGAGGCAAGAGCGCATACGTCGTTATGAATCTTTACCCATACAACCCAGGTCATATCTTGATTTGTGCTTTCCGCCATGTTGCTGACTTGACCGATCTCAGCGATGAAGAGCGCCATGAGATAACAGATCTTTCATCACATGCCATGAAAACAATTCGGAAAGTAAGCGCGCCAGAAGGTTTTAATCTAGGGATGAACCAAGGTGCTATATCAGGGGCGGGTGTTGCTGCTCACATACACCAACACATAGTTCCGCGTTGGTCTGGAGATGTTAATTTCATGCCGATTATCGGTAAGACTAAAGTTATGCCACAACTGCTGACTACTACTCGAGATGAGCTAGCGGCTGCCTGGTAGTTCCGAAAGATATCTCTTCACGATATCTACACCCAAACCATTTGCTGGATTAACTGGGATTGCCGGGAACAAGATGCCTGCAGCAAAAGCTCCTTCTTCCATCTCAATCATTCTCTCAAGATATTCTTCGCGAAATTCAGCAACCAATTCTTGCAATTCCGAATCTGCGTGAGCAAAAGTCATTGGTTCCGTTGAATAGTCAATGGTTTCAAAAGTATCCAATGAAATAGTTCCAATTGGTGTTCCATTTTCTCCGTGTAATACAAGGTATGGAGTAACAACTGAATCAAATACTCGATTTGCTACCATCACAGCATCGTCGAAATCTAGCTCCATGCCATCCATAACTGTGATCACAACCATTCTTGGCATCTGCACTTCATCGAGATTGCGCCAATTTTCAATTGTCTCGTTATCTATTCCAGCAGCTGGGTTGATTAGAAAAATTGCAACATCTGCATCGTGATTAACCACTCTTTCGTGATGTGCGTCAAAGATGGTGGCGAATAACTCAGGGGTAGCGCTCACATGACCATATATTGAGGCGTGAATTACCCGCTCGGTGCTAGTTGAAGGCATAGAGGTAAACCTACAATGTACCCATGGTTAGCACTTCATTTAAACCGGTTGTGGCTCGCTTTATCGAACCCATCGCCAGATTTGGGTACAAGGCAGGAATAACGCCAGATATGGTCACTCTCTTTGGCGCCATTGGCGCAAGCGTTTCGGCTCTATACCTACTTGTTAATGGTGAACTTTTCTGGGCCTCTATCGCTGTGACGATTTTTGCTCTCTCGGATCTTTTTGATGGTGCGATCGCGCGTATCTCCGAGAAAGGGGCAACTCAATGGGGGGCTTTTCTCGATTCAACGTGCGATCGAGTCACTGATGCCGCAATCCTGATGGGTCTAGCTCTATACCTTATTGAAGAAGATGACCAACTTGTGGCAGTGGTGCTCGGATGCATTCTCTTCGGTTCCCTCATTCCGTACATTCGAGCGAAGGCCGAGAGTTACAAAATTGCATGTTCAGTGGGTGTTGCTGAGAGAACCGAAAGGTTGATTATCGTTTTAGTTGCCATCGGCTTTGATGGATTAGGCGTTCCATACATCTTAAGTATCGGCGTTTGGGTTCTTCTTGTCTTGAGCATAATCACCGTAATCCAACGAATCTTCGTACTTCGCAAAGGACTACTTGTTTAATGAAAGAGTCCTTGTCTTACTTAGCCTATCTCTCTGCATGGAAGTTGATAGGACTACTTCCTGAGCGAAGCGCTTACAAGCTCTTCCGACATCTAGCCCATCGCATGTATCGGGGTAATGGAAAAAGCGTGCGGCGCTTACGGACAAATCTCTCTATCGTGAAACCGGAATTAACCACGCTTGATCTTGAACTTCTCGTTATGCAAGGCTTAGAGAGTTATATGCGTTATTGGTGTGACACCTTTCGAATTCATAAATGGAGCCCTGAAAGGATCGAGTCGACCGTCACTACTACCAACGCTCATCTCTTGCGAGATCCTATGGTTCAAGGTCGCGGAGTTGTTATTGCGCTTCCACATTCAGGAAATTGGGATCATGCTGGCGCATATTTTTGTCAGCAAGGAATTCCACTTGTCACAGTTGCCGAAGTGCTAAAACCTGAAAAACTATTTCAAAAATTTTTAGAATATAGAACATCAATGGGTTTTGAAGTTTTAGCCCTTGATTCAAGAGCTTTCGCAACTCTTATTAGACGAGCTAAAGAGAAGCGACTCATTGCTCTCGTCGCCGATCGTGACTTATCCGAATCAGGTATTCCAGTAACCTTCTTTAATCGCCCTACTCGAATGCCGGCAGGACCGGCTCTTCTCGCCATAAAAACCGGAATTCCGTTAGTTGTTGCTCATATCTCTTATACAGAAAATGGGATTCATATTGATTTCACAGAGGTAAAACCTTGGCTCTTAGGCGATGACGATGAGAATATATCTAGAACAGTTGCGGCCATTGCTGCCATTTTCCAAGATGGAATCGAAGCACATCCGCAGGACTGGCATATGTT
This sequence comes from Actinomycetota bacterium, assembly GCA_009705035.1. Taxonomy (GTDB): domain Bacteria; phylum Actinomycetota; class Actinomycetes; order Nanopelagicales; family Nanopelagicaceae; genus Planktophila. The sequence continues at coordinate 5,876 of WLDB01000045.1, read as the reverse complement.
GCAGAAGATTTGGATTGAAGAAAGGCTTTATCAGTGACATCGCTACTGTTTAAAGAGAAGAAGCGAATAGGCCTTGTCTGTCCATACGGATGGGATACACCCGGGGGAGTTCAGGCGCATATTGCAGACTTGGCAGAGTATCTGATTTCGCAAGGCCATTACGTTTCGGTTCTTGCACCAACACTGGGCGATTCGGAATTCCCTGACTATCTTGTTAGTGCTGGAAAACCAATTTCTATTCCTTACAACGGAGCCGTGGCGCGAATTCTCTTTGGCCCAATAGCTTTTGCTCGAGTGCGTCAATGGATCTCACAAGGTGATTTTGATGTTCTTCATCTGCATGAGCCAGCAATTCCTTCAATTTCACTTCTTGCTTGTGTTGCGGCTGAGGGTCCTATGGTTGGCACATTTCACGCTTCTGCAAAGAAACAAAAAGCCATATTTGCAATTGGCCCGATTCTCGAACCGGTTATTGAGAAACTCACTGCTCGGATAGCAGTCAGCGAAGCAGCGAGATCAACATTGACTGAACACCTCGAAACAGATGCCGTAGTTGTTCCTAATGGAATTTATGCCAAGAGATTGGCAAATGGAAATGTAAATTCTGCCTGGGCCGGAGATACCCTTGGGTTTATCGGTCGCTTTGAAGAGCCGCGAAAGGGTTTATCGTTAATCATCGAAGCTCTACCTGAAATCATTCGGGAATTCCCAAAGATCAGAGTTTTGGTTGCCGGTCCAGGAGATTCAAAAACTTATCTAGAAAATATCCCGTCCGTATTGCGAGGTCGCTTTGAGTTTCTTGGACGAATCTCTGAAGAAGAGAAGGCTGATTTTCTACAATCCATTTCGCTCTACATCGCACCAAATACAGGTGGCGAATCATTTGGAATAATTCTTGCTGAAGCTTTAGCAGGGGGAGCAGCAGTTGTTGCAAGTGACATTCCTGCTTTCGCCTCTCTACTTGGTGGTGGAGAATATGGAACACTCTTCGAATCAGAGAACGCCGTCTCTCTAGCACGTACGATCAACTCTCTTCTGGCCGACAATAAGGCTCGCGATGCGATTCGCATCAAGGGTAAGGCTCATGCTCAGAATTTTGACTGGGACTTGGTTGCCGAGCGTATTTACGATGTCTATGAGATGTCGATGGTCGGATTAGGTAAAGTCACTCTTGCTTCTGACAATCGTTCATGGAGTAGGTTTATAGGCAAATGAAAACCTCACTCTTTCTTGCGATTCTAGCTCTTCTCTTCTTTGCTTGGTATCTCTCGTTCCTAGCTACTCGACTAGATCGATTGCATCATCGCGTTGAGACAAGCTGGGCTAATCTAGATGCGCTACTGCAGAGGCGAGCGGCAATCGCCATTGAAATTGCTCGATCTGAGATTTCGGATCCGGCATCTGCATTGCTCCTAACTTTTGCGGCTCATCAGGCACGTGATGCGAGCATCAAGGACCGTTCTCAGGCTGAAAGCAGCTTGTCTGGAGCTCTGGGAATATTGCTTGATATCTCTGAGAGTGTTGACGAAGTTATTGCTAGAGAATTACTAGATGAGTTGCGTACGCTCAATGAGAAAATCACCGTAGCTATCGCACTCCACGTTGAATCTGTCACTCGCACTCAACTCATTCGCTCACAGTTTGTAATCAGAGTTTTCAGATTAGCCGGTCGAGCTCCGCTGCCTGTGATTCATGAATTTGAGGCACCAATTGAGGCTGAATCAAATTAAGAGAGTAATCGGCCTTTTTTCAATTGTTATTGTCGCTATCTCAGCAATCGGTTTCTTCAGTGATGGAAGAATTGCATTGCCTATCGTTAAAGAAGAGCCGATTCTAAACTCGCTCAACGGATTACCCGGTACCGAGGGACCAGTTTTAGTTGTAAAAATTGATGACACCAACCTGGCTCACCCCCAAGTTGGATTGAAATCAGCAGATATTGTCTATGTAGAACAGGTCGAGGGTGGGCTAACACGTTTGGCCGCAGTCTTCTCATCTTCTATTCCAGATGTTGTCGGACCTGTGAGATCCGCACGCATTAGTGATATCGAATTATTCGCTCAATACGGGAAAATTGCCTTTGCATATAGTGGAGCGCAGAGAAGATTGTTACCAGTAATTTCAGAAGCAAATTTGGTCGATGTAGGAGCGATGCGTTTTGGTCCGACCTACTATGCCAATGATCCGAATCGCAACGCGCCATACGCGATGATGGTTCAATCGAAAGTTCTACTTGAAGAAGGTTTAAAGCGGAGCCCGGATATCGCAATCTCTAAACCTATGGGGTGGACTTTTGATGAGAAAATACCAACTAACCAAAAGTTTTCCTCGGTAGAAATCAGGTGGCCTGCAAGTCGTTACATTGCAAAATGGTCGACTACTGAAAATCGATGGTTACTCTATTTTGGAGATCAACCCAATCTTGATGCCAGCGGATATCACCTTGGGCCAAAAAATATTGTAATTCAATTGGTAAGTATCACCGATTCTATTTATAAAGATAAGGTTGGGGGAGTCACTCCATTCTCGGCAACAGTGGGCAATGGACGTTGCTACCTCTTAAGGGATGCTGGCTCGATACCGTGTCTCTGGAACCGAACGACCGCTGAATCAGGCACATCGTTCACGGATCTGACAGGCGCCCCTATCTCCTTTGCCCCTGGCCAATCGTGGTTCGCCCTCACAGATAAAGAGCCTGTTTTTACCGGTTTGCAGTTGCAAGATGCACCAAAATCAACCACCAAGTAGACTCGCCACTTACTGGGAACGTGCAAAGTAGATGTAACCAAGCAGATATAAGGAGCAATCATGAGTGAAGCAACTGGCACAGCGCGCGTCAAGCGTGGAATGGCCGAGATGCTCAAAGGTGGCGTCATCATGGACGTCGTTAATGTTGAGCAAGCAAAGATTGCTGAAGACTCAGGTGCTTGCGCCGTAATGGCGCTCGAGCGCGTACCGGCAGATATTCGCGCACAAGGCGGCGTTGCCAGAATGTCAGACCCTGACATGATTCAGAAGATTCAAGCCGCTGTACGAATTCCTGTAATGGCGAAGGTACGTATTGGTCACTTTGTCGAAGCACAAATTCTAGAAAGTTTAGAAGTTGATTACATCGATGAATCCGAAGTCTTAACTCCCACTGATTACGAAAACCATATTGAGAAGTGGAACTTCAAAGTTCCTTTCGTTTGTGGTGCAACCAATTTAGGCGAAGCGCTACGCCGTATCAATGAAGGCGCAGCCATGATTCGCTCCAAGGGCGAGGCAGGCACGGGAGATGTTTCTAACGCAATGACTCATATGAGAAAAATTGGTGGAGAGATCCGCCGCCTGACATCAATGCGTGAAGATGAACTCTATGTTGCCGCTAAAGAGATGCAAGCACCATTTGCGCTAGTACAAGAAGTTGCTGCAACTGGAAAACTTCCGGTTGTTCTCTTTACTGCAGGCGGTATTGCAACTCCGGCAGATGCCGCACTGATGATGCAGATGGGTGCTGATGGAGTCTTTATTGGTTCCGGAATCTTCAAGTCAGGTGATCCTGCTCAACGTGCTGCGGCTTGCGTAAAAGCAACGACTTTCTTTAATGATGCCAAGGTTCTAGCTGATGTCTCTCGCGGACTCGGTGATGCGATGGTCGGAATCAATGTTGCTGATATTCCAGCTCCACATCGTCTCGCTGAGCGCGGCTGGTAATAGTTTCTCTTAGGTAGCGGTGAAAATTGGAGTCCTTGCGCTGCAAGGAGATTTTCGGGAACACCAAGAGATAGCTCTTGCACTTGGCCATGAAGCGCCCGCAATCCGTAAAGGTGATGAACTCGTAGGCCTCGATGGCTTAATAATCCCGGGTGGGGAATCTTCGACTATTGCACTCCTTGCTAAGAATTTTGATCTCATCAACCCAATTCGCAAAGCCATCGCTGACGGATTACCCGTCTACGGTTCTTGTGCGGGAATGATTTTGCTCGCAGATCGCATCGTCGATGGTGCAGCCAATCAAGAGACTTTTGGCGGGATAGATATGGTCGTTAAACGAAATGCCTTTGGGCGACAGGTTGATTCTTTTGAAGGCGAGATAGATTTCAACGGCTCGAGTATTCACGGGGTATTTATCCGAGCTCCCTGGGTCGAATCTGTAGGTGAACAGGTCCAGATTCTGGCGCAATTCCAAGGCCATCCTGTCGCAGTCCGTCAGGGCAAACTGCTTGCCACAAGTTTTCACCCTGAACTCACCGATAATGCCTTGGTTCATCGCTACTTTTTTGATGAGATGTGCAGTTAGGTATTAAAGTTAGACCAGGGAAAGTAAGGCCAAAGAAAGTAAAAAAATAGATTTGCGAGAAACTCTGAGGTGAACCATGTCGGGCCATTCCAAATGGGCAACAACAAAACATAAGAAGGCTGTAATCGATAGTCGTCGCGCAAAGAATTTCGCGAAGCTCATTAAAGCGATCGAAGTAGCTTCACGTAATGGTGGTCCTGACGTTGATGGAAATCCAACTCTCTTCGATGCGATTGCTAAGGCGAAGAAGAATTCGATGCCGGCTGACAATATTGAGCGAGCAGTAAAGCGTGGTGCAGGCCTTGAATCAGGTGGAGCAGATTGGCAAACGATTATGTATGAAGGTTACGGCCCAAATGGCGTCGCCATCATGATCGAGTGTCTTTCAGATAATCGTAACCGTGCGGCATCTGAAGTTCGCGTAGCAGTCACTCGTAATGGCGGAACCATGGCTGATCCTGGTTCAGTCTCATATCTCTTTAATCGCAAAGGCGTAATTCTTGTGAACAAGGAAAAGGGAGCAACTGAAGATTCAATCCTTGAAGCAGCCCTTGATGCCGGAGTAGAGGCAGTCAATGATCTTGGAGATTCTTTCGAAGTTGTCTGCGAAGCCGTTGACCTCGTGGCTGCACGTACCGCTCTACAAAGCGCCGGAATTGATTACGATTCAGCAGAATCTTCCTTCATGCCATCGATGATGATTCCACTCGATGCAGAGGGTGCAACAAAGGTCTTTGAACTGATCGATGCCATCGAAGAGCTAGATGACGTGCAAAATGTCTATGCAAATTTTGATGTTTCCGATGAGGTTATGGCGAGCCTTTCACAATAATTAAATCTGCCGACCATAGGCTTCGATAATGGCGAAGCGAATAATGGGAATCGACCCCGGGTTAACACGATGTGGTATCGGTGTTATCTCGGTTGAAAATTCTCGCGATATTTCGCTCTTGGAAGTTGGGGCGATTCTTACATCATCGGATCTGCCGCTCGAGCGTCGATTGGTTCTTCTTGAGTCAGAGATTGAGACTTGGATTGAACGTCACAAGCCAGATGTTGTAGCTGTCGAAAGAGTTTTTGCTCAACATAACCTACGAACTGTCATGGGCACAGCCCAAGCATCAGGGATAGCACTGCTTATCGCGGCACGTCGCGGTATTCCGGTAGCTCTGCATACTCCATCGGAAGTCAAGGCATCCGTTACCGGTTCAGGAAGAGCGAACAAGGCGCAAGTAGCAGAGATGGTAAAACGAATTCTCAATCTCGAGGTGACCCCAAAGCCTGTTGATGCAACGGATTCACTGGCTCTAGCGATCTGTCACGCCTGGCGCGGAAGCGGAAATACCCGCATACAAGAAGCTCTCGCGGTTGAGAAAGAGCGCCTTGCTAGAATGCGCAAATCATGATTTCCCTTATATCCGGAACCCTTCGTTCGCTCACCTTGGATAAGGCAGTAGTCGACGTCTCTGGAATCGGTTACTCGCTGCTTATCACTCCGCGGACATCAACGCATTTGGTTCTGGGCGCCGAAGTTTCATTTTTTACAACTCTGGTTGTGCGGGAAGATTCAATGACACTATTTGCTTTTCTTGAC
>WLDB01000044.1 GCA_009705035.1 Actinomycetota bacterium | reverse complement strand
CGCGGCATTGGTAGTTCAGGATCTAAACGTGTAATCAATACCTGTAGCGCGCTCATGGATTGATATTAAATTCTGGATCGACAAAGGCAAGAAGCTCAGGCTTTTCTCGTAGTGCAGCAATGTATTCGGCAGGGGCGTTTTCAAGGAAATGTTTCATAGGGACAATTACAAAGAGTGAAGCGGCGCGCACTGCAATTTCGCCATCTGGCCCATCGAGGCGACCGATAGCCTCTGAATAAACCTTGCGACCAACTTGACCGGTAATCGATGCTGAAATGTATAGAACGCTTCCCATCGGAACTGGGCGTAAAAAGTCGGTCTCAAGACGGGCGGTAACTGCTGGGGCGCGAAGCAGCCACATTAATTTTCCAAGAGCTTCGTCGAAGGCGAGCGATAAGAGACCACCGTGTGCAAGCCCAGGTGCTCCTTGATGATTTTCGGTTACCGTAAATTGCGCAGTGATATCGAGAGCTTCTCCGACATGCGCTACAAGATGTAAACCAGTGGGATGTAACTCACCACATCCAAAGCAATGTTTAAAGTGCGAAGGAATCACAGAGCCAGTTGCAGGCGACTTGGGATGGCGCTCTGGGATGATTGCTCCTGCTGGAGGCGTCGTGCTGGCTACTCGACTCATGAGGACACTTTACTTCACTTTCCATTACTTCACGGTTCTAGCTAACCTTGGTGCATGTCACCCGCTACTTTTCGAGAGGTCATCCGCCCTCCTCTGTGGCTCATTGCATTTCTTTACTTCATGCTCTTCTCACTCGTTCTTGCAATCTGGGCGGCATTCGACAATCGCACTGCCACGATAGCTGCACTTATTGCCCTCGTTCTTGGAGCAGTAGTAATTTTCCTGCTTAAGGGAGAGATCAATTGCGACGGTGAAGAGTTGCGAGTTGGCCGAGCTCATATTGGATATGAATACTGCGGAGACGTTACTGTTCTGAGCCGTGCAGAATTTTTAAGAGCACGGAGTCGTGAAGCAGATCCTGCCGCTCATCTTGCACTCTTCTTCTGGATTTCTGAAGGTATAAAGATAGAAGTGAATGATCCACGCGATCCGACGCCTTATTGGTTAATCTCGACAAAGCGCGGAGCAGAAATAGAGCGAGCACTCAAGAAAAGGTAATCTCTTTCTTTAATTGCAATCTTTACAGACTGCCTTAGCGCCTTCACCTTTTGCAAGCTGTGTCATGTGATGGATAAGAAAACAGCGTGAACATGTGAACTCATCTACCTGACGAGGAACAACGCGAACTGCTAGTTGCTCTCCAGAGAGATCTGCACCAGGAAGTTCAAGATTCTCGGCAGCCTCTGCTTCATCAACATCGATCTGTCCGGATTGTGCATCAGAGCGCTGCGCCTTGAGTTCTTCGAGAGACTCCTCGTGTAATTCCTCATCGGTCTTACGGGGTGTGTCGTAATCTGTTGCCACTGATCTCACCTCACCTTCATCGATATTCGGCAGGAAAGCCCTGCGGGCGAATAGTCGCGCATAAAGCAGCGATTCGATGGATATAACGCTCGGCGTGTCGGGTTTATTCCCTCAGCGTGACTTATTTGCAGTTACAGCTATAGCGATTGCGTCAGCGAGAGAGCCATCGACGAATCCCTTGATATGAGTGCCCTCTGCCAGGTGTTCCTCGAGATGAATCTCTCCACTTTCGTGGATTGCATGGACCAAATCACCGCGGTCATAAGGAATTACTGAATCGATCTCTACTCCAGGGTGTGGCAGAGATTTCTCTAGGGCGTGTACTAAGCCTTCAATTCCGAATCCACTCTTGACCGAAATTGCGAAGCTATTTGGCTCGCGGCGCAATAACTCCATGACGACCTCTGGAGAGGCAATATCGGCTTTGTTAACTGCAATAATCTCTGGGATCTCTCCCCCACCGATTTCTGCAATCACTTCTCGTACCGCGCGCAGCTGTTCAAAGGGGTCAGCGTGTGACCCATCAACTACGTGAATAATTAGATCTGCACCCGATACTTCTTCAAGCGTTGATTTGAATGCATCAATGAGTTGATGTGGAAGGTGGCGAACAAAACCCACTGTGTCAGAGAGCGTATAAACACGCCCATCCTCTGTAGTTGCCTTTCGTACAGTCGGATCTAGGGTTGCAAAAAGCGCATTTTCAACCAAGACACCAGCGCCAGTGAGCGCATTAAGAAGCGATGATTTTCCAGCGTTTGTATAGCCTGCAATAGCAACAGATGGGATGTTATTGCGCCTGCGCTCTTGCCTCTTAGTATCGCGCGCAACTTTCATTTCACCGATTTCGCGACGCAACTTTGCCATCTTATCTCTAATGCGTCTGCGGTCGGTTTCGATCTTTGTCTCACCAGGGCCACGTCCACCGATACCAGCGCCACCTGCTGCGCGACCACCAACTTGGCGAGAGAGCGAATCACCCCATCCGCGAAGGCGTGGCAAGAGATAGGCAATCTGAGCTAATTCAACTTGAGCTTTACCTTCTCGACTCTTGGCATGTTGGGCAAAAATATCGAGGATGAGAGCAGTTCGGTCGACAACTTTAACTTTCAATTTATCTTCAAGAGTTCGAAGTTGTGAAGGCGATAACTCTCCGTCACAAATAACTGTGTCAGCACCTGTTGCTTTAACTATGTTGTGAAGTTCTATCAACTTTCCTGAACCGATATATGTAGATGGATCTGGTTTATCTCTTCTTTGAATCAATCCATCAAGTACTTCAGATCCTGCAGTTTCAGCGAGTGCCTTAAGCTCCGCGAGAGAATTATCGGCCATTTCAGCGCTGCCCTCAGTCCAAACGCCGACGAGCACCACTCGCTCAAGTTGTAGTTGGCGATATTCAGCCTCTGAAATATCTTGAAGTTCAGTTGAGAATCCTTTAACACGTCGAAGTGCGTGGCGGTCAGAGAGTTCTTGCTGAGAGTCGACTTCATCAACTTCATCTGCATCAAAATCAGCGGCAGCTCGGGCGCTCTCTCTTAATAAATCTTCAAATAATTTATCGTAACCATCATCGTTGTTGCTCATTTACTGCTCACTCAGGAAGAAACTAGTAACGTCAACATCTTTTACAAGGAGGGCAGGTCCAATCAAAGTGGCATTGGAGTGCGAATCAATATCAACAACCAGGCGACCTCCTGGTGGATACATCACCCAACGGGCAGGTAGAGATTCTTTCGATTGTAGAGTTGCTGCCAGTGCAACCGCACATGTTCCGGTACCGCATGATCGAGTCTCACCACTGCCACGTTCGTGGACTCGCATCTTTGCTTCGTGGCCTGGCAAGATTTGTACAAATTCCACATTTACGCCCTCAGGATAAGAATCAGCCGGAGTGACGACTGGTGCAGTTTCAAGCGAACCAAGGGTAGATAAATCTTCCGTGAATACAACTGCATGAGGATTGCCAACGTTTATGTTAAAGCCAGAATAGGAAGCACCATTGACTGAGGCAGAGACCACTTCTGCCTCATCATAAATCTTCCCCATATTTACTGAAATATCGTCGGTCAGTGGCACTCGCAAATGTTTGAGTCCATCGCGTGTATCAATCGCAAAAATACCTTCAGGCTGGTGTCCACGTTCGACCAAGTAACGTGCCATTACGCGGATACCATTTCCGCACATCTCAGCGAGGGAACCATCGGCGTTGCGATAATCCATAAACCAGCGATTGTTTTGACGCACTATTCGAATGACTCCATCTGCTCCGATTCCGGTAGCGCGGTTGCAGATTGCAGAAACTATCGATGGAGAGATGTCTAAGGAATCTTCAGCATCGAAGAAAATGACAAAATCATTCTCTGTGCCATGGCCATAAGTGGCAGTTATCTGATGTTCCATATGGTTATGAGTTTATACGCTCTAGTACTTTTTGGAGATGTGGTTGATCTTCGCTCAACCAGTTAATCCGTCTATCTCGCTTAAACCAGGTTTCTTGGCGACGTACATACTGCCGCGTTGCCGTAACCGTAGATTCGCGGGCAGAAGATTCATCAATCTCGCCATTGAGCAGCGCGATGATTTGTGAATATCCAATCGCCTTATGTGCAGTTGTACCTTCTAGCAAACCTTCTTTAATGAGCTCTTCAACTTCTGCTACAAATCCCTGATCCCACATATGATCAACGCGCGCCTGAATACGTGGTGCTAATGACTCGCGCGAAACTTCTAACCCGATATGGATAGCCTCTGGATATCTGGCGCTTACATCCTCAGGCAAGTTTGCCGAATATGGTTTACCAGTCGCCTCAATGACTTCGAGAGCGCGAATAACTCTTCGGATATTTGCAGAATCGATCGTGGCCGCTGCCTCTGGGTCTTGCTCTTGCAATCGCATAAAGATGGCAGCTGCACCAAGTAGCTCAGCATCCGCCTCTAGCCTTGCACGAATTGCAGGATCTGTATCTGGAAAATTCATCTCATCGATAATCGATTTTATGTAAAGGCCAGTACCGCCAACGATAATTGCAGGATTACCCCGCTCCCATATCTCTGAAATCTTATTTCGAGCGAGCTCTTGATAGGAAGCGACCGATGCTGATTGAGAAACATCGAGAATATCTAGTAAGTGGTGCGGTATGCCTTGGCGCTCCTCAACGGTAACTTTTGCTGTACCAATATCCATGCCTCGATACAGCTGCATCGAATCTGCATTAATTATTTCAGCCCCGATTTCGAGGGCTAGATTAATTGCCAGCGAACTCTTTCCAGTTGCGGTCGCACCGCAGATGATTACGAGAGGTTGCGACATTACGCTGGCTTTACTTGAGGCATTCCGAGCATGGTGGCTGTTGGCCGCGTAGAAGATTCTGTCGAAGCGTTCACTGCCTCGAGCCGCGCCGCAAATGCATCTCCCCCGCGAGATGGAATCAAGAGCTTAGATCGACCCAAAAGATAATGAGCTGAGGCCTCTTCAATCTCAACGTCAACAAAATCTCCAGGACGAACGCCATCAGGAGAATCAAAATGAACTAAACGGAAATCCTCAGAGCGCCCTGTGATGCGCCCACGATCGTTATCTCGTCGACCTTCTATTTCATTGACTAGCACTCGATGAGTTGTTCCAACTGCTTCGCGATTAACTGAGAGAGAAATCGCCTGAAGGTGCTCGTGTAGTCGGGTATATCGCTCTCCGACAATCGCTTCATCAACTTGATTAGGCATTATTCCGGCCGGGGTGCCCGGACGGATTGAATACTTATAGGTATAGGCGGCTGCAAATCTAGCCTTTGTTGCAATATCCATCGTTGCTTGAAAATCTTCTTCACTCTCACCGGGAAAACCTACGATGATGTCAGTTGTGATCATCGCCTTTGGAATCGCCGTCCTTACTCGATTGAGGATTCCGAGATACTTATCTGTCCGATAGGAACGGCGCATCGAAGCCAGAATCGAATCAGAGCCTGATTGCAGCGGCATATGAAGATGCGGCATCACATTGTCTGTCTCTGCCATTGCTTCAATTACATCGTCGGTGAAATCGCGCGGATGAGGTGACATGAATCGAACGCGTTCAAGACCATCAATTGAGCCCATCTCGCGAAGCAACTTGGCAAAAGCGCCCTTATCTCCAAATTCAACGCCGTAGGCATTTACATTCTGGCCGAGCAATGTAATTTCAATGACTCCCTGATCTACCAGAGCCCTGACTTCAGCCAAGATATCTGCCTGAGAACGGTCTTTCTCCACACCGCGAAGCGCTGGAACTATGCAGAAGGTGCAGGTGTTATTGCATCCCACTGAGATAGAAACCCATGAGGTAAAGGCAGAGAATCGCCTTGCCGGTAACGTCGACGGGAAATGTTCAAGCGCTTCAAGAATCTCGATCTGTGACTCTTCTTCAATGCGAGCACGCTCTAATAGGATGGGTAAGGAGCCAACATTGTGAGTGCCAAAGACGACATCAACGTAAGGTGCTTTCTTAAGGATTGTTCCTTGATCTTTCTGAGCCAAGCATCCCCCGACCGCGATCTGCATTGATGGGTTTGCCTTCTTTATTGGAGCAAGAAAACTAAGATTTCCATAAAGTTTATTGTCAGCATTTTCACGGACTGCGCAGGTATTAAAAACAACAATATCCGCTTGTTCGCCCGGAGTTACCGGAACATGTCCTGCTGCATCGAGTAGCCCAGCGATGCGTTCAGAGTCATGGACGTTCATCTGACATCCATAAGTCTCAACGAGGTAAGTGCGTGACATGGGCGTTAGTCTACTGATTGAAAAGTGCGAACAGAGCAAAGTCTATTTATGTGAGGGAGCTTTTAAGCGCGTGCGATACGAATAGGTTCAATCCCTCGCGCAATTTGGCGCTCGAAATGGATTTCCCGCTTATCGTTAAAGGTCGCTGCTTCCTTACCAACCCTCTCAAGGAAGGTAGCGAGCTCATCGCGCGCTGCAAGTCCGATACCTGAGAAATCAGTTCGTTCGAAGATCTTCCATGCGCGCAACACAGGCCAGACAACTTCGTCGATGTGCTGAGAAAGATCATAAATACCGGCCAATGCAATCTGCACCGCTTTACGACCAAAACCTGGCATATTTGCGCCAGGCATTTCAAAGTTGGTGACAACATCGGTAATTGCTCGCATCGCTGCATCTGGTTCGAGTTCAAGCGCGGCAGAGATTGTATTGCGATAGAAAAGCATGTGCAGGTTCTCATCGAGGGCAATGCGTTGCATCATCGATTCAACCATATCGTCGGCAGCGATTTTTCCGGTATTTCGGTGAGAGATACGGGTTGCAAGCTCTTGAAAAGTTACATATGCAATCGTGTGCAACATATCGTTCGGATACGGGGTCTGATAGCCAAGTGACATGTGTGCCATGCGAAGGTCTTCGAGTTCGTAGGGATCTACTGAACGAGCCACCATCAAGTAGTCACGGATAACGATTGAGTGACGGCCTTCTTCTGCAGTCCATCGATCTATCCAGGTACCCCAAGCACCATCTCGACCCATCGAAATAGCAATCTCAGTGTGATAACTCGGTAGGTTATCTTCAGTCATCAAATTGAGTACGAGTGAATCTTGCGCGATTGAAGTTAATTTTGAATCTTTGGCATCCCACGGATCTCCATTGAGCGGACCTGCAAAGGTCTTACCTTCAGACCATGGGACATATTCGTGGGGGTACCAATTTTTTTGGACCTGCAGATGGCGTTCGAGTTCTACTGCAACTACGGGTTCGAGATCTCTAATCAATCGAGATTGAATCTTTGCTGCTTCTTCGCTCATGTGTTAACCATAAGGCGAGTAAGGTGCTACTCACGAGTTATCGATTCTTTTTGGCGCGCTCCTCCGCCTGTGTTGCTCGCCACTCTGCGATGGCGGCATGGTTACCACTGAGCAAGACTTCAGGAACTTCGATTCCGCGCCAGTTGGCAGGCTTTGTAAAGTTCGGATATTCAAGGTATCCCTCACTGATATGTGACTCTTCCGAGAGTGATTCTGGGTTACCCAATACACCTGGAATCAAACGTGTAATTGTTTCAATCATCACCATCGAAGCAACTTCTCCGCCGCCGAGAACATAATCTCCAATTGAATACTCATGAACTCGGATATTTTTCTCAGTAAATTCTGGTTTCGAGTAGTACTGACGGACTCGATCATCAATACCTTCGTATCGTCCGCAGGCAAAAATCAGGTGCTGCGCGCGAGAGAGTTCATGTGCGATTGGCTGGGCAAACTTCTTGCCTGCTGGTGTCAAAATAATTAAATCACTATCTGGGGTGAGAATTGCATCAATAGCCTCTGACCAAACTTGCGCAGACATCACCATTCCGGCTCCCCCACCGTAAGGAGTGTCATCAACTGAACCATGTGCCCCAGTGGCATGATCACGTAAATTGTGAACGTTAATCTCAAGTAAGCCAGAATTTTGTGCCTTACCAAGTAATGAGAGCTGCAGCGGCGCCAAATACTCAGGGAAGATTGAGATCACATCAATCTTCATTAGATACTCCCCGAAATAGTTGGCGGAATCACAACCAGCTTTCGATCTGCGATATCTACAGTTGGAACGAGCTGGTGAACGAATGGAATCATTACTTCACCATTTCTCGTGGTAATTGCAAGAACATCTTGCCCTGGAAGATTGAGCACATCCGAGATTGTGCCAAAGAGTGAACCGTCTTCAAGGAAGGCTTCACAACCAATCAGCTGGAGAACGTGGTAATCATCTTCATCGTAGCCAGGTGCGTTGATATCAACATCTGCATAGAGAAGCTCATTGCGCAGGAGCTCGATCTGGTTGCGGTCGGTGATGCCATCAAAACCCAAGAGAAGGATTCCGTTATGCACGCGCGCAGAAACCACGGTAAGTAGACCGTGGTTATCTGTCTCTAATTGCACGCCAATAGCGAAACGATCTTCAGCTTCGTCGGTGCGTACTTCGATAGTTGCCTCACCGAGAATTCCGTGGGCTTTGCCGATACGTCCTACATTGAGGCGCATGACAACCTAAAAAATTAGCGCAGTTCGTCTGTATCGATGAGATCAACGCGGACGCTTCGTCCTGCAAGTGCGCTTACGACTGTGCGAAGCGCCTTTGCAGTACGACCATTACGACCAATGACCTTACCGATATCTTCAGGATTGACGCGAACTTCGAGAGTTGCCCCACGACGTCCGTTCTTCTCCTTAACATTTACATCGTCAGGGTTATCTACGATTCCCTTAACGAGATGCTCGAGAGCTTCGTCGATCATAATTATTCGGCTGTTTCTGTTGCTGGCGCTTCTGCTTCAACTACTGCTTCGGCTGCAGGTGCTTCTACGACTGCTTCAACCTCAACTTCTGGCTCTGAAGCAACAGGTGCCTCAACAACAGCCTCTTCCACAATTGGATTTGCCTTCGCTGCAAGCTTATCTTGCGCCTTCTTCTTAAGAGTTGTTGCGCCTTCTGCAGGCTCTGATGCTGCTGCCTTAACAGCTGCTTCATATGCAACGCTCTTTGCAGGCTTTGGTGCGCGAACCTTGAGTGTTCCTTCAGTTCCTGGAAGACCCTTGAACTTCTGCCAATCGCCAGTAACTTTAAGGAGAGCTGCAACTGCCTCTGTTGGCTGTGCGCCAACTCCGAGCCAGTACTGAGCGCGATCAGAGTTAACCTCTATCAATGATGGCTCTTGTCCTGGAACATAACGACCGATCTCTTCAATTGAGAGACCGTTACGCGCCTTACGTGAATCTGTAACCACGATGCGGTAATAAGGTGTGCGGATTTTTCCAAAGCGCATTAAACGAATCTTTGTAGCCAAAGTGATGGTGCTCCTATATATCGATTGTCATTATTACTTGAACTACAGCGGGGTGCGTAGCTCTAGCAATCCGACGGTGAATTGGATGTTTTCAGGGGTAGAGGGCCCTTCAACAGGTTCCTTATTCTGCCAGCTCACGCCTTATCTGCGAAATCCAGATTTAGCTGTTCTCGGCCGCTCGTTTTGCTGGGTTTCCTGAGCGTGATTTCTTCTTAGATTGTGTCTGTCCGCCTTTTGCCGATCCGCTCTTAAATGGAGCGCCCATGGGAGGCATCACAGCCCCAGGTGGCAAGGCCATTCCAGCGGGCATGCCTTTTCCGCTACGCATCGATTTCATCATCTTCTGTGCAGCAGTAAATTTCTCGACTAATTTATTTACTTCAGAGACTGCCCGCCCAGATCCGATAGCGATACGCGCACGCCTTGATCCATTAAGTAATTTTAAATCGCGGCGCTCTGCCGGTGTCATTGATTGCACAATTGCTTTTGTGCGCGTTATCTCTGACTCGTCAAAATTATCAATCTCTTTCTTCATCGCGCCCGCACCGGGCAGCATTCCTAGCAACTTGCCGACGCTACCCATCTTTGACATAACTTCGATCTGATCTAAGAAATCTTCAAGAGTAAATTCATCTCCGCTTTCAAATTTATCTTCCAAGCGAGCAGTCGTTGCAGGGTCAAATGCCTTCTTTGCCTGCTCAGCCAAAGTGGCGACATCGCCCATTCCCAGGATTCGCGATGCCATGCGATCGGGATAGAAGATATCGAAATCACTAAGTTTTTCTCCGTTGGAGATAAACATAATTGGTCGAGAAGTAAGTGAAGCAATAGAGAGTGCGGCGCCACCTCGTGCATCGCCGTCAAGTTTTGTAAGTACCACTCCATCAAAGCCAACACCATCTCGGAATGCTTCTGCGGTGCGAACAGCGTCTTGACCAATCATGGCATCAACTACAAAGAGAATTTCGTTTGGGTTGATTGCATCTCG
>WLDB01000043.1 GCA_009705035.1 Actinomycetota bacterium | reverse complement strand
GCGGTCGAGGTGGCGCGCGTGCTCGATACCGGTCGCCTGTTCCGTCGCACGGCCGCCGTAGGCACGGTGCTCTTTGTGGCACTGCTGTACTGGAACCACGAAGCGTGGATCGCGAGGCGCAACATCGAGCGGTTTGCCAGCACGGGGACGCTCGATATCGCGTATCTCACTAACGAACTTTCACCCGATGCGCTGCCGGCCATCGTCGAGCAGCTGGCGTCGCTGCCCGAGCCTACGCAGCTCGAGCTCCGTGCGGCGATCCGGAAGCGCTACGCGACCGGCAGTACGCTGGCCGACGGTCGTTGGTTCGAGTGGAATCGGTCGCGCATCAGGGCGCGCGCGGCACAACGCTGGCTTCTGCTGCAGCAACTCTGAACAAACAGCCGTTACACGGCGTACCGCATCGTCGCTGTCGGTAGCAGTGGCTCGTGATGCTGAGATGCGATCACACTCGACGTCTTACATAGCCAGGGCGCCGGCGATGATGGGCCAACACCACCCGGCGTACCAACCGCGATTCCTTCAATAAGGTCATCATCGATGGCCTGAAGCAAAACGCGACGTTGACGGCGATGTTCGCCTATCTCGCGAGCGAGGATCCGGAGCGCAGCTCACGCACACTCATGAGTCCGATGCCGGTGGGGCCAAACGGTCAACCAACGACGATCCCGAACTATGGCAAGCCGCTGCGCGAATCTCGCGGGTATCGCCGCTGAGCGGATATATTCTGCCGAGTTCCCGTGTTGGAACTCACCCTAATTTCTACGACAACCCCGGGTTTTTTGGAGAGAAAGCCATGCGTGAAGACGACGTGCGGGTCCCCGAGTCAGAGCTGCTGGACGACAGCGCACTCGAGGGGATAACCGGCGGTGTAGGGTCGGGGGGGGCCGGTACCGTCTCGGATGTCGCGAGTAATACGCTCAACATTACGAAGTTTACACCGCCGCCGCCGCCCCCTCCTCCGTTCCAAGACGGCTGACCGCAGGCGGACGATCGCGGTCGATCGCCTGTAGCAGACGCTGCCGTGGTCGGCACACCCGAGGGGGATGACGGGGCACGCGCCGTTACGGCGCGTTGATGGTGAGTTCGAGAGGCAAGCCGCAGCTTCGCGGAGGATCGGTCGTCCACCCAACCTGCAGTCCGAGGCAGAGCACTTGACTGGTCCCCGCGGACGCGGGATTGCTCGCAACCCGGAAGACTGAACACCGCTGTCTGGGTCGCCGAGGACGATCGTGCGTTCGCGCGACCCGCCTCGCGCGAAGCGGAGGGCACGCCTCCGCCCGTCTGTCGGTGCTCGCGCGATCGGCGATCACGCCGTACACTCGAACGACCCCGATCGAATTTCCTATCCAGATTTTTGCTGCACAGTTACCCACATCGGTCGTGCGGGTCACCTCTGCAGCACTTCCCTAAGAAACACGCGAGTTCGGCTACCGCGTCGGGAAGAAGCGCGTCGCGCGTCCGCTTTTCTGCGGTGTGGACCGTTGGTGCCGGCAAGGAACGCATGAAGACTCGACTCGCGGCGTCCTTCCACTCGTTCCGATTCGCCCTCCACTATCGCCCGAGGCATCATCGCAATGTGCGGAATCACTGCAGTCTTCTCACGCCGGTCCGACGTCGCGAGCGACACCATGTCCGCGGGCACCGCTGCGCTGGACCACCGTGGGCCTGACGGGCGCCAGCACTGGATTTCGCCCGACGGTCGGGTGGGGCTCGGCCACGCGCGGCTTTCAATCATCGACCTCTCCACCGGTGACCAGCCGATCGCCAATGAGGACGGATCGCTGGTGATCGTGCACAACGGCGAGTTCTACGATTTTGAGCGCATTCGCGCCGGACTGGAGGCACGCGGGCACCGCTTCCGCACCAAGTCGGACAGCGAGGTTGCGCTGCACCTCTATGAGGAGCTCGGCCCCGAATGTGTGCATCAGCTGCGTGGCGAGTTCGCGTTCATCATCTGGGACTCGCGCAACCAGCGCCTCTTTGCCGCGCGCGACCGCTTTGGCGTGAAGCCGCTGTTCTACGCCGAGCACGACGGCGCGCTCTACTTCGCCTCGGAGGCCAAAGCACTGTTCGCCATGGGCGTGGAAGCGGCGTGGAGTTACGAGTCGCTGTTCGCCGGTGCCTTTCTCATTCCGGCCGAGCGCACGCTGTTCAAGGGCGTGTATAACGTCCCGCCGGGGCACTTCATGCGCGCCACGCCCGAGGGCTTCCGGCTGCAGCAGTACTGGGATGTGAACTATCCGCGCGACGATGCGGCGCCGGCGCCCAGAACCGACCGGGAGTACATCGAGGGCTTCCGCGCCGTGCTCGAGGAGTCTGTGAAGACGCGCCTGCGCGCCGACGTGCCCGTGGGCTGCTACCTGAGCGGTGGCATTGACTCGTGCGCCATTCTCGGTCTCGCGTCATTACATCACGTCGGCCCGGTGCGGGCGTATACGCTGACCTTTGAAGCGGGTGCCTACGACGAGAGCGTGATGGCCGAGGAGATGGCGAAGCGCGCCGGCGCCGAGTATCGGCCAGTCACGGCGCACCAGCATGAGCTCGCGGACAACTTCCGCGCCGCCGTAATTCAAGCGGAACTCCCCTGCAAAAACGCGCACACCGTGGCGAAGTACATGCTGAGCCGCGCGGTGCGCGCCGACGGCCGCAAGGTGGTACTCACCGGCGAGGGCTCGGACGAGCTCTTAGCTGGCTATCCGCACTTCCGCCGCGATATGCTGCTACACCACACGCAGGGGCAGTCGCCGGAGGACGTGCAACGGCTCATGAACGAGTTGGTGGCCAACAATCAGGTGTCGCGCGGTACGCTGATGCCTGAGGGCGACAGCGCGGTTCGCGACAGCGCGGTTCGCGACAGCGCGAGGGCAGTGCTCGAGTTCGTCCCCTCGTGGTTGGAGACGCGGGCCATTGACACCAAGAGCACACAGAGCATCATGAGCGACGAGTTCGTGGCGGCGCAGGGCGACACTGACACCGTCGGCACCTTCCTCGCGTCAATTGACGTGAAGCGGTGCCTCGAGGGGCGCAACGCCGTGCATTCGGCGCTCTACCTCTGGGCCAAGTCCGCGCTGCCGCATTACGTCCTATCGAACCTTGGCGATCGCATGGAAATGGGGCATTCGGTTGAGGGGCGCGTCCCCTTCATGGACCATCATGTGGCGGAGTACCTCCAGAACGTGCCGGTGAACCTTAAGATCCGTCGCATGACGGAGAAGTACATCCTGCGCGAGGCGGTGAAGGACGTCATCACCGACACCGTGTACAAGCGGCAGAAGCATCCGTTCCTCAGCCCGCCGTCCACGCATCACCGGGACGCACCACTGCACCAGCTCATGCAGGACACGCTGCGGAGCTCGGCGGCGCGGGACGTGCCGTTTCTCGATCAGGGCAAGCTCATCGCCATGCTGGATGGCATCGACCACACCAATCCCGGCTTGGCAGCGGTCACCGATATCAGCCTCACCGTCGCCATGAGCTACGTATTCATGCACGAAGGGCTACGGCTGGGGAGCTAAGGCAGGAGGAGGAGGCCTGTCCACTCCTTGCGCTCTGCGAACATCAAGCACTCCGCCCCTCACACCGAGAGGGAGGCTCTACCAAGGGTACGCGTACCTTTCGCGAGGTGGCGTGCGGTGTGATGTTGCGGTGCGCGGCCTCGCCAAGGCCGGTGACCGCTGACGTGCTCGGGCGCGTGGTACGCAACAGCACCGGGGTGGATGTGCGCGATATCATCGCCACGTGGCTGTCCGCTCGCGGCATTCTCATAGCGGGGGAACCGCGCCTCTGATCCACTTCCCCTGTTTCCGGGCGCCCATCGTGCGTTTGCTCTCACTCGCCGCCGCAGCCTCGCTGCTGCTCCCCGTCACTGGCCTGACGCCAACCCGCGCGGCTTCTCGTCCGCAACCCGTCGACCACGCACTCGCCCGAGACGTCAAGGTCACGGTGCTTTCCACGATGCTTGCCGGCAACCCGAATCGTGGAACAGGTGAGTGGGGATACGCAGCGTTGGTGGAGGTCGATGGGCGACGCTGGCTGTTCGACACCGGTGCACGTCCTGAGACCGTGCTGAAGAACGCGGCGGAACTGGGCATCGATCTGTCGACCATCACCGACGTGGTGATCACGCACAATCACGACGATCACACCGGCGGACTGCTCACACTTCGCCGCGCCATGCAAGCGAAGAACCCCGCGGCGCTCGGCCGCGCGCATGTCGCACGTGGCATTTTCTGGCCGCGTCTGAATGCCAACGGCTCGGATGACAACGGGTTGCTGAAAGATCGTGCGGCCTACGAAGCCACGGGCGGCGTCTTTGTGGAGCATGCTGCTGCCGACGAGCTGGCACCGGGTGTGTGGTTCACGGGACCGGTGCCCCGCACATTCCCTGAGCGCAACTGGAGCGGCGCGCGCGTCCTCAAGGCGCCGGCGGGCGATCTCGAGGACAACGTACCCGAGGATGCCTCGCTGGTGATCGACACGGCCGACGGCCTGGTGCTCGTGTCAGGTTGCGGGCATGCCGGTATCGTCAACACCGTGACCTATGCCCAGCGCGTGGTACGAGACGCCCCGCTGCACGCCGCGATCGGCGGGTTCCATCTGTTCAACGCGACGGACGAACAGCTCGAGTGGACCGCGGGCAAGCTCAAGG
The DNA here is from genome assembly GCA_009705035.1 of Actinomycetota bacterium. GTDB lineage: Bacteria > Actinomycetota > Actinomycetes > Nanopelagicales > Nanopelagicaceae > Planktophila. The sequence continues at coordinate 5,725 of WLDB01000043.1, read as the reverse complement.
AGGCCGGGCTGACGTACTTGCTCGGCGGACACTGCACCGGCATCGAGGCGGTGTATCGCATCCGAGCCCGCGCGGGGCTGACGCGCAAGAACGCCGTGGTGAGTGCCGTCGGGTCGAGCTTCACGCTGGGCAAGGGGATCTCGGCACTATCCATCGCGTCGTGAGGTTACGGCGTCGCGGCCCGTCGCGGCTTCACCCACCAGAGTGTCTCCGGGACGATCCCGTCCCAGAGCAGACGCGACGCGTCATCGGCCGCGAGCCAGAGTGCACCGAACGATACCTTGGACACGTTGGTGATCTTCCGATGTCGAGCTTCGCCACGTCATCGGTGGGTCGATGAGAGTCCCGATGTAAGACGCCCCCTCCGGAACGGCAAAAGCGAACGGAGTGGCAACGGTACGGCGTGCAATCACATCTGCTCCTGCAGCGAACCACATGCCGCCTGTGTCGAACGGTATGAAGTATGGGGTGGATGGCTACCGATCGCCTTAGCTAAGCTGCGAGCGACTGCTGTGAAATGCGAGCGTAGCGAGCTTCCACAGCTCGCTCGGCAGCTTCAGCGCACGTTATACGGCACCCGATCGAACGGGCCGCCATGACATCGAGAGACGCCGGCCGGACGCCGCACAATCACGCAAGTAGAGATTGATCAGGCTCTGATAGGGCAGCTCCAACTCCGCGGCCAGGTCGCGGAAATACTCGACGGTGGACTCATCGAGCCGAATCGTTACCGACCGCTTCAGTCGCTTCGCGTAAGGATTCTTGGTCGCCGCCGAAAAGTCGTAGCGTGCTTTCATCGGGCTCTCCGCGAGAGATACGCCGCGCGCTCGGTACGTTCCGCCTTACGCGCAGAGATGAGACGAATGATGTCGGGGCCACGCTCACAGTGAATCACGACCAACAGCCGTGATGCCCCGCTGACGCCCAGCAGGACAAAACGCTCCTCGCCCACCGAGTGCTCCGGATCGGGGATCAGCAGCGCCTCCTCGTCCTCGAACGCGGTGCGTGCTTCCTCGAAGCTCACCCCATGCTTCTTGAGATTCGAAGCAGCCTTGGCCGGACTCCACTCAAACTCGAGGTGGCTCATCCTTCAAATGTACGTACACTGTACAGAATCTCAAGGTCCGCACCGGCGCCAGCAGTGCCGTATAACGCTGAAGATCACTGGCGGCGATGGAGCGAAGCGGAATTGACGTGCAGTGCAGCGACTTGTTCGGCTCCGCTGTGTTCACACTTGCCGTGTAAACGTTGCATCGACTTGGCGCAACCGGCCGTCAGCTGTAAAGGACATGTTATAGATATTATAGAGATCAAAGCCGTTTCCATAGAAGGCAGCCAACGATTCGTCGAAACGTTTTTGCTCCTTGTATGTTGGTTGGATGATAATCTCGGCATACACGAGGCCAATAGTGCCCGTCCTGCATGCTGATAATGCACCCGCCATCACTAGGGGCTCTGCGCCTTGAACGTCAAGCTTGAGGATATCAATGCGCGGGATTTGCATTGCCTCTAAAACGGAATCTAGTGTCTTGAAATCTGCCTGTACGATCGTTTGCGTTTCAAGAAGCCCTGAGCCCCATGTGAGTGAGCCCAATTCATCAGTAGGAAGCAGCGAATTAGTTGCTGAACTTGAATTTGAATTGAACGATTGAGGGCCATTCCTATCACCTAGTCCAAAATTGAGGACCTTGATCCCTGGGTCGGATGCCGTATTCGTTTTCAATTGCTCAAAAGAATCTTGAAATGGCTCAAAGGAATAAACCGTTGAAGTTGGAAACAGTTTTCGAAAGTGCCGTGAAACATGCCCGTGGTGTGCGCCTACATCAAAGATGATTGGCTCCTTGATTCCAGTAAGAATACGTTGCATTGCCGTGAAGGGATCTTCACGGGAAGCCGACACTCTGCTAATTCTGTATCCAAACCTATTGAGGAGTTGCTGAATTCCTTTTTTCATTTGCGTTTCGGATGTTGAAGGTTGAATGGTTCGCGCCTCATAATCTTGGCCTGAGGAGTTTCTGCAGAGTATACGCCGAACGCTGCGCTCTGCTGCAGCGACTATCAACAAAGAGCCGTGAACGAAGGCGCGCCAGCGCCGCAGTTACACGGCGTACCAAAACCGTCGCTGTCAGTAGCAGCGTGCCGTTATGCAGGCCCACGCTTCTCTGCTGAACCGCCGACGGGTGGAACGCCTTCACCAAACCCAGCAGCAACTCCTCGGTGCCGCAGCGATCGGACCAATGCTCGACCGCTGGTGGGGCGCCGACCCGCACGCCGCCACGCCACCCACCGCTACACCACCGCCCATGTCACGCGCGCACTCGCGCCCACAACAGCAAAGAACAAGGGAGTTCACACCGGCGTGGTCGGCGCCGCGTAACGAGGCTGTAGGAAAAGTCCCGCGCGACCGATGTGGAAACGGAACTCTTTGGGCGTCGAGCCGTTGGCATCAAAGGAAATCTGCGGTCTCATTCGTCCCTCGTCGAGATCTGGCATGGCTCGTTACCGACCCGTCGACACGCAGCCCAAGTTCGTCGCGATCGACCTCGCCGCCCAGCTGCTCCCTGGGACGTTCGAGCACGCGCTGCACCATCTGCTCGAGCAGGCGATCGACCTGACGCCGTTCGATGCCCGCTATCGCAATGATGCGACCGGTGCACCGGCTTACGCCCCCGCGATGCTACTGCGGGTCGTGCTCTTCGCCTACTCCCGCGGGATCATCAGTAGTCGGGCGATCGCGCGCGCCTGCGAGGAGCAGGTGACCTTCATTGCCTTGAGTGGCGACTCGCGCCCGCACTTCACCACCATCGCGCACTTTGTCAGCACTCTGGGGGACCAGATCGCGCCGATCTTTGCGGCCGTGCTCGCGGTGTGTGATCGGCAGGGGCTCATCGGACGCGAGATGTTTGCGATCGACGGAGTGAAGCTGCCCAGCAATGCGTCCAAGCATCGGAGTGGCACGCGCGCCGATTTCGAGCGGCACGCCACGAAGATGGAGCGCGCGGCCGAGGCAATGCTCGCGCGGCATCGCGCCGAAGATGCGCAGGCGGTGGAGCCGTCACTGCTCGCCAAGGACGTGGGCCGTCGCGAGCGACTCGTGCAAGACGCGGCGGAATTGCGGGCGTGGCTCACGCGACATCCGGACGATCGGCGCGGCGCAAAAGGTGCCGTCCGCAAGAGCCATCGCACGGACAATGAGAGTGCGAAGATGGCCACCAGCAAGGGCGTCATTCATGGTTACACAAGCGTGGCGACCGTCGACGCAGCCCACCAGATCATTGTCGATGCCCAAGCGCATGGAGTGGGCGCGGAGCAAGAGCTGTTGCTGGGAGTTGTCACGGCAACCGCGCCCCTGCGCACGACCGACACGCTCATCACCGCGGATGCGGGTACCATAGTGAGGCAAATCTTCGCGCGCTCGCGGAGGCACAGGTCCCCGCGCTGATTGCTGACGGGAGTATGCAAAAGCGCGATACGCGATTCGCCACGCAGGAGCGCTACACGACACTTTCGAATCCGCTGCACGACAAGTCGCGACCGAAGAAGAAGACGGTGGTGGTCTTTGGCCCCGAGGACTTCCGCTACGATCCGGTCGCGCGCACCTGTATCTGTCCCGCGGGCACGTCGCTGAATCGCCGGGGCGCGGCAAACGTGACCGACGGCCATGTCGGGGAGCACTTTCAAGGGGCGCAGCGGGATTGTGGTCCGTGTCCACTGCGCGCCCAATGCTTGCGCACGCCGGACACCACGCCCGTGCGGAACGTGGCCTTCTTCCGCGATCGCGTCGGCCGCGACGTGAACGACTCCGCACTCATGCGCGACCGCATCGATACACCGGCGGGTCGCGCGCAGTACGCGCGGCGCTTTGCCACGGTGGAGCCCGTCTTCGCGAATCTGCGCGCGAACAAGCGCCTTGATCGCTTCACACTACGCGGCCGCGCGAAGGTCGATACGCAGTGGAAGCTGTATTGCCTCGTGCACAACATCGAGAAGCTCGCGAACAACGGATACGCCGCCTGACGAGGCGCACCGCACGCATTTACTGCGCCCTGAGCGACCCGTACACGGGAATCTTGCGAGAAATCCGCTACCTGCTGCCTCGCGCTTCTATTCTCTCGCGTTGAAGCGCACGCGAACGCTCGAAAACGCCTTTTCCTACAGCTTCAACGCTGGCTTCTGCAGCGGGCGATCAAATCAAACGCGAGCGCAGCGAGCTACCGAAAACGCCCGTCTGCAGCAAGCACCGTTAACTGGCGGCCGCGTAGACAGCGACCTCGACACCGAGACGCATGCCTAACCGGTCGCTTTCGACCTCTAGGTCATAGCGCGTCTGCAGGTTCAACCAGAACTGCGCCGAGGTGCCGAAGTATCGACCGAGTCGCAGCGCCGTGTCGGCTGTGATGCCACGCTTGCCGTGCACGATCTCATTGATACGGCGCGGCGGCACGGACAGGTCGTGGGCCAGTCGGTACTGGGAGAGCGCCAACGGCGCAAGGAACTCCGCCAGCAGGATCTCGCCGGGATGAATGGGCGCGAGTTTGGTTGCCATGATCCGCTCAGTGATAGTCTACGATTTCGACCGCGAACGCCGCGCCGTCCCGCCAGCGAAAGCAAACGCGCCATTGCTGGTTGACGCGGATGCTGTGCTGGCCCGCCCGATCGCCACGCAACTTCTCCAGCCGATTCCCTGGCGGCACACGGAGTTCCTCGAGGGCAAGTGCCGCGTCGAGGAGCAGGAGCTTACGACGCAGGACGCCGTGGAGCGTTGACGGAAAACGCCGAACCCGCTCGCGATTGAAGAGCCGCTCCGTATCGCGGTCGGCAAAGCTGGCGATCATGAACCAATAATAACGCTCACCGTTATTACCGTCAAGTCACCCGAGAATTGCGACCAGTTAACGCCTTGCGTTCTGCTGCAGCGCATCAAACAAAATGCGGCCGGACGGGCGACGGGCGCCAGCACGGCGACCGCCTGCCGCACACCGCATGGCGCTGTCAGCAGCAACGTTTCGTTAGACCTCAGCGCCGCGACTGCCAACGGCGTGGATGACGGCGGCTGTGAATGACCGCAATCACCGATACTCCTCGAGTAGTGCCCACGAAGTACACCACGTACGGGAATCGGCGAAGCGGCACCATGCGAATATCGTCGACCGCGATCGCATACTGCTCAGGTGCGCGCTGAATCGAGGTGAATGCGACCGAGACGGCCCGTAGGAATTCATGTCCGAGTCCGACACTTCGCGCTTCGTACCACTGAAACGCCTCCGCCATTTCTGCGCGCGCCTCGCGTCGAACGAACAAGCGCGGCGTCACGCGCCGCGCTCACCGATCTCTTTCACGACCAGGTCCCACGGCTCGCCCGGATCCCCGTCAGCCTCGAGCGCAGCGCGGCGGCGGCGTAGCTCGTCGAGGACGGACTCAGTCGGCTGCTGCTCCGAAACGGGCAGGCTGTCCCAGAGCTGCTCCGCGAGCTCGATACGCTCGTCGGGCGTCAGGTGACTGAAGTCTAGAATCGGCGAGGACATACTTGGAAGGTGTCGCAGGACTGGCCGGCGGACAAGACCGTCCTTGGAGGTCTAACGCTCGGCGTTCTGCTGCAAACGCCCACACCAACGCAAGCGGGGCGTTCGCTCCGTCCTTTGACGCTATCGCGAACGCCCCGCGGTCGCCACACCGATGCCCGCAGCGTTTGGCTGCAGCAACGCAAGGTTAGGTGTCAGTCGGC
>WLDB01000042.1 GCA_009705035.1 Actinomycetota bacterium | reverse complement strand
TAAATGCTGCAACTAAAAGCGATCCGGTCGCCTTAGAGATTGCACTTGCTCCGCCGCAATCCGAGTTGAGATCGGTAGCTGATTGGGCAGAACGCGTGTCATTCCATAAGAGGGCAGGGCGAATGACGTCGCCGCTTTCATCAAGTGCAACCATTCCGTGTTGCTGTCCGCCGATCGATATTGCTGCGACATCTTCTAGCCCACCCGCATCAATAATTGCCTTATCTAAAGCTTCTCTCCAATACGCTGGATCAATCTCGGTTCCATCAGGATGAGCCGCACGACCTTCTCGCAATAATTTTCCGCTCGCAGCCTCACGAATGACAACCTTGACTGATTGGGTTGAAGAATCAACTCCGGCAACTAATTTCTCTGGCATGGCGTAAGGCTAAGGGATACTAAAGATAAGCGGAATAGAGTCGGGCCATCTCGAGATAGAGCGGAATTCCAAATATTAAATTGAAGGGGAAAGTCACCCCAATACTCGACATTAGAGCAAGTGATGCATTCGCCTTAGGTAATCCGATCGCAACTGCAGCTGGGGCCGCGATGTACGAACCACTCGCACAGAGAACACCCAAAACTGTTGCTCCACCAATTGAGAGATCGACTGCAAGTCCGACTGCTACTCCGATTGCACCCGAAACGATTGGAAAGATGATTCCAAACCCGATCATTTTCGGGCCGACTTTTCTCACTTCGTTCCAATTGCTACCTGCTTGATATCCCAAGTGAAGAAGGAATAGAACTAAGAAACCACCTTGTAAATCAATAAAAAATGGTGAAACTTTGAGATATCCAGAAACGCTTGTTACGGCGCCAATAGCAAGCCCACCAACTAGCAGTAGAACAGTTTTGCCCGTAATCACTTCTCTCAAAGTATGAGCCCACTCAACTCTCTCACCTTTACGACGTGAGCCAATATAAATTCCTACGATTAGCCCTGGGATTTCTAGTAACGTCAGAATCGCAGTCATAAACCCTTCGACTTCAATCACATTACTTTCTAGATAGAGAAGCGCTGCAGAAAATGTCACCAGAGATGTTGATCCATAATGAGCAGCAATAGCGCCGCGGTCCATATCGTTAATGTTTCTAATAAACTTTAATGAGTAGAAGGCAACAATTGGAATTAAAATACCGAGAAATATTGAGGCTAGCGCTGGCTTAAAAAAGCTCTCAGGGGTTACAGATTTAAGTGAATGTCCACCCTTAAGCCCAATGCCAAATAAAAGGTAGAGCGAAATCATCTGGTAGACCGACTCTGGGAGCTTTAACTCGCTCTTGAGCTTGGCTCCAATAAAGCCCAGGATAAAGATAAGTACCGCTACCGATGTGAGGTTTGCGCTAGCTACAGACCATGAACTCGACATATTGCCTCCATTTAGCCACAAATAATACCTGAAATTTAATTCAGGAGTCAAAATACGTGTATTATCAGGCTATGGCAAAGACGCTAACCACAAACCGAGAATGGACCTTCCTCTCAAATCATGGGCACCTCTTAGTCCATCTGAATAGAAACCCTGATTCAAGGGTTCGAGAAATTGCTGAGGCTGTAGGGATAACAGAGCGAAGTGCTCAGGCGATTCTCGCTGATCTCGAAGACGCTGGTTACGTTGAAATCACTCGTATAGGTAGACGCAACCATTACACAGTCAATCCAAAGTTAAAATTCCGGCACCCGTCAGAGGCTAGCAAACCAATTAGTTCGCTCTTAAGGATTTTCTCTTAGGACTCTGTTGAATCACATCTCGAAGATGCTGAGTAAATCAGCTGAAATTAACTCTTTGCCCCGTTGTAAGCGGCTTCAAGTTGTTGCAGGGTTAAAGGCTTTCCAGCTCGAACAGAAGTTATGTATCTCTGCAGGATAGGAAGAATAGTGTCTAGGTCGGTTCCGTAAACTTTCTTCAAAGCTATATCGTAATTACTTGTTGAATTGGCTAGTTCGAGATAGACACTTTCAATAGCATCGATGCCTTTAAGGGCAACAAGTGCCTCACATGCCAAGAATCCTGTGTCATACACTTCATTGATGCGTGGATCAGCATATGAACTTTGGCTACCCCGTGAGAAAAACTTCAATGGCATCTTATCCTTCTGGCGACTCAAATTAACCAGAAGTTCTGTACGTTGATTTTGGGGCAAATTCAAAACCGCCCCCATGCCAGTTCCAACAAAAGTTGCACACCCTTCATCTATCCAGAACTCTCGCTCAACTGCGCCAGTGCGATTATTTGAAAGCACCTGCTGCGCGAAGTGGGTATATTCATGCGCACCTACTTGGTAAAAACCATAGCCATTTGATGACACATCACTAAAGATAAAGTCGAAGTACTGTCCATGAGATCCGGCCTGACCACCACCACGTGCTGCCGCTGCCTTATTTCTCTCTCCATCCTCCTTGTTCTCGGTGATTCCATCTAGAAGTAGGTTCTCAGTGACGTACTCTCCGCGCTCTGAAATGTATCCAAGGATTGGCTTATCGCCTTCTTTTGAAGTTCCCCAAAGTTTTGCCCCTGCGACGATGCCACCTACTACTTCACTCTTCCAATTACCTGCTTCCGGATCTATACGTAACAATAGATTGGGAGCTGAAACCGGCATAGAGTTGTAGCGATTGATCAAATAACGATAGGCCCGCGATGCAACAGTGTCGGAAGCTAAATCTTTAGAAACCCAAGAGTTTTTCACACATTCCAAAGGGCCGAAGGCGCCGAAAGAAATATCAGCTGGTAGTCTGCAGGAATCTCCTAATTTTGCATACGCAGGAGAAATGATTTTTTCTCCTGGTTGCGGCTTGCCCATTGATATCCTTCGAAAGAGCTCAGTTGGTACACACTCAACTTTGTCTATCGGAGCCTTCGAGGTCGAAACAAGTCGCGGCGAGAGTGATATCTGTTTTACTTTGGCACTAGTCGAACTAAACGAAAGATTTAACTTTTGGGTATATGTCTTTTTGATGTACGGATAACTCTTACCTAATATTCCTGTATGCCCAATACCAGCACTGAAATCAAAGGCCTGGTAACTTCCTCTGATTGTTTCAATCTTTACACTTTCAAAAATAATTTTTGTCTTGCCGCTTATTGTTGATTGCGAAGTTTTTATCTCAAGCCTTGCGACTGCAGCATTTTTATAGCGCTCTGTATCGATTAAATAAGACTTACCGACGACCGATACTCCGCCTGGTAAATATGAATTATCGATGCACGTCCAATCAACTACGGTTGCATTTCCTGTAGTTGACCCATGCGCAGGTGCGGGAACCATCACAAGTATCAATGCGGCGACAAGTGAAAGGGGATAAAACCGAGGTTTCATTAATGGAGTCTAGGAGGCAGGTTCGACATCCGCCATACTTTGCCTCCCGCAATTTATTTTCGGATAATTTGACCTAATTCCAGCCATTTTGAGATAGCGTCGCCACATGTCATCAAGCGCCCTCACGATTTATCAGCGCGGTATTCGAGCTCGCAATGCAGTCTGGGCATCATTTTTTCTCCTCGGTTTTGCAGGTATCGCTTGGGTGCCTCGAATCCCCGAGATCAAAGATTCGCTGGCCTTAAGTGATGGACAATTCGGTTTACTGCTTCTTGCGAGTACAGCAGGTGCTATCCCCGGTGCACAACTAGCAGGGCGCGTAGTACATATGTACTCATCCCAAATAGTTATCCGAATCTCTGGAGTGCTCTTACCAATTGGTGTTTTCATCATGGGGTATTCATCAAATGTCGAAATCTTGGCGCTTGGTCTGATAATCATGGGCTTCAGCGTTCCATTTATGGATGTTGCGCTCAATGGTCAAGCAGTTGAAATTGAACGCCACACCCAAGGACGTTGGATGTCGAGCTTCCACGGCCTGTGGAGCGTTGGTGCATTTGCAGCAACGCTATTCGGTGGAGCGATTGCAAATTTCTTAACTCCACGGGAGAACTTATACCTCATCTCAATTTTTACCTTCTTCGCATACTTTGTTGTCACCCATTTCTTGCTCCCACCAGATCTCGATGGACACTTGGGAGAAGAAGGCACAACAACCGAATCTAAGGTTCCTCTCTTCGGTAAGCAATCACTCGTCTTATGGGCACTCGGTATCGGACTCATCTGTTCTTTGATTCCTGAAGGTGGAGCTTTTGATTGGAGCGGAATTCTGCTCAAGGATCACATGGGTATCGGTAAAGGCCTAACCGCTGCCGCAGCTACATCATTTTCTATTGCAATGATTGTCAGTCGCTTAATTGGAGATCGATTCTTTGAGATGTGGGGGCATGTAAAGACGGTGAAGTACGGCGGTATTTTCGGCGGAACTATGTGGGGACTTTCACTCGCAATCGGTATTCCAATCTCTGATACTCACAAGATGCTTGGACTTGTCATAGTTTGTTTTGGTTTTGCAGCGGCTGGTTTTGGTATAGGTCCATTCTTTCCAGCGTTCTATCTTGCTGCAGCATCAGTACCCGGAGTTGCTCCATCTGTTGGTCTAGCGCGCGTAGGACTTATTGCCTTCGGTGCTTACTTTGCGGGTCCTACCTTGATGGGTGGCATCGCAGAAATATCTTCGCTACCGATTGCATTTATTTTTCCTGTCGCTCTATTCTTTATAGTCGCGCTGCAATCTAAATACATCAAGGTTCGCGAAATAAAATAGAGTTTTACTAGGGCTTCACGCCATATATATTCAAGAAAATATCTCCCGTATTTAAAATATCATTGTAACTTCCTACAACGCTGCACTCATTAACTTTTGCATAATCATGTAATTTAAATGTGTAACTTCTAGGAGTTTGAAAGTTCCATTTTTCTTCAGGAGTTTTCTGATCCCAAAAATTATCTTGATATGAGTAGTAAGCCTGTCCCTTTGGATAGAGATCTTTAGATGGTGTGTATTTACAGGTCGTTGCCATATCCTTATTTGGTCCGCCCATAGTATTGTTTCCTGTCTGACGACCAGCAAATCGCAAAGTGGTGATATTTAAATCTTCCACAGTGAAATACATATTCAGATAATAGTAACCGGGTTTTATATTTACTGGCTTAGGAAAATTGATTCGTACGCTCTTGCCGACTTCGATAATGCTTTTTACATCAAATTCATCAATTTTTGTAAATCCATTTCTTAGATCAAATGTTTCTGGTAAGTCAGCAAGAATTTTGATGTCATCTCTCCATAAAGAGACATTAACATTGGCAGGAACGGGTTTATATTGACCTCGGAAGTAAGCTTTCTCTAATTTATGTTTTTGATCTTCTGTTGCAGAGTGGTATTCAGGACTAATCCAAGTGAAAGTTGAAACTTCAAATTCCAGACTTGAAATTCTCCCTTCTGAATCGAAGAATAGAGTTTCACCAATATCTCGTGACTGAGGTTTCCCCAACATAAATGTCGCATTAAAGGTACCTTGTGGCACTGGCGAAATTAGTAATTGTTCAGAAATGCTCGGTGATGAAGATGGTTTTGATTTTGGGTTCTTTATTTCTGTCCAGCGATTTACGTTTCCTGATTTTGCGCAAAGAAGGCTTGTGCTCTTTGACTTTACCGTAAGGCCAACCTTGGAGCATTTATCCCCTATTTTTACAGCTGCAGCACTTGGATACATCTGCCCAAGAAATAGTGCGATAAGTAAAAACACTTTGAAAAACATTGATGGAGAATATGATGATTCTCTATCTAATGGAATAGGGAGAATGCCTCTCTCGTGTCCCCGGCGGGAGTTGAACCTGCGACCTACCGCTTAGGAGGCGGTTGCTCTATCCACTGAGCTACGGGGACTCGTCACATCCATACAATCTCATGTGATTGGCGTGATGTGCTTGGCAAAGGTTAGCGGTATAGGTAGCCTTCCCTTTAATTCACTCATACGCCCACTCGGGGCTATAAGAATCGAAAGGCTACCCCCATGAAAGCGCTCGTTATCGGCGCAGGTGGAGTAGGCAGCGCAATCGCAAATATCGCATCTCGTAAATCATTTATCACCGAAATGGTGATTGCTGATTATGACTTGGCGCGTGCGCAAGCTGTCACTTCAAAGATCCAAGACTCACGATTTTCCGCTTTGGGGGTGGATGCCGGCGATCTGGTCGCGTTAGAAGGTCTTATTCGCGAGGTTGCACCTGATGTAGTTATTAATGCTGTCGACCCACGTTTTGTCATGAACATCTTTAACGCGGCAAAGAACGTTGGGGTTAATTACATCGATATGGCGATGTCGCTCTCTACTGCTCATCCAACTGATCCTTTCAATAAGGTCGGAGTCATGTTGGGTGATGAACAATTTGCAACCAATGCTGATTGGGAGAAGCAAGGTAATTTCGCACTTGTTGGTATCGGAATCGAACCAGGGATGAGCGATATCTTCGCTCGTTATGCACAGGATTATCTCTTTAGTGAAATCGATGCAGTCACAATCCTCGATGGATCAAATCTCACCGTCGATGGATATGAGTTTGCGCCATCGTTCTCAATCTGGACAACTATTGAAGAGTGCCTCAATCCACCTCTAATTTGGGAGAACGGTGGCTTTCATACCGCTAAGCCATTTACTGGTGGAGTGACCTTTGATTTCCCTGAAGGTATTGGACCTGTTGAGTGCGTAGACGTTGAGCATGAAGAAGTTGTGCTGATTCCAAAGAAGGTGAATGCTAAAAAAGTTACCTTCAAATACGGTCTGGGCAATGACTTCATTGAAAAACTCAAGACGATTCATGCTCTTGGTCTATCGAAGAAGGAGAAGGTTAACTACCGCGGAATGGAGATTGCTCCACGTGATTTCCTTGCTTCGTTACTACCTGATCCGGCAAAGATTGGCCCAATGATGCACGGTAAGACATGTGCGGGCGCACATATCGCCGGTAAAGATAAAGAGGGCAATGCTTATGCCTGTTACATCTATAACGTTGTTGATAACGAATGGTCTATGAAGAATTATGGTGACCAGGCAGTTGTCTGGCAGACCGCAATTAATCCTGTTATCGCACTCGAACTCATTGCTAATGGAACCTGGAAACCGCTAGGTGTTATTGGCCCTGAGTGGCTAGAGCCAAAACCATTCTTAGATCTCATTAAGGAATACGGCAGCAGCTGGCATATTCGCGATGAAGATCCTGCGGGGTTAGGATTTTAGTTATGGCTAAATGGGCTCTAATTACAGGTGGAACCGTTGGAATTGGTGAAGCCTTCTCTCGTCTACTTGCGAGTGAAGGTTATAACCTCGTGCTTAACGCCAGGGATGTCGTAAAACTAGAAGAACGCGCCGCATCTCTTCGACAGAAATATGGAATTGATGTAGAAATTCTTCCTGCTGATGTATCAATCGATTGTGAAAAAATAGAGCGTTATATCGAATCACATCAGATTGATGTTCTTGTAAATAATGCGGGTTATGGGCTCAATGAATCATTTACCAGAAGCACTATTGAGCAAGAGCAGAATGTGCTTGATGTTTTGGTGCGAGCACCGATGCGATTAACTCACGCAGTTTTACCGCAGATGAAAGCACGTAAGTCAGGAATAATTGTAAACATCTCATCTGTTGCCAGTTTTATTGCGGGTGGTCATTACAGTGCATCAAAGTCCTATCTGACAGTTCTTTCAGAGTCTCTTCATACTGAAATGAAGAGCCGTGGGGTTACTGTGACCGCGCTCTGTCCCGGTTTTACTCGTACCGAATTTCACCAGCGAGCAGGAATGAAGATGAGCGCGCTTCCTGCATTTCTATGGTTGGATGTTGATGAAATGGTGCGAACAGGGTGGAGAGATGCAAAGAATGGGAAGGCTGTCAGCGTTCCGGGGTTGCAATACAAGTTCCTACGCCTACTAACAAAATTGGCTCCGCGCCATGTTGTTCGCCGTATGGGAATCCAGATCCGTCGTAGGCAGAGATAAATTCACATCAATTTCACGGCAAATAACCGAGGAATGACTCAGGCCCCTCGGTATCATGAGCACATTACTACGGAGGTTTTTATGTTTCGCAAGGTTGCTCTCGCTTCATTAGCTGCAGTCATGGTCGCTGGATCTCTTATAGCTATCCCTGCAAATGCCGCTACCAAGGTAAGCAATGGTGTTGCTTGCTCTAAATCAGGTGCAACTACCAAATCTGGCGGAACAACCTACCGATGTGCAAAGAACCCAATCGTTAAGAACTCTAAGTTAACTTGGCTCTCTCGTGATTGCGTCAATCTTGCCGCCGCTTACATCAAATCTAGAGACTCACTTCCGGTCGCTAAAGCAAAGACAGATGCGACTATTGCTCAGATTGATCTCGATATCGTAAAGTGGAAGGCAGAGGCAGCCCAAGCCACGATCGATATTGCTGACTACCAAGCTAAGATTTTAATTATTAAAGATGCTTTAGCTAAAGCCAAGGCAGATACCGCAAATGCCACTGCAAATAAAACAAAAATTCTGCAATACGAAACAGGTATTAGAAACTTTGAGACAGCGATTCGCGCCAAGGGTATCTTCGCTCGAAATCTAGCTCGTTCAGAACAAGATAGAAAGAATGCAGCTGGAACTTATAAGAACGTCGCCGATGAGGTTGGAATAGCCCTATCGATGGCTCAAGTTATCTGCGCCCGCGGAAACTAACTTTAAGTAAGGCTTCCCCTCTTTAAATCACGCATGAACTCTCATTAAATGAGGGGGTGCGCTCATATCTAGTTATCCGATGGGCAGCCCCCGCTCTCTTGCTTCTCTATTGTGGGTTACGCACCGCCTTCCCTGAAGCACTCGTTATAAACGAACTCATTCTCTATAACTTGATTCCGCTCGCCGCGTTTGTCGCAACAATTGCAGCGCCAACTTTTAATAATCTCAGAGCAATTATCACAATCTCTCTTGCCATTGCTGCTTGGTGGATCGGCTCTCTTCTCTCAAGCTACAACCAGTATCTGGAACCTATTATCACCGAAGAGCAATATCAAAGTTTTGGATATCTCTTCTTCTATCCTCTTGTGCTATTTGCACTTAATCGAATAAATAGCAATAGACGAAAACTTTCAGGTTCAGAGCTCCTTGATTCTTTATTTCTTCTCTTCATCTTCTTCTCTTCATTCGTAATTCTTATTGCAAATAAGGGGGAAGCCAACCTCGCGCAATTTAGTCCTCAGAATTACACCGATATTCTTTATCTCTTCTTTGACGCCACTTTTGTAATCTGGGTATTTCGAATAGTAATTATCGATGGTTTTACTACCCGCAATGTCGTTCTCGCCTCTGGGTTATCACTCTTTCTTTCCGCAGATCTAGCCTTTATTTGGACCTCAACGCTAAATGGCTATGCCATTGGAGAAATCATTGACTGCGGATGGGTAACAGGAATTACCTTAATTTCCTTTGCTTTGTGGTGCGAAGATAGCGATGCACAGAGAGAAAATACGTTACATTCCTTTACCCTTATTGCATCTCTACTTATCTCGGTTGCACTCCTTACTCTACTGGCACTTCGTAGTCGAGAGATTTCAACGCTTATTGCGGTTCCAGCTTTCCTTGCGTTGATTCTCGCTATAGTTCGAATCACTGCCATCCTACAAAAAAGTCATCGACTCAACGATGAAAGTTATCTGGCTCATATAGACGAGCTAACAGGGTTAGCCAATCGAAGAAAGATGATTGCTGAACTCTCAGCTTTTGGTCAGAATGAAGGTGCATTCTTATTGCTAGATCTAGATGGCTTTAAGCCAATTAATGATCAATACGGTCATGGTACGGGCGATCAATTACTTCAAGAGATTGCAGAGCGTTTTACGCGCGCACTTCCAGCAACAGCAGTGATTGCTCGTTTAGGCGGTGATGAATTTGGCGTCATAGTTAAGGGCAACTACGAAGAAACACTCGAGGGTGCCTATGCCCTTCGCGCCAGTCTTTCTTATCCGTTCACAATCTCAGGAGAAAAAATATCAGTAGGTGTGAGTATCGGTTATGTTCATAACGATGGACGCGGAGATTTGTTAAAGCGAGCAGATATTGCGATGTATCAAGCTAAGAATTCGGATGAGGGAGTAGTTCAATCTTGATCTCTTTGAGGCGTTCTAAAGATTCAACGCGTTCGACTGCATGATCAACAATTCTTTCTGGATAATTGTGAAGGTAACCATCGAGATATAACCAAGGTTCGTGAATCTCTTTATCCGATAAGTGAGCAATCTCTGGAACATACTTACGAATATATGCCCCTGCGCCATCAAATTTTTTGCCTTGTTCGATTGGATTAAAGACGCGGTAGTAAGGCGATGCATCTGTGCCGGTTCCGGCAGTCCATTGCCAGCCGTGAGCATTTGATGCCACATCGAAATCAACAAGGTGTTCTTCAAAAAACTTGGCGCCATGTTGCCATTCAAGGTGCAGGTCTTTGACTAAGAAGGAAGCCACAACCATGCGGGTGCGATTGTGCATCCAGCCCTCTTGTACCAACTGGCGCATAGATGCGTCTACAAAGGGAAATCCTGTCTTGCCTTCACACCATGCGGTAAATGCTTTGCCGGGCTTGTTATAGCGCATCTCTTTAAAACGAGGCGCGTAGTAATCC
>WLDB01000041.1 GCA_009705035.1 Actinomycetota bacterium | reverse complement strand
CTTCATGAGCTCATTGATAGTTGCGGTATTAAACATTTTCAACTAGAAGGCTACGAAGCCGATGATCTCATCGCAACAATTTCAAAGAAAGCCGAAGGTCAAGGTTTCGATGTTCTGATTTGTACCGGCGACCGCGATAGCTTCCAGTTGGTAAACGATAAAACTACAGTCCTCTATCCAAAGCGCGGTGTAAGTGAGTTAGCTCGAATGACTCCATCTGCCGTTATTGCGAAATACGGAATGACTCCCGAGCAGTATCCAGATTTTGCTGCTCTGCGCGGTGATCCCAGTGATAACTTGCCATCGATTCCGGGTGTGGGCGAAAAGACCGCCGCGAAATGGATTGTCGAATACGGGTCACTTAAAGATTTACTTTCTCAGGTAGATCGAGTTGGCGGCAAGGTTGGTCAATCCCTGCGAGATAACATTGATAACGTCATTCGTAATCGTGAGCTCACACAGCTTCTCCACGATGCCCCCTTTGCCTTTGATCTATCTGAGATGCAGTGGAACGGTGTATCTCTCGCCGCTCTCGATCCGCTCCTTGAAAAGCTAGAGTTCAAATCTTTGAAAGAGCGCTTCCGCGTTATTGCATCAGCCGAAAGTGAAAAAGCCAGCGCAAAAGATAAGACAGTGAGCAGCGGTCAAGGTGATTTATTTGGCGTTCCAACGAAATCTACAGTTATAACAGCCAAAGAGCTCACAAAGAAAATCGCAGCACATTTTGGCGTTGTATCTCTCGCCTTCCAACTCAGCGACGAATCCTTCGACGAGAAACTCATTTCATACGCTGTTGCATTCAACGAAAATGAAACGTACTTCGTTGATGGTGGCGAGATGGGGGAGTGGGCCACAAATCCTGAAGTTCCCAAAATTGCCTACGATGGGAAATCACTCTCTCGCATCAATGGATTGGCTGGAGTTATCTTCGACATTGATCTTGCTTCATATTTAATTAATCCGGGAGCAAGAGCTACCTCGATCTCAGATATAGCGGACAAATGGGGATTACCGCTCGATCTTTCATCACCGACTAACCTACTTTCTTCACAAGCTGCTGGACAGTTTGCAATGAGAACAAATCTTGAAGCAGATTTGAAATCTCGCAATCTTCTCGATCTCCTAGATAAGTTAGAACAGCCAGTTGCAGAGCTGCTAGCAATAATGGAAAATCGTGGAGTAGCAGTTGATAAGAAAGAATTGCAGCGACTGCTCGAGTTATTTGAGAAAGAAGTTTCAGAAGAAACAGCTTCTGCGCACGCAGCGGTTGGTCATGAATTTAACGTAGCCTCACCAAAGCAACTGCAAGTTGTTCTCTTTGAAGAACTTGGATTACCTAAAACTAAGAAGATAAAGACCGGATTCACAACAGATGCAGATGCACTTAATTGGCTCTTTGAAAAGACTGGCCACCCTGTTCTTGCCTCTCTTCTTCGCATACGTGAAGTAAAGAAGTTGGCGACAACTATCGATGGGCTAATTGCAGAGATTGCATCTGATGGCCGGATTCACACCCACTTTGCACAAACCGTTGCAGCAACTGGTCGCCTTTCATCGGTCGGCCCAAATCTGCAAAACATTCCTGTCCGAACTGAAGATGGCAGAAAGATTCGCGCAACCTTTATCGCGGGCTCTGGGTACGACGCACTATTAACGGCCGACTACAGCCAGATTGAGATGCGCATCATGGCCCATCTTTCACACGATGCAAATTTGATTAAGGCTTTTGAGTCAGGTGAAGATCTTCATGCATCCATCGCCGGAGAAGTATTTGGAGTAAAGCCAGGCGATGTTGATCCAGAGATGCGCCGCCAGATAAAGGCGATGTCATATGGTCTTGCCTACGGCTTGAGCTCATATGGTCTTGCAGCTCAGTTGGATTTAACTCCACCAGCAGCGCAAGAACTCATGGATCGATATTTCGAACGCTTCGGTGGAATCCGTGACTATCTCAAAACTGTCGTAGATGAAGCTCGCAAAGTCGGATACACCGAAACAGTTATGGGGCGACGTCGGTACCTTCCAGATTTAATGAGTGATAACCGCCAACGCAGAGAAGTAGCAGAGCGAATGGCTCTTAATGCACCTATCCAAGGGTCTGCAGCCGACATCATCAAATTGGCGATGCTCAATGTCCAGAGCGCGTTAGTAAAAGAGAATCTCAAATCTAGACTCCTGTTGCAGGTACATGACGAACTTATTCTTGAGATAGTCACATCCGAAGAGAGCGAAGTTACAGAGCTTGTAAAACGCGAAATGGGATCAGCGTTCCCTTTACTTGCACCCCTAAATGTCGGAATAGGCGTTGGCAAGAATTGGAATATTGCAGCTCACTGATGTGTAGGTGAGTTGTCTTTCATTGCCGCTAAATCTTCTTCATCGGTAGGCAATTTATTTGCATCAGCTAGTCGCGCCCGACCGATGGTTAGGATGATGTAACCGAAACCAATACATATAGTTGTTATTCCTAAAGCAATGTGAGGTGAGTGTGCCTCTGAGATCCATCCACCAGATGCCGAACCAATAGCCATCATGACGCCTTCAATTGACCAGAGCCAACCCATCATCCCTGTAGGCGAACCTTGTGGCCTTACCGCTTCCATGACTTCCCAATAGAAAACTTGAATCGCCCCACCCACGAGCCCTAAGAATGCAGCTCCAATGACCATCGACCAGTCCGGGTATGTAAATGCGAGTGGAAGCGAGATGAGAAACCACGCCAAATATGTCTTGCGAAGTGCACCAAGTGGAGTTGTACGTTTTGAAACTAATCCGCCAAGTAGCCCGCCGATGATATTTGCAACTCCTAGTGCTGCAAAGATCCAAGCAGTTCGATGAGGAACATTTTCTAACGTGGCATATGCGGGAACGGCAACATCAAATACTCCCCAACCAAAACCAATGAAGCAACCTTCCACAACAAGAAGTTGAAGTGGTCTATGCCGCCACATAGAGATTTTTACTTCAGGTTTTGCTTCTGGAATCCATTTGCGCGCAATCTTCGTCATGGCAAGAGAGCCACCACCAAGCGCCATTAAAAATGAGGCAACAACGAGTGCACTCTCAGAATAAGCCGAAACAGCTAAAGTAGTGACAATAACTGGGCCAACCACTCCAGCTGCACTCATCGCTGCGGTATCAACTGCATATGCAGTACGTAACCAATCATCGCTGACAACATCTCTCCAAAGTGGGCGAACAGAGAGATTTATTGGGGGAGCGGTTAACCCAAGAAGAAGTGCAAATAAGAGGAGAAGATTTTTATCACTTGTGGCGTTTAGCACCAGTAACATGAAGGAGTAAGCCGGAACTTGGATCCGTAAAGGCCACCGCATGCCGTAACGATCGATAATCATTCCTCGAACACCGGCTGTTGCGGCTCCGGCTGCAGCATTGATGCCCACAGCAAGGCCAGCAATAGCAACCGACTCTAATTCGCTTTCAACTTTAAAGAAGATGCCGAGACCAACCATCCCGTATGCGATTCGAGCGGGAAAAGAAGTAATAACGAGAAGCCAGGCATTTGGAAATGCGAACAACTGCCTATATCTATTCACAAGACCTCCCCATCAGTCCTACATCGTACGCCTGACTCGATGGGTTCTTCCCCAGATATGAGCGTGAGATTTACGGGATTTGCCCCGCCTCGTGGTCGAGCCGTAATCTTGGCGCCTGCAATCGAATAGCAATATTTGTGCGCAGACTGTCCTATCCCTACTACTTTCTATCCCTACGGAGCATCTTGACTACACAAATTGCAATTAATGACATTGGATCCGCTGCAGATTTCTTAGCAGCCATCGAAGGCACTATCCGAAATTTTTCTGACGGCGATCTCGTTATCGGTACCGTTGTACAGATTGACCGCGAAGAAGTTCTTCTTGACGTCGGTTATAAAACAGAAGGTGTAATTCCTTCTCGTGAACTCTCAATCCGCCACGATGCAGATCCAAATGACATTGTTAAAGTCGGCGATAAAGTCGAAGCTCTTGTTCTTCAGAAAGAAGATAAAGAAGGTCGTCTCATCCTTTCTAAGAAGCGTGCTCAATACGAGCGAGCATGGGGAGAGATTGAAGGCAAGAAGGAACGTGACGAAGTTGTCATCGGAACCGTTATTGAAGTTGTTAAGGGTGGCTTGATCGTAGATATCGGTCTACGCGGATTCCTTCCAGCATCTCTCGTTGAAATGCGTCGCGTCCGCGATCTCACTCCTTACATTGGCAAGCAGGTTGAAGCCCGCATCATCGAGCTCGATAAGAACCGCAATAACGTCGTGCTTTCACGTCGTGCATTCCTCGAGCAAACACAATCACAATCACGCACTGAATTCCTTAACCAGCTCCAAAAGGGTCAGGTTCGCTCAGGCGTTGTCTCATCTATCGTTAACTTCGGTGCATTCGTTGACCTCGGTGGAGTAGATGGACTTGTTCACGTTTCAGAGCTCTCATGGAAGCATATTGATCATCCTGCTGAGGTTGTCGAAGTTGGCGACGAAGTAACTGTTGAAGTTCTTGAAGTTGATTTTGAGCGCGAGCGTGTTTCACTTTCACTCAAGGCAACACAAGAAGATCCATGGCAAGCATTTGCTCGCACCCACACAATCAATCAGGTTGTCCCAGGTGTAGTTACTAAGCTTGTTCCATTCGGAGCATTTATTCGTGTTCACGAAGGCATCGAAGGACTTGTTCACATCTCAGAGCTCGCAGAGCGCCACGTTGAGATTCCAGAGCAGGTTGTAGCTGTTGACGATGAACTCTTTGTAAAAATCATCGATATCGATCTCGAGCGTCGTCGAATCTCACTTTCACTTAAGCAAGCAAATGAAGGACAAGATGTTGAGGTTGAAGCATTCGATCCAACACAGTACGGAATGTCTGCTCGCTACGATGCTGATGGAAACTTCATCTATCCAGAAGGATTCGATCCTGATTCTCAAGAGTGGAAGCCAGGATTTGAAACTCAACGCGAAGAGTGGGAGCGTCAGTACGCTGAAGCTCAGACTCGCTTCCTTGCACATAAGAAGCAGAAGGCAGAAGCTCAGGCAGCAGAAGCTGCTTCAACTCCGGCTGAATAATCTTCACCAGAAGGACCCTCGACCACACAGGTCGGGGGTTTTTCTATTTAACGACAGCAAACATTAGATACGGCGATGTGCGGACAAAGTGCCACCTAACGTAGTGCACCGATTCTTAACATCGCCTTCCAACTAATGATTTTGCTGTCATATGGGTAGAGTTCCGTCTATGTTGATCGTGGGGCTTACTGGGGGAATCGGTGCTGGTAAGAGCACGGTTGCCAATATGTTCGCTCAGCTGGGCGCTCTCACAATAGATGCTGATCAATTGGCTCGCCAAGCTATCGAGCCAGGCAGTTCCGGATTCGATGAAGTTGTTGCAGCTTTTGGTGAGGAAATTGTGGCTGACGGAGATATTGATCGCCAGAAACTAGGCAAGATTGTCTTTAAAGATGCTGCCAAGCGAAAGCAATTGGAAGCGATTGTGCACCCACGAGTCCAGGAAGCTCTAGCTGCAAAAATCAAGACACTTAGCCCGGGAGATATCCTGATTTACGAAATTCCACTGCTCGTTGAATCTGGTGCGGCAGATAGGTTTGATTACATCATCACAGTTGAAAGCGATATCGAAAATCGTCTAGATAGATTATTTGAACGTGGTTTAGATGAAGATGAGGCTGAGCGACGTATAGCTGCGCAAGCCACTCCTGCCCAACGCGAAGCAGTTGCAAATCGCGTAATTATTAATGATGGCGTTCGAGCTGACCTCTTCGCTGAGTGCGCCCGAATTTGGGAAGCTGAACTCAATGCGCCCCGTCAGTGAGGTACAGCGAAAGGTTGCGCCCTTTCAAGTAATAAGTGATTACGTTCCAGCAGGAGACCAACCAGCAGCGATTGCGGAAATTACACGACGTATCAATGCCGGCGAAAAAGATGTAGTTCTTCTCGGTGCTACCGGAACGGGAAAATCAGCAACTACGGCTTGGTTAATTGAAAAATTACAGCGCCCTACCTTGGTCCTTGCTCCAAATAAGACCTTAGCCGCCCAGCTTGCAAATGAGTTTCGCGAGCTTCTACCTAATAATGCGGTCGAGTACTTTGTTTCATATTACGACTACTACCAACCAGAGGCATACGTACCTCAGACCGATACCTTTATTGAGAAAGATTCTAGTGTTAATGATGAGGTAGAACGCTTGCGTCATTCTGCAACAAACTCGCTTCTCACACGAAGAGATGTGATTGTGGTTGCAACGGTTTCTTGCATCTATGGCCTTGGCACTCCACAGGAGTACATCGATCGGATGATTCATCTCAAGGTTGGCGATGAGATTGAGCGCAATGCTCTCTTGCGGCGCTTTGTAGATGTTCAGTACAAACGAAACGATGTCGCTTTCGAAAGAGGAACCTTTCGAGTTCGCGGCGATACCGTCGAAATCATTCCGATGTATGAAGAGCTTGCTATCCGAATAGAGATGTTCGGAGATGAGATTGAAAAGATTATGACTTTGAATCCCCTGACTGGAGAGATTGTCCACGATGAAGAAGAGATGTATATCTTCCCGGCAACTCACTACGCCGCAGGACCAGAGACAATGAAACGCGCTATGAGTGATATTCAAGATGAGCTACAAATTCAACTTAATACTTTTACCAAGCAGAACAAGTTGCTAGAAGAGCAACGTTTACGCATGCGCACAACATTTGATTTAGAGATGATGGAGCAGCTCGGATTCTGCTCTGGTATTGAGAATTACTCACGACATCTTGATGGTCGCGAACCTGGTTCTGCTCCAAATTGTCTTTTGGATTATTTTCCAGAAGATTTCTTATGTGTAATCGATGAGAGCCACGTGACTGTGCCGCAGATTGGTGCAATGTATGAAGGAGACGCATCTCGAAAGCGCACCTTGGTCGAACACGGTTTTCGTTTGCCCAGCGCCCTAGATAATCGACCGCTTAAGTGGCCCGAGTTTCAAGAGCGAGTGGGTCAGACCGTCTATCTCTCAGCTACCCCTGGAAAATATGAGATGGCAAAGGTAAATGGCGATGTAGTCGAACAGGTTATTCGCCCAACAGGTCTAATTGATCCGAAGATTGTTATCAAGCCGATTAAGGGGCAGATTGATGATTTACTTGAAGAGATAAATCTCCGCGCTGAACGCAACGAACGAGTGCTAGTTACTACTCTTACAAAGAAGATGTCAGAGGATCTGACCGACTATCTGCAAGAGCGCGGAGTACGAGTTCGTTACTTGCATTCAGAGGTAGATACCTTGCGTCGAGTCGAGCTTTTACGTGAGCTTCGCTCTGGTGAGTATGACGTTCTCATTGGTATCAATCTTCTCCGTGAAGGACTCGATCTTCCTGAAGTTTCACTTGTTGCAATACTTGATGCAGATAAAGAGGGCTTCTTGCGATCTGCAACCTCCCTTATTCAGACTATTGGTCGAGCTGCTCGAAATGTTTCCGGTGAGGTCCATATGTACGCCGATAACATCACAGCATCGATGGAGAAAGCGATAGATGAGACCAATCGTCGCCGCGCTAAGCAGGTTGCCTACAACCTGGAGCGAGGGGTAGATCCGCAACCGCTTCGAAAGAAGATTGCCGATATCACCGACATGATTGCGCGTGAGAGCGATGACACCGATGAGCTCATTGCTGGAATTAAGGGCGCAAAGTCTGGTCTGCCTTTCGTCGAGCGCGGCAAGGGTTCTCTAGCGCGCCAAGAACTAGCTGCGTTGATAGGCTCCCTCACCGAGCAGATGCGGGGAGCCGCGGATGAGCTCCAATTCGAACTCGCAGGTCGACTGCGTGATGAGATTAAAGAGCTAAAGCGCGAACTTCGATCTATGGATGAGGCAGGACATTAAGTGAGTATCGACAAGTTAGTTATTCGGGGTGCTCGCGAACACAATCTCAAGAATGTTTCGCTCGAACTACCTCGCGATGCCCTCATTGTTTTTACCGGTCTCTCTGGCTCAGGAAAATCTTCACTCGCCTTTGACACAATCTTTGCTGAAGGTCAGCGTCGATATGTTGAATCGCTCTCGGCCTATGCCCGCCAATTTTTGGGTCAGATGGATAAACCCGATGTTGATTTCATTGAAGGTCTCTCTCCAGCAGTATCGATTGATCAGAAATCTACCAACCGAAATCCTCGATCTACTGTCGGCACAATTACTGAGGTCTATGACTATTTGCGCCTTCTCTACGCACGAGCAGGACGACCTCATTGCCCCAATTGCAGCAAGGCTGTATCTCGCCAATCTCCGCAGCAGATTGTTGATCAGATCCTCACGATGCCAGCGACCACAAAGTTTCAAGTTTTAGCTCCAGTTATTCGTGAGCGTAAAGGTGAATTTGTAGAACTCTTCTCAGATTTAGTTACTCAGGGATATTCACGCGCAAGAGTAGATGGTGAAACCATTTCACTCTCTGAGCCACCGAAGCTTAAGAAGCAAGAGAAACACACGATCGAAGTTGTCGTTGACCGCTTGACCGCTAAAGCTGAGAGCAAATCTCGCCTCACCGACTCAATTGAGACGGCGCTAAAGCTGGCTAGCGGTTTAGTGATTCTCGATTTTGTAGATGCAAAAGGCGCGGATAAAGAACGAACTTTCAGTGAGCACCTTGCCTGCCACGATTGCAATCTATCTTTTGAAGAGCTCGAACCGCGTTCTTTCTCCTTTAACTCTCCGTTCGGAGCTTGCCCTGAATGTTCCGGTATCGGAACAAAGCTAGAAGTTGATGAAGAGCTCATCATCCCTGATGATCAGATATCAATTAACGATGGAGCGATAGCACCGTGGGCAGGAGGACAGTCCTCAGAGTATTTCTTGCGTCTTCTTGAGGCGCTTGCAAAAGAGATGAAGTTTTCCCTCGATACGCCCTGGAAGAAGCTTTCGGTCAAAGCGAAGGAAGCTGTGATTAATGGCTTCGATTATGAAGTTCACGTCAAATACAAGAACCGTTATGGGCGCGTCCGAAATTACTCAACCGGATTCGAAGGCGTTGTTCCATTTATTCATCGTCGCCACTCTGAGACAGATAGCGACTATAGCCGTGAGAAATATGAAGCGTATATGCGCGAGACACCTTGCAATGTATGTAAAGGAGCTCGTCTCAAGCCAGAAGTTTTAGCTGTGACTATCGGAGAAAAATCAATCGCTGAAGTATGTTTACTTTCGATAGATGATTGCGCTAGCTTCCTCAGGGGAATTCAATTGAACGCGCGAGAGGCACAAATCGCAGAGCGCGTCTTGAAAGAGGTCAATGCGCGACTTGGTTTCTTACTTGATGTTGGCCTTGATTACCTCTCACTTGATCGCCCAGCAGCAACGCTCTCCGGGGGAGAGGCACAACGAATTCGTTTAGCGACACAGATTGGCTCTGGCCTTGTTGGGGTTCTCTATGTTCTTGATGAGCCAAGTATTGGTCTCCACCAGAGAGATAACCGACGGCTGATTGATACCTTGACCAGACTTCGCAACTTAGGAAATACGTTAATTGTTGTTGAGCATGATGAAGAGACAATACGTACCGCAGATTGGGTTGTCGATATTGGACCAGGGGCCGGCGAACACGGAGGCAAAGTTGTTGTCTCCGGTTCATATGAAGAGCTCATTGCATCTGAAGAATCAATCACCGGCGCATATCTATCTGGCCGCAAATCAATCGAGATTCCTTCACAGCGTCGCCCAGTGGATCCAAAACGAAAACTCGTCATTAAGGGTGCAAAAGAGAATAACCTAAAAGATATTGAAGTTGAGATTCCATTAGGTCTCTTTGTATCTGTCACTGGCGTTTCGGGCTCAGGAAAGTCAACTCTCGTTAATGACATTCTCTATACAACTCTGGCAAATAAGCTCAATGGTTCGCGGTTGGTACCTGGTCGACATCGCACCGTTACCGGTATCGATCAACTAGATAAAGTTGTTCATGTCGATCAATCACCAATTGGTCGAACACCGCGTTCAAACCCGGCAACCTACACTGGTGTTTTCGATAAGGTTCGCGCACTTTTCGCAGAGACTTCCGAGGCGAAGGTGCGCGGATACCTGCAGGGACGTTTCTCGTTCAATGTAAAGGGCGGACGCTGCGAGAACTGCTCTGGCGATGGAACTATTACGATTGAGATGAACTTCTTACCCGACGTCTATGTTCCCTGCGAAGTCTGCCATGGTGCTCGCTACAACCGTGAGACGCTAGAGGTTCACTACAAGGGAAAGACAATTGCTCAAGTTTTAGATATGCCAATCGAGCAGGCTCATACCTTCTTTGAATCTGTTCCAACAATCGCTCGCTATCTCAAGACTCTTTGTGATGTGGGCTTGGGTTATGTGCGCCTTGGTCAATCTGCTCCAACGCTCTCAGGTGGCGAAGCTCAACGCGTTAAGTTAGCGACCGAACTTCAGCGCCGATCAACTGGGCGCACAATTTATGTTCTTGATGAACCAACTACGGGCTTGCACTTCGAAGATGTCAATAAATTGCTAGGTGTTCTCAAGCGCTTGGTCGAAAGCGGTAATACCGTAATTGTGATTGAGCATAATCTCGATGTCATCAAATCATCTGATTGGGTTATCGATATGGGCCCTGAAGGTGGTTTCCGTGGTGGCCTCG
>WLDB01000040.1 GCA_009705035.1 Actinomycetota bacterium | reverse complement strand
GTTACACCCACCCAGAGATTGAATTCTTCCTCTTTAAATCACAACCCGAAAAAGGCGTTGCACCAGTGCCTGTTGATCAAGGTGGATATTTCGATCACACCCCTGCCGTTGTCGGTCACGATTTCCGTCGCCAAGCAATTACCTTGTTGGAGGCGATGGGAGTCTCTGTTGAATTCAGCCACCATGAGGGTGCACCTGGTCAGCAAGAGATTGATCTTCGTTATGCAGATGCCCTAAGCACCGCAGATAACATCATGACATTTCGCCATGTGATTAAAGAGGTTGCGCTCGAGCAAGGTTTCTACGCATCCTTTATGCCCAAGCCATTTACAGAACACCCGGGCTCTGGCATGCATACCCACGTCTCACTCTTTGCAGGTGAGAAGAATGCTTTCTATGACCCGACTGCCGAACTCAATCTCTCTGAGGTTGGTCGCCAATTTGTTGCCGGAATCTTGAAACATGCCTCAGAGATAACAGCTATCACTAATCAATGGGTTAACTCATATAAGCGCCTGCAGGGCGGGGGAGAAGCACCAGCGATTATCAACTGGGGCCATAACGATCGCGGTGCTTTGGTTCGTATTCCTATGTATAAACCAAATAAAGAGAACTCAACGCGCATTGAGTTCCGCTCACCTGACTCTGCCTGCAACCCGTATTTGGCTTATGCGGTAATGATTGCTGCAGGCCTTAAGGGCATTGAAGGCAAGTACACACTTGCAGCTTCGAGCGATGTGCAAACGTTGCCAGCAAATCTCAACGAAGCAATTGCCGTAATGGAAAAAAGCGAGCTAGTGCGCGAAACTTTAGGTGAGCACGTTTTCGAATATGTATTGCGCAACAAGCGCGCTGAGTGGCAGGAGTACCGCCGCCAGGTCAGCCAATTCGAGCTCGATCGTTATTTGCCAGTCCTCTAAATGCAGCACCCTGTATTCTTGGACTATGGCAAACCTGCAAATTATTGATGGGCGCATTCGTCTAAATCTTTCCAGAATAGAAGCAATCGGTGGACTTCGTCGCTCACCAGAGATTGATATTGCAGAAGTATCCTCTGTTGAGATCGTGCCCAATCCTTGGACCATGCAGGTCCTCAAAGGAATTCGTATCGGAACCGGATTCCCTTTTCTCATTCTTGTAGGCACGATGAAATACCTTTCAGGCAAAGATTTCTGCGCCATCTATCGCCGCACTCCGAGTGCCATCATCACCTTGAAGTCCGGCCCATTTAAGCGGTGGATCTTTGAGATCAAAGATTTCTCTGAAATCGATGCCCTGAAAGCGCTGATTTAAGAAGCCCACTTGTAAATTAGCGGTATGAAAAAAGAGATAACCCCCGCATCCCTTCGCAACTACAACCTGATTGCAGCTTTTCTTCACCTAGCTCAGATGGGTGTAGTGCTCGCCTTATCAAATGACTTCAGTTTGCCAATTGCAGCGCGCTATATGGCGGGCCCTCCAGGAACGACCTTTGCTGATCCGCTTGTTCTCTTTGATGCACCTATCGGAATCACAGTTGCAATCTTCTTGGGACTCTCATCTCTCTTTCACTTCGTAGTTGCATCACCACAGTTCTTTAACCGTTATTCAAAGGGCTTGTTGCAGCAGCGCAACTACTTCCGTTGGGTTGAATACTCAATTAGCTCATCAGTGATGTTGGTACTCATCGCTCTGATCACAGGCGTTTCAGATATCACTGCAATCATCGCCCTCTTTGGCCTCAACGCTTCAATGATTCTCTTTGGTTGGTTACAAGAGAAATATGAATCACCAGGAAACGGTGGTTGGTTGCCATTTATCTTTGGTTGCATCGCTGGCTTGATCCCCTGGCTTGGAATCGGCTTCTATGTATTAAGCATCGGCGGTCCAGCAGATACATCAGCACCAGCATTTGTATATGGCATCGTGATTTCAATCTTCTTATTCTTCAACTCATTTGGATTGGTTCAGTGGTTGCAATATAAGAAAGTTGGAAATTGGAGCAATTATCTTCGCGGTGAGCGCACCTACATCACGCTCTCACTTGTCGCTAAATCTGCTCTTGCATGGCAGATTTTCGGTTCAACACTCGCTGGCTAATTACTTAGCCGTGAGTACCGAAGCGAGATTTCAGTTCGTTAAAGGGAATCTTGTCGACCGTTGAGTCATAGATAACTTTAGAATCCTCAAAAACAATCATGGCCGCGTTTCCTGAGGTGTAAAAAGTTCCATCTTTGCGTTGGCCGCAGTTGTGTACCCGCCAGAGATATCTGCGGTAGAACATGGGCTTGCTCGGATCTGGCTTATGAGGTCTGATAAATGCATCATCTCTGGCTATGAAATAAAGCGCCAAGAAGAAGCGAACCACAGGAATTTTTGCGTACTTATCAAATCTTTCTTCGCGCACTATTTGCCGCGCTTCGACTCTGAATTCTCCATGAGGTATCCGCCACATGTAATCGTGCATTGATTCTTTGTAATGGTTCAACATTTGAGCATCGCTTCATTCTTTGTTGTACGAATTTTTCCGTTGGAAAGTTTATGCATAGTTACGATTCTATACTTGATGAGTGCTTGTGGGCTTAGCCAGATACATCCCATCGAAACATTCACAATGACGCTTCCCGTTCCTCTACTACTCTTAGTAATCGGCTGCGTATTTCCTCCATCAAGTCTTGTAAGAGTTACCTTAACTTGAAGTACACGACCTGCAGAAATTCCTTTGCAAACTGTCCTTCCAGTTGCGTTCACAGTTCCCGGTACATGTTTAGATAGATGAGGCATTTCCGAAGAGAGGATGCAAGCTTCAATTACGAGGCGCTCCTGCGGTTCACTAAATGGAGGAGGAGGTTCTGCTGATGCATTCGGCTGTGCAATCATTAAAACCATAACTATTGCGAACGCTAATTTTTGGTGCATTTTTATTCCCCTTTTTTGATTGATGTAGCGTGGCAATAGAGGGAAAATATTGAAATATGGCGAACCCAGCCCCTCATGTATTGATCCACTCTGCGTATTGGCAGGCGGGGTATTTGGGGGATAGGATTACCCCACTATGAAGCTCCGCGGACTCCTACTTATCCGCCGTAGCGAGGCCTAATCACCGGTCTCCTCGCTGCGGGGTTTGGTGTTGCCGGTAATAACTCGGCCAACTAACTAGGAGCACGTTAATGAACTTTCCAGAGCAAAAACCTTCGAAGATGCCTGTGCATCGCTACTCATCATTTATTCCTGTTGAGCTTGCAGATCGCACATGGCCAGATAAGAAAATCACCGCAGCACCGAAGTGGTCATCTGTTGACCTTCGTGATGGCAACCAAGCGTTGATTGACCCTATGGATACCCCGCGCAAACTTGCGATGTTCAAGTTACTCGTTGCGATGGGTTACAAAGAGATTGAAGTTGGATTCCCATCTGCATCTCAGACTGACTTTGATTTTGTCCGCAAAATTATCGATGAAGATTTAATCCCGGATGATGTGATTATTCAGGTACTTACTCAAGCACGCGAACCCTTGATCCGACGTACTTATGAAGCAGTCGCTGGCGCAAAGCAGGCGATTATTCACTTGTATAACTCGACTTCTACTTTGCAACGTCGCGTTGTCTTCGGCCTTGATAAAGATGGCATCAAGAAGATTGCAACAGATGGAGCAAAGCTCTGTCTTGATCTGATGTCGACCGTGCCAGAGACAAAGATTTCTTTCGAGTATTCACCTGAGTCATATACAGGCACAGAGCTCGAGTTTGCCGTTGAAGTCTGTAATGCAGTCAACGATGTCTGGAAGCCAACTCCGCAATGGAAGACAATTATGAATCTTCCTGCAACAGTTGAGATGGCAACACCAAATGTCTATGCCGATTCAATCGAGTGGATGTGTCGCAACCTCAACAATCGTGATTCAGTAATCGTTTCACTCCACCCACATAATGATCGTGGTACAGGTGTCGCTGCAGCAGAGCTCGGTTATTTAGCTGGTGCAGATCGCATCGAAGGAACGCTCTTCGGTAACGGTGAGCGCACCGGAAATGTTTGCCTCGTAACTCTCGGAATGAACTTAGTTTCACACGGCATTGATCCACATATTGATTTCAGCGATATCGATGAGATTCGCCGTACCGTTGAATATGCCAACCAGCTCAAGGTTCCAGAGCGCCATCCTTATGGTGGTGACCTTGTCTTTACTGCATTCTCTGGCTCGCACCAAGATGCAATTAAGAAGGGCTTTGAGCACCTCGAGCGCGATGCCAAAGCTGCTGGAGTGACAACAGATCAGCACACTTGGGCTGTTCCATATCTTCCTATTGATCCAAAAGATATTGGACGTTCATACGAGGCTGTTATCCGTGTTAATTCACAATCAGGTAAAGGCGGAGTCGCTTATCTTTTGAAGAGTGAGCATCACCTTGATTTACCTCGCCGCCAACAGATTGAGTTCTCAAAGATTGTTCAGGCAAAGACAGACCATGATGGCGGTGAAGTAACCGCGGATCAGCTCTGGCAGATATTTGAAGATGAGTATCTTCCAACAGAGTCTGCTCCGTGGGGACGTTTCCGTCTGAAGGGGCTTTCACAAAAGTCTGAGATGGGTCAAGATGTGCAACTGACTGTGCAGATTACAGATCGCGGCGAAGCTGTAGAACTTGCTGGTCACGGCAATGGTCCAATCGCAGCCTTCTGCAACATTCTCAATAATTATGGAGTCGATGTTCGTGTTCTCGATTTCAGCGAACATGCACTCTCATCTGGTGGCGATGCCTCGGCTGCTGCCTATCTTGAGTGTGCAATTGGTGGAGATGTCTATTGGGGCGTTGGAATCGACCCAAATACAACAACGGCCTCACTTAAAGCGGTCGTGTCTGCAATCAATCGCGCCATTCGCTAACTACCCTTAACGCCGTGAGTACCAAGGGCGCCTTATTTCGGGATGAAGCAATCATTTTGCGAACCCAGAAACTAGGCGAAGCAGATCGCATTATTACGATGCTCACTAAAGAGCATGGTCGTATTCGCGGCGTCGCAAAAGGTGTTCGTCGCACTATGTCTAAATTTGGTGCTCGTCTTGAACCGGGCAGTCACGTTGAGATTCAGTTGCACACTGGCCGCACCTTTCACACGATTACCCAGGTTGAAGCTCTGCAAAATTATGGTGAAGAGATTTCGAGTGATTATCAGCGCTGGACAATTGCACATGCCATCTTAGAAACGGCCGAACGTTTTTCACCTCACGAAGAAGAACCAGCGCCGCAAGAATTTTCACTTGTAGTAGGTGGTATGCGCGCGCTTGCTGAAAATCGCTATGACCCGTCATTAATTCTCGATGCTTTTCTTATTCGCTCACTGGCCCTCGGTGGTTATGCGCCATCGCTCACACTCTGTTCGCGTTGTGAAAAACCGGGCCCGCATCGTTACTTCTCACTAGTTGGCGGCGGATCTGTCTGCAATGATTGCCGTCCATCGGCATCGGCCACACCAGCGCCTGAAACTTTAGCTTTGATGGAGGCGCTGCTGAACTCTGATTGGGATACAGCTTCAGCAAGTGAACTGAGATTTCGTCGAGAAGCTAGTGGATTGATTGCTGCTTATCTACAATGGCACCTTGAAAGAGGGCTACGTAGTTTGCCAATGGTGGAGCGTGCATGAGTAAGCAGAAGGTAGAAGTTCCCAATCACATCGCTCTTGTGATGGATGGCAATGGCCGTTGGGCAAAAGAACGTGGTCTGCCACGTACTGCTGGCCATGAAGCAGGCGAGAAAGTCCTCTTTAATTTAGTTGAAGCGGCAATTGGTTTTGGGGTAAAAGAGATTAGCGCTTACGCATTCTCTACTGAAAACTGGAAGCGTTCGCCTGAAGAGGTTAAGTTCTTAATGGGCTATAGCCGCGAATCTTTGCGCAATCGCCGCGACCGACTGCATGATCTTGGGGTAAAGGTGCAATGGATTGGCCGCCCGCAACGTCTCTGGAAATCAGTCATTGAAGAACTTGAGACTGCTGAAGAGCTGACCGCAAAGAATAAGAAGTTCACCTTAAATATGTGCGTCAACTATGGCGGTCGAGCAGAAATCGTCGATGCTGCAACAGAGTTAGCAAGAGATGTAAAGCGCGGCAAAGTAAAAGCAGATTCGATTACTGAAAAGACTTTTGCAAAGTATCTCTATGCACCAAAGATGAGCGATGTGGATTTATTTTTGCGTTCATCGGGTGAACAACGCACCAGCAATTTCTTGCCATGGCAAGCGACCTATGCCGAGTTCGTCTTTATGGATGTCTTATGGCCTGATATGACTCCGGCAATCTTGTGGAAAGCCATAGAAGAATATTCTGAGCGCGATCGCAGGTTCGGTAAAGCCTAGTTTTAACTCGCACCCTAAGTGGTGTGCCTGTACCGTTTTGCCATGCGAAAGATAGTTGCGATGGCCATTGCTTTCACTCTTCTTGGCGTTAATAACGCTTCTGCACATCAACCAGTAAATCTCGGCAAGAGCGACACCACAGCTGCAAAGGGGCCATTGCTTGTTGATGGAACTGTTTCTTTTGCAGTTCGTGCCAGCTTTACCAAGGCAAGAGAGGTGCGTGCATTCCGCGCACAACTTAAGGCAGGGGATTCGCTAGAGGTGCAGTACCTCATTATTGATAAAGCGCCTGAGAATAAATTAAAGGTTAATCAGCTTCCCACTCTCGTTATTACATCTCCTTCCGGTGCACGGCAGGTGATGAAGTTAGATGAGCGAACAGAATTTTTGGAAACATTTAGTCAAACTCTTTACTTCTATCTCGGACGTATAAATCAAAGGGCCGAATCAGGTATCTACAACTTTACGATGACTTCGAAGGCGCGATCTGCCATCACGCTTGGTGTTGGATATCGCGAAGTACCGGGTGATGTAATTCGTGGCGCACTTCCAACTCCAGCTGCAACTCCAGCTACCACACCATCAGTTTCTGCTTCACCGACGCCAACTCCTTCACCATCGGTATCCAGTACCCCTGAAGCTGGCATAACACGTGCTCAAGTTGAGATGCGAAATAGCAAGAATGCCTGTTGGTCAATCATTGACGAAAAAGTCTATGACTTAACAAGGTGGATCGATTCACACCCCGGTGGTCCTTCATATATTCAATTTATCTGTGGCAAAGATGGAACCAATTCATTTAAAGCACAACATTCAGGTAGAGCCAATCCAACTGCTCGTTTAGCTGATTTTCTCTTGGGCCCACTCGCTCGTTAACTTAACACTTTGCACAGAGCCCGAAGATTTCGGCGGTATGTCCGACATCTCTGAAACCATGTTCTTCAGCCATCATCTTCGCCCATTTTTCAATGGCGCCGCCCTCAATTTCAACGGTATCCCCGCAACCTTTGCAGACGAGATGATGATGATGGGCTTCACCGCACAACCGGTAGATAGCTTCACCATCATCTCGCCGCAATACATCAACGATCTTGTCATTAACAAGACTCTGCAATGAGCGATAGACAGTTGTTAGACCAATGCTCTCGCCCTCACGTTGCATGAGGCGATAGACCTCTTGCGCACTAGCAAAACCTCCAGCACGTTCTAAAGTACTTAAGACTCGTGGGTTAGAGCGGGACATTACTTAACCGCTGTTTCCTCATCATGCGCATGTTCATCTTCATGAACACCCTCTTCTTCGTGCGCATGCTCATCTTCATGAATACCAGTGGTTGATCCGTGGGTATGCGCATCACCGCTATGAAGATAGCTAACAAGGCCCCACATAACTAACACACCAAAGATTGTTGCCAAGATTGTGTAACGTGATGAATGACGAGAGTGCGCCTCGGGCAAGATATGAGATGTCGCAAGATAGATAACGATTCCGGCAAAGAGCGCAAGATAGATGGCGATAAAGTTATCGCTGATTGCTAGGGTTGCACCAAGTGCTGCGCCGCTCACGCGAGCGATTGCATCAACACCTAATAGCCAAATACCTTTCTTGCCCCACTTACCGCTCTTAATTAAGAAAGAAACTGTGTTGAGGCCATCGCTAAAGGCGTGAACAAGGAGCGCGATAAAGACTGCGATCCCAAGATCGCTACTTACTTTAAATGCGACGCCGAGCGCTAAACCATCGAGAAAGACGTGGCCACCCATGGCAAGAGCGCCAATAGATCCGGCAATACTCGATGAGTGGCTATGGTCGTGGCCGTAATCTGATTCGGCAGGTTCGTGAGATCCAAAGATTTGCTCGTAGAAGTGAAGCAGTAAGAAACCACCAATTAATGCCACTGATACAGCAGGGGCATGGAAGATCTCTTGAGTGCCAAGTTCAAAAACTTCTGGCAAGAGATCAAAGGCGACTAAACCAAGCAATAATCCTGCTGAAAGCCCGAGGACTAAATGGAGGCGATCCTTTGATTTAATAGCAAGGAATCCACCGGCTGTAGTTGCCAGTGCAGTAAGGGCTGCCAGAACGATTGCGATTGTCATGGCGAGAAGATAGCACAAATGAAAATGATTTTCATTTCCACCCCATATTTCGACCCCTTAAGCTCACTCCATGATCGCAATTGCTCGATTTCGCACCCCTTTGGCTGAACAAGAGGCCTTTCGCGCCAACCTTGAGCGCGCTCGCCAGGCATTTTCTGAACGCGAAGGCTTTATCTCAGGCGACTTTGGCCAAAATCTCGACGATAACGAGCTCTGGACCCTGGTCACCCATTGGCAAAATGTTGGTTCATATCGCCGCGCTTTGAGCTCGACTGCAATAAAGATGGAAGTTGTACCTCTTCTTGCTACAGCAATTGATGAACCTGGGGCTTATTCCAAAGATTTATAGTGCGGTAAAATTTAGCCACGTTTATCTAACAGCTAAATCGTTAGATGAGCGCCGACAGCCAGCCGGAGTATCACAAGCGCGATTCCCCGGTTGCAACACTAAAACCGGATGGAGCACCTCATGGCGGTAGATCGCTTAGAAAATATTGTTTCTCTCTCAAAGCGTCGCGGCTTTGTATTTCCTTCATCAGAGATTTATGGCGGATTGCGCGCATCATGGGATTACGGACCACTCGGTGTTGAGGTCAAGAACAATGTAAAGCGCCAATGGTGGAAGTCAATGGTTATGGGTCGCGAAGATGTTGTCGGTCTCGATTCATCAGTCATTCTTGCCCGTGAAGTTTGGGAAGCATCTGGACACGTTGCCACATTTAGTGATCCGCTGACCGAATGTACTGCTTGCCATAAGCGCTATCGCGCAGATCATCTAGAAGAACAATATGAGGCAAAGCATAAGAAGAAGCTTGAATCATTGGCAGATATGAACTGTCCGGCCTGCGGCAACAAGGGTCAATTCACAACACCAAAGCAATTCTCTGGTTTGCTCAAGACATTCCTTGGCCCAGTCGAAGATGAGTCAGGACTTGCCTATCTTCGCCCAGAGACAGCGCAAGGAATCTTTATTAACTTTGATCAAGTTATGACAACTTCTCGGAAGAAGCCACCATTTGGTATTGGCCAGATTGGTAAATCATTCCGTAACGAAATTACTCCCGGAAACTTTATCTTCCGTACGCGCGAATTCGAGCAGATGGAGATGGAATTTTTTGTTGTTCCAGGGACCGATGAAGAGTGGCATAAGTATTGGATTGAGACTCGCCTAAGTTGGTATAAAGATCTTGGCATCAATCCAGAGCGTCTTCGCCTATTTGAGCATCCAAAAGAGAAGCTCTCACATTATTCAAAGGGCACGACAGATATTGAATACAAATTTGAGTTCAATGGCACCGAATGGGGCGAGCTCGAAGGTATTGCTAACCGAACAGACTTTGACCTCAAGGCACACTCAGCAGCTTCAGGTAAGGATCTTTCATACTTCGATCAAGAGAAGAATGAGCGCTGGACACCGTTTGTAATCGAACCAGCAGCGGGCGTAGATCGTTGCGCACTCACATTCATGATGGATGCATATACCGAAGATGAAGCACCTAATGCCAAGGGCGAGATGGAAAAACGCGCTGTGATGAAGTTTGATCACCGCATTGCTCCAGTTAAAGCTGCCGTACTTCCGCTTTCACGTAACGCAGATCTCTCACCAAAGGCGCGCGATTTAGCGGCGCAACTTCGCAAGAATTGGAATATCGATTTCGATGATTCAGGCGCAATTGGCCGTCGCTATCGCCGTCAAGATGAAATCGGAACCCCTTTCTGTATCACCATCGATTTCGAAACTCTGGAAGATAATGCAGTGACAATTCGTGATCGCGACACAATGGCGCAGGAACGTATCTCAATCGATCACGTTGAGTCATGGTTGGCTCCGAAACTTCTCGGTTGCTAAAGCCAACTTGTTAAAGTCATCAGCACTGCCTCTGCCTCTTCGGGATGGCGTACATCAGATAGATCCACCTGTTGTACTCGCCCCGATGGCAGGAATAACCAACGCACCCTTTAGACAACTCTGTCGTGAACAAGGTGCTGGATTATTTGTTTCTGAGATGGTGACTGCTCGCGCATTACTAGAACGAGTCCCTGAGACTCTGCGGATGATTGAACCCGGTCCCGGTGAATGGCCGCGTTCAGTGCAGCTCTATAGCGTTGATCCGCATCATATGTCTGAAGCGGTAAAGATGATTGGCCGCGAAAATTTAGCAGACCATATCGATATGAACTTCGGTTGTCCGGTTCCAAAAGTCACACGTAAAGGCGGGGGAGCAGCTCTGCCATTTAAGCGCAATCTCTTCTCTGCCATTGTTAAGGGCGCAGTAGATGCAGCAAAACCTTTTGGAATTCCAGTAACAGTAAAGATGCGTATCGGTATCGATAGTGATCACCACACATATTTAGAAGCTGCAAAGTCAGCAGCCGATGCAGGAGTTGCGTGGGTAGCACTGCATGCACGAACCGCTGCGCAGATGTATGAAGGAAAAG
>WLDB01000004.1 GCA_009705035.1 Actinomycetota bacterium | reverse complement strand
TTTGATACCTGATGCGATCATCCATTTACCGACAGGGGGATGGACTACAAACTCTGCGGCAGCGCCATCAACTTCGACACCATATGCCAACAAGTCGCGCGCGCCATCAACGTAGTAGACCTCATCAAAGATAAAGGTTTTAATTGATGCAATATTGAAAAGTCTGAGCAAGAGTGAAGTGATTGCGATAACTAGCGGCGCAATCGCGATAATCATGTGTAAAGAATATGGGAAGATAGCGATATGGCACTCACCCTCGCAGCGACTCCGCTCGGAAATCCATTAGATGCGAGCCCACGTCTAAAGATGGCTATTGAGAACGCCGAAATAATCGCAGCTGAAGATTCACGCAGGTTTCATCGATTGGCCTCTGATATCGGCGCTTCGTTCTCAGCACGGATCCTCTCCTTCTTTGAGGGTAACGAGACAAATAGAACAGTCGAGCTATTAGCGTTATTGCGTGAAGGGCGAAATGTTTTGGTTCTGACAGATGCGGGCATGCCAACAATTAGCGATCCAGGTTTTCGTTTATTGCGAGATGCGGTTGCGGCAAATATAGAAGTACATGTGATCCCGGGACCAAGTGCTCCAACTATGGCGATAGCTTTATCTGGATTGCCAACAGACCGATTTACCTTTGAAGGTTTTGCCCCGCGAACGTCGGGTGCTCGAATCGCATTCTATGAATCCTTGCGCTTTGAAGAGAGAACAATGGTGCTCTTTGAAGCTCCACATCGCCTATTGGATTCACTTCAAGATGCGCAATCGATTCTCGGTAGTGATCGTGCCGGTGCAATCTGTCGTGAGATGACAAAGACCTACGAAGAAACAATTCGAGGAACCCTTGCTCAACTCATTGAGTGGGCGCAGGGCCACGAAATTTTAGGTGAAATCACCCTCGTCTTTGCTGGCGTCGAGGTGGGGACGGAAACGGCCACCAATTCTCAGATGGTTGCTCAAGTCCGCGAATATGAATCAGCTGGAATGGATCGCAAAGATGCCATTGCAACCATTGCACGCGAGCTTGATATACCGAAGAAGCTTGTATATGCGGCGGTAGTCGAAGCCCAGCGTAAGAATTAACTGTAGAGAGCGAATAAGATTGGCAGATGAAGTCTTTCTATCTGACGACTCCGATTTACTACGTCAATGATGCTCCCCATATTGGCCATGCCTATACAACGGTAGCTGGTGATGTTTTAACTCGTTGGCATCGCCAACGCGGAGAATCTGTCTGGTTCCTAACTGGTACTGACGAACACGGCCAGAAAGTGATGCGTACAGCGCAGGAAAATGGCGTACCCCCGCAAGAGTGGGCAGATAAATTAGTTGAGAACGCATGGAAACCAAATTGGCAGGCACTTAATATCGCCAACGATGACTTTATTCGCACAACAGAACCACGCCATATGGAACGTGTACAGAAATTTCTTACCTCACTCAAAGATGCCGGGTTTATTTACGAAGGTAATTACGAAGGCCCTTACTGCGTAGGCTGTGAAGAATTTAAATTACCCGGAGATTTAATCGATAGCGATGGAGCCAAGCTCTGCCCGATCCATAGCAAGCCGGTCGAAGATGTAAAAGAGACAAACTGGTTCTTTAAGTTATCTGCATTTGCGCAGCCGCTGATTGATCATTACAAGAGCAATCCTGAGGCATGCCAACCAGAATCTGCCAGAAATGAAGTCCTAGCATTTCTTGAAGGTGGAGTTACAGATTTATCAATCTCTCGCTCAACATTCGATTGGGGAATTCCGGTTCCGTGGGATACCAACCAAGTCGTCTATGTTTGGTTTGATGCTCTGCTTAATTACGCAACCGCGGTCGGGCTCACTGATGATCCTGAATCAGAGGGTGGAAAGAAGTTTGCACAAACGTGGCCAGCTGATGTTCACCTTGTCGGAAAAGATATCTTGCGCTTTCACGCTGTTATCTGGCCAGCAATGTTGATGGCAGCAGGTCTTGCAGTCCCTAAGAAAGTCTTTGCACATGGTTGGTTATTAGTTGGTGGCGAGAAGATGAGTAAATCAAAGCTCACTGGAATCGCACCATCAGATATCACCGATCACTTTGGAGTAGATGCGTTTAGATATTACTTCTTACGCGCAATACCTTTCGGCACAGATGGCTCTTTCTCTTGGGAAGATATGAGTGCACGCTATACATCTGAGCTCGCAAATGACTTCGGAAACCTTGCATCACGACTAGCGGCGATGGTTGAAAAGTATTGCGGTGGGGTACTTCCTGCAGTTGCCCACGACGAATCGCTCTCATCAGCGTTAAAAGAGTGTGTAGATAAGGCAGATACTGCAATTGCTGCACTTGATTTCCAAGGTGGAATCAATACGATTATGGATTATTGCAAGCGCGTCAATGGTTACGTCACATCGACTGAGCCATGGATTCTTGCTAAAGATCCAGCAAATCAACGAGCAGTCGAAGATATTCTCTACAACACAGCAGAATCACTACGAGCTCTCTCTGTCTTATTGCACCCAGTAATGCCAGCAACAACTGAAATTCTCTGGGAATCTCTCGGTGCCAACGATTCACTTGGCGCAATCGGTGCACAGAAAATTAGTGAGATTGCCCGTTGGGGACAATTACCAGCAGGTGCAGCAATCACAAAAACTCCCGTTCTCTTCCCTCGTCTTGAGGTCAAGGAGTAATTCTTTATGGCTGATCGCCACAACCGCGATATTGATAGAGAGTTTGCGCCACTACCAGAACCACTACCGGTACCGGTTGCAGATGCACACGCGCACATCGAAATTGTCACCAACGATTCTCCAGATTCAGAATCAGTGCGCAGAATCTTGGATCAAGCAGAATCAGTTGGAGTTACTCGAGTAGTCCAGGTTGGATATTCTGCAGAACAATCTCAATGGTGTGCGACGCTGGCTGATTTGTATCCAGGAAGAGTTTTAGCAGCTGTGGCTCTGCATCCCAACGAAGCGCCAGTGGTTTCAGATTTGCAAGCAGATTTAGCAATCATCGAAAAGTTAGCGCAGCATCCTCGCGTTCGCGCAATTGGTGAGACAGGTCTTGATTACTTTAGAACTCCACCTGAATTAAGATCGGTGCAACAAGATTCATTTAAGTGGCATATTGAACTAGCAAAGAAGACCAATAAAGCCCTAGTAATTCACGATCGCGATTCACATGATGATGTCTTATCAATTCTGCTTGAAGTCGGTGCACCAGAAAAGACTGTCTTTCATTGTTTTTCAGGTGATGTAGAGATGGCCAAGAAATGCATCGACCGCGGTTACGTCCTTTCTTTCGCCGGAACCATGACATTTAAGAATGCACCAGAATTACGTGAAGCTCTCAAGCTTGTGCCACATAGCCAATTACTGGTTGAAACGGATTCTCCTTTTCTAGCCCCCACTCCGCACCGTGGAATGCAGAACACCCCCGCAATGATTCCGACAATTGTGAGAGCGATGGCGCACGAGCGAAATGAAGATTTAGCAGAACTTTGCAATGCGCTATCGATCAATACCGAGCGTGTCTTTGGTTCATTCGCATGAGCTTGCTTGGTGCGGCTGAAATCCGTGAACTGGCTGAAGCTCTCGATCTTAAGCCTTCTAAATCGCTCGGTCAAAACTTTGTTCATGATGGCAACACCTGTCGCAAGATTGTTAGAACTGCGGGTGTCAGAGAAGATGACATTGCTTTAGAGATTGGTCCGGGGCTTGGTTCATTAACTCTGGCAATGATGGAGCAGGCAGCCCATGTCGTCGTAGTAGAAATCGATAAGCGGTTGGCTGATCAGCTTCCTATAACAGTTGCAAAACATGCTGACGACCCAAGCAAGTTAACAGTTATTAATCGCGATGCACTGCAGATTGATTCTCTCCCAGTTGACCCAACTGTTTTAATCGCCAATCTTCCTTACAACGTTTCAGTGCCAGTCTTTCTGCATATGCTCGAGATTTTCCCAACGCTACGAACCGGAGTTGTTATGGTTCAAGCAGAGGTGGCAGATCGTTTAGCCGCAAAACCTTCGACTAAAGAGTATGGCGTTCCGAGTGTGAAGG
Source organism: Actinomycetota bacterium (assembly GCA_009705035.1). Taxonomy (GTDB): domain Bacteria; phylum Actinomycetota; class Actinomycetes; order Nanopelagicales; family Nanopelagicaceae; genus Planktophila. Next base: position 31,760 of record WLDB01000004.1, on the reverse strand, counting down.
CAGCATGGTGGGCTGATGTCAGCGGCGCAGGAGTTGTCTCACGTCAAATCTTTTGGCCCGTGCCTAATGTTGAATCAAAGCTTGTGGCATTTACTCGCAGGCAAACGCCGGGTGATGAAGCGCTACGAAAGCGAGTCTTTGCAATTATTGATTTAGCTTTTGCGCAACGTCGAAAAATGCTGCGCTCTGCGCTCTCATCTCGTTATGGAGGTTCAGCCGCAGCTGAATCAGTTTTAAGTGGTGCTGGAATTGATGCAACGCTGCGTGGTGAAGCTCTAGAGATTGGCGCTTTCTGCGCTATTGCCGCATACGAAATAGCGATAGGGTCGTAAAGTGGCGCTTAACTCTGTAACTGTAAAGGTACCTGCAAAGGTAAACCTGCAGCTCTCTGTCGGTCCACGTGAATCAGATGGCTATCACAATCTCGTCACTGTCTTTCAAGCAGTTTCTATTTTTGATGAAGTTACTCTCACTAAATCTCACGAAGGCAGCGGGGTCACAATTGCAGTTACGGGCGATCAAACACATGGCGTTCCTGAGGATGGTTCAAACCTCGCAGTGAAAGCAGCGCAATTAATCGCCGAGAAGTTTGATTTTAGTGCCGATGTCCATATTGAGGTAAAGAAGTCGATTCCTGTTGCAGGCGGCATGGCAGGCGGATCTGCCGATGCTGCAGCGACTCTCGTTGGTATGGATGCGCTCTTTAAGTTAGAGGCAACTCGCGAAGAACTTTTAGCTCTCGGAAGTGAACTTGGTAGCGATGTCCCATTCTTGATTTTAGGTGGCACCGCTATTGGTACCGGTCGTGGCGATCAATTAACAGCCGCGCTTTCGCGCGGTACATATCATTGGGTTTTTGCGCTTTCTACTGTCGGACTCTCAACACCATCTGTCTACTCTGAATGTGATCGAATGAGAGCAGAGCGAGAGATAGCAGCACCAAAGGTGAGTGATGCCCTGATGCAAGCCTTATTAGCTGCTAATCCTGAAGCTGTCGGAGATTCACTCGTAAACGATCTGCAATCTGCGGCAACTTCTTTGCGCCCTGCACTTACATTGATATTAGAAGTTGGTCGTGACTATGGAGCGCTTGGTGCAATCGTTTCGGGCTCTGGACCAACCGTTGCATTTTTAGTCGCCGATGAAGAAGCTGGACTAGATTTAGCAGTAGCACTTACTGCAAGTGGAGTAGTTGGAAGCGTCGCCCGCGCGACAGGTCCTGTCCCAGGTGCACGCGTTATCTAAAGGCTCACAGTAAAATGCCCGAGTTGCCAGAAGTTGAGACTGTTCGACGTGGATTAACAGCACTGGTTAGCGGCTACCGCATCATCGAAGCCGTTGATTTGCATCCACGTGCGCTAAAGGCAGAATCCATTGCGCCACTATCAATCCTTGCGGGTGCAAAAATCACTGGACTTAATCGCCGCGGAAAATTTCTCTGGTTCGAACTTAATCGCCCATATAACTTAGTTGCTCATCTTGGAATGAGCGGTCAATTTTTAATTAATCGCGATGATCGCCCGCAAGCCAAGCATGTCCGTGCTCATTTTCAGCTTAAACGAGGGCTACGTAACCGTGAAATGATTTTCAATGATCAACGTACTTTTGGTTGGTTATCGATTGAAGAGAGTATTGAAGGAATTCCAACGAGTGCCCTCCATATTGCTCCAGACCCATTTGATGAACTCTTTGATAAAAAAGCGGCAATTAAGAACTTTGCTAGGCGAAATATCAAGATTAAGACGGCACTTTTAAATCAAGAAATCATGAGCGGAGTTGGCAATATCTATGCTGATGAGACGCTCTGGCGGGCCAAGGTTCACCCGGAAACTTCAACATCTGAGCTTACTTCGAAGAAGATTTCGCGCATTATCGATTGCGCGACCGAAGTAATGCGCGAAGCGATTGCCCAAGGCGGCACTTCATTTGATGACCTGTACATCAACGTTAATGGCGAGAGTGGTTTTTTCGAACAATCTTTAGCTGCATATGGCCAGACGAATCAGCCGTGTCCAAGGTGCGGGACGCCCATAAAGCGAATAACCTTTGGAGCACGTTCATCGCATTTCTGTCCACGCTGTCAGCGTTGACATCGAACACTCGGTACTTGTAAATAAAGGAGAAGATCATGGGAACTTGTAAATGTGGTTATTCAACAGATGCAGAGAAAAACTGCAACGGAACACACAATGTCGTTAAGGCTGTTAAAGCAGATATCATTGCAAAGCTCGAGGCAAATGGATTTGCTGAAGTGTCAGATTATCTCAAGACTAACTAATTAATTTTATGGAGTTTCAGTATCAAAGTTTGCAGCAAGCTTGCTCAACAAATTTGCTAACTCTTTAAACTCGTCTTCACTGAGGTCCGTTAAGAATGTTCGCTCGTACTTAACAAGTTGATCTAACGCTTCGTCAACTTTTTTCATGCCGAGCGCTGTCAAGGTAACAAGAGAACCCCGTCCATCAGTTGGATCAGGCAAACGAGTAATGAGGTTAAGTTCTTCTAAACGATCTAGCCGATTCGTCATCGTGCCACTTGTAACCATTGTTTCCTGCATCAACTGACTCGGCGTTAGCGTGTGCGGTGATCCGGCACGACGAAGGGCCGCTAAAACATCGAAACCCCATGTCTCAAGCTCAGCAAATGCATCTTTACGGGCTAAATCAAGATGTCGTGAGATGCGAGTGATTCGGCTAAGAATCGCGAGTGGGGCTAAATCTGCATCGGGACGTTCACGTTTCCATGCAGCAATGAGGCGATCTACTTCATCGCGGTATCCATCGCTCTGCTGATTATCCGCGTGCTGATTATCCGCGTTTTGGGAGCCCATAGTCGAAGGTTAGTCGCATCTGGGTAAGTATTGATTGGGTCAGTTTGGAATCTCTGCCTTAGATAAGGGAGAATATAGGTTCCGCCATTGTGTAGTGGCTAGCACATGGGCCTTTGAAGCCCAGGGTCCAGGATCGATACCTGGTGGCGGAGCAATTTATTGCTCGGCCGAACTAAGTGGCGGAGCAATGAGAAGGTAGACTTCATGCATGAGCCTTCAAACCGTGGTTGTTCTCGCGGCAGGCGAGGGCACGCGGATGAAATCTGCAACGCCAAAGGTTCTTCACACAATTGCTGGACGATCACTTCTTGGCCATGTTCTTCACGCAGTTTCAGCGCTTAATCCAGCGGCTACTCGAGTAGTTGTTGGTTCAGGTCGTGAAGCAGTTGAGGCGCACATTGCCGTTATTGCACCTGGCGTTACGACAATCTTTCAGGAGCACCGAGGCGGTACAGGACATGCAGCGCAGTTGGCGCTCGCAGGATTAAATGCAACAGGAAACATTCTCATTCTCGCTGGTGATACGCCGTTGCTTACAACGCAATCACTTGCGGCACTTATCGAGTCACATAGTGCTGGTGGATTTAGCGCCTCTGTTTTGACTGCAGAACATCCAGAACCAACGGGATATGGACGCATCATTCGTGGCGATGATGGATCCTTACTTCGAATTGTTGAAGAGCGCGATGCCGATGAAAACGAGAAAGAAATTGAAGAGATTAATTCGGGAGTCTACGTCTTCGATGGTGCAAAGCTCGCAAGTGCTATTGGAAAGCTTCGTAACGATAATTCGCAAGGCGAGCTTTACCTTACTGATGTGATTGAAATTTTACGCAATGAGGGCGGCGCTATATCTGCGCTCTGTATCGATGACTTTACTGAAACTTTAGGCGTTAATGATCGCGTTCAGCTCGCTGAATCTGCAGCGCTTTTGCGAGACCGAATCAATGATGGACTCATGCGCAGTGGTGTAACAATCGTTGATCCAACAACTACCTGGGTCGATGCGACCTCCATAATCTCGCAAGATGTCACGCTATTGCCGGGTACTGCTATCAGTGGCTCAACAACAATTGGCGCTGGAGCTGTAATTGGCCCACGCACCACACTGCACGACTGCACAGTCGGAAATGGCGCTGATGTTAAAGAGTCTTATGCAGTATCTGCAGTTATTGGAGAAAATTCCAGCGTTGGACCGTTTACTTTCCTCAGAGCTGGTACGGTCTTAGGCGCAGACACACGTGCTGGTGCATTTGTTGAGATGAAAAATGCTGCAGTTGGCGATGGTTCTAAAGTGCCTCACCTTTCATATGTAGGTGATGCAACTATTGGCGAAGGTACAAATATTGGTGCCGCCACAATTTTTGTTAATTACGATGGGGTAAATAAGCACCACACCGTCGTCGGTGACCATGTCCGCATCGGAAGCGACAGCATGCTGGTAGCCCCTGTGACTATCGGAGATGGTGCCTACACCGCAGCAGGGTCTGTCATAACCGAAGATGTTCCGGCCGGCGCCATGGGTGTTGGACGTTCTAAGCAACGAAATGTATTAGGTTGGGTCCTGCGCAAGCGCCCCGGCACCAAGTCAGCAGAAGCAGCAGCTTCAGCTCCAAGCAGCGACCAGAAAGGCTAAAAACGTGAGCGAAATCCGTTTAACCTCAGAGAAAAAACTTCGTCTCTTCTCTGGTCGCGGATTTCCAGAGTTAGCTGAAGCAGTTGCAGACGATCTTGGCATTCCACTTACTCCAACTTCTGCATATGACTTTGCAAATGGAGAAATCTTTGTTCGCTTTGAAGAATCAGTTCGTGGTTGCGATGCATTTGTAATTCAGTCACATGCAACGCCAATCAATAAGCAAATCATGGAACAACTCATCATGGTTGATGCCCTCAAGCGTGCTTCTGCAAAGCGAATTACTGTCGTAATTCCTTTCTATGGATATGCACGTCAAGATAAGAAGAGCCGTGGTCGCGAACCAATCACTGCACGCTTGATGGCTGACTTATTCAAGACAGCAGGGGCGGATCGAATGATGGTTGTCGATCTTCATACATCTCAGATCCAAGGATTCTTCGACGGTCCCGTAGATCATTTATTTGCATTACCAATGCTTGCAGATTACGTCGGTAGCAAAGTTGACCGCAGCATGCTCACAATTGTTTCGCCGGATTCAGGTCGCGTTCGTGTTGCAGAACGTTGGTCTGAACTTCTTGGCGGATGCCCTATTGCCTTTATCCATAAAACCCGCGATCCACTTATCCCTAACGAAGCTGTAACAGGCAAAGTTGTCGGTGATGTAGAAGGTCGTACATGCGTTGTTATCGATGACATGATCGATACCGCAGGCACAATTACCAAGGCTGTAGATGCTCTCTTTGAAGCTGGTGCACGTGATGTCATTGTTGCAGCTACACACGCTGTCTTCTCGGGTCCAGCAGTTGAGCGCCTAAAGGGTTCTCGCGCAGTTGAAATTGTTGTCACTGATTCATTGCCGCTAACCGAAGACCAAAAGTTCGATAAATTGACTGTTATCTCGATTGCGCCGCTACTAGCTCGTGCAATCCGTGAAGTCTTCGAAGATGGCTCGGTGACCAGCCTCTTTGATGGCCATAGCTAAGCTCAATTTGGAGCTTTCGCCCTCTCGCCCATAAACTTCACCCATTCTGGCGAGGGTTTCTCCTTAAAGTTTATAAAGGAAACCGTTATCGACGGCAAGGACAACAACTCCTGTCAGATTTCATTTATATGAGGCGACAGGAGTTTTTTCATGGCAGAAGTAGCAATCATCGGCACCACACGTACCGAGTTCGGTAAGGGTGCATCACGTCGCGCACGTCGCGATGGTCAGGTCCCAGCAGTTATCTACGGTCACGGTGAAGCACCAGTGCATATCACTCTTAACGCACGCGATCTTGGTAATGCACTCAAGGAATCAAACGTTCTTCTCAACATCACATTTGATGGCCGAACAGAACTCACACTTCCAAAGTCAATTGTGAAGAACCCACTCAAGCAGAACCTTGAGCACATCGACCTCGTACTCGTACGTCGTGGTGAGAAGGTAACAGTGCATGTTCCTGTTCATACAGAAGGAAAGCATGATCCAGATGGAATCCTTGAGCACGTACATAACACAATTGAAGTTGAGGCCGAAGCGACAAATATTCCTAAGTTCCTCGTTCTTGATATCGAGGGCATGAAGGCTGGAACATTTAAGTTGGCATCAGATGTTGTTCTTCCTGCAGGTGTCACACTTGTTTTGGATCCAACAGCAACTGTTGTTCACCTTTCTGAGCGTCGCGCAGCAACCGCTGAAGAGACTGCAGCAGCAGCTCCAGCAGCAGATGCAGCAGCTCCAGCAGCAGCAGCTCCAACGGCTTAATTCATTAAGTAAAGAAATCTGACTCGTTATGACGTGGTTGGTAGTGGGGCTCGGTAATCCGGGCGATCAATACGCTGCCACCCGTCATAACGTGGGTCAGATGGTTATAGATGAACTAGCCAAGCGCCATAACATCAAATTTTCGTCTCATAAATCGCGTACAAGTATTGCCGCCTTTAAATTAGGAGTCGGCGTAGATGCGCATTCAGTAATTCTCGCAAAATCTCACAGCTATATGAATGAGACCGGCGGACCAATCAAAGCGTTGGCACAGTTCTACTCAGTTGAGCCGGCAAAAATTATTGTTCTCCATGATGAACTCGATATTGATTTTGCAGCAATTCGAACCAAGCTTGGTGGCGGCGATAATGGCCACAATGGATTGAAGTCAATGACATCTGCTTTTGGTGGCCCAGAATATTTCCGAGTTCGGCTCGGTATCGGCCGCCCTATGGGTCAACAAGACCCGGCAGATTTTGTCTTAAAGCAATTTAGCCAGCCCGAGAAGAAAGAGCTTCCACTTTTCTTAGATCGTGGCGCAGATGTAGTTGAGCACCTTATTGAAAAGGGTCTTGAGCTTACGCAAACAAAATTCAACTCTTAATTAAATTTTTGGCTATTAACCAGCAGTGCGGTCAGCCGGTATTACGAAGTCCTGTAGCAACTCCATTGATTGTTAACAATAGAGCACGAATCAATGTTGGCTCGGGGTTCTCTCCCGAGTTACGAACGCGATCGAGAAGATTGACTTGCAGCGAATGAATCGGTGCGAGATAGGTATCGCGGACTTCAAGTGTTCTTGCCAAGACTGGCTGGTCACTCAAAAGCGCGCTCTTTCCGGTTAAGAGCAGAATCTCAGAGATAGTGAGATTAAATTCTTCTTCAATTGTTGTAAGGAAATGTTGCAGTTCTCTAGGAACCAAAGTTTCGACATAACGACGTGCTGTCTTAAGATCAGTCTTTTTCAAAGTCATCTCAACATTGCTGATAAAGGTAGAGAAGAAGTGCCACTCAGATAACATCTTCTTCAGCTCATCGCTCTTGCCAGCCTCGCGAGCGGCCTTGAGGCCACTGCCGACTCCGAACCAACCCGGAACAATCTGCCGTGATTGAGTCCAGCCGAAGACCCAAGGAATAGCGCGCAGTGAATCCAACCCACCTGCAGCGTCAGGGCGACGCGATGGGCGAGAACCTAAGAAGAGGTTTCCTAGCTGTTCGACAGGTGTGGATGCATAGAAGTATGCAGGCAAATCAGGATGATCAATAAGTGCGCGATATGCCGCAAAGGAGTTATCGCTAATCAGGTTCATGCAATCGTTCCACTGTGCGAGATCTGCAACGCTCTGACGTGGACCGCGGTTAAGAACTGTTGCCTCAAGCGAAGCCGCGAGAGTGAGTTCAACATTTTCACGTGCAAGGGCAGGCAACGAATACTTATCGCTAATGACTTCACCTTGTTCTGTCATCTTAATCGCGCCATCAACAGAACCCCAAGGCAAAGCTACGAGAGCTTCATAGGTTGGTCCGCCACCGCGACCAACAGAGCCTCCGCGACCATGGAATAAACGAAGCTTGACACCATATTTCATGGCTACGTCGCGAAGAATTCTCTGTGCTCGGTGAATCTCCCATTGACTTGTTGCGATACCAGCATCCTTATTAGAATCTGAGTAACCCAACATAACTTCTTGAATGTCTCCACGAAGAGCAACAAGAGAACGGTAAGTTGGATTTGAAAGTAACTTTTCAAGAATTGTGCCAGCGGCACGAAGTTCGGCCACAGTTTCAAGTAGTGGGGCAAATCCGATTTTTGCAACCTTCTTATCTAGATCAACTAAGCCAGCATATTTTCCGAGGAGAGCAGCAGCAATTAAATCATCAGCACCCTTTGTCATTGAGACGATATATGTTTCGATGACCTCAGGGCCGTAGCGTTCGATAAGTTCATCAATTGCCACAAAAGTATTGAGAGTCTTAGCAGATGTGGCATCGAGAGAAGAACCGCTGCGCTTTACACCGTTAGCTAACTCGCCAATTAAAATATCAAACTTTTCATCATGGCTCTTTTTAAGATAGTCGTCTCCAAAGAAATTCTTCAAAACATTGTGGTGTGCATCAGAGTGCTCACGAATATCTAGAGTTGCATGGGTCAAGCCAAATGCTGCTATAGATCTGATGGTGCGCTCTAAGAGGCCAGTTGCAATGAGTTCGCCGCGATGGGCAAAGAGTGAATCGCGCATCAAAGTTAGATCTGCCAAAAGCTCTGAAGTATCACGGTAATCGCGCCCCGGAACATGTGGGCCACCAACTGCATGACGGTTTCGAGTAAAGGCTAAGCGGTGAACAATCGCAGTTGCCTTGAGGCGGTATGGCTCTTGTGAGTTCAGTCGTAAGAAGCGTTGCTCAAATTCAGGGATTCGCTTGAGGTCTTCTTCAACGGATGCGCTGAGCTCGGGGGTAGCGCCAGTGATTCGAGTCGAGACAGAGAGCATCTGACGCAGGCGATCCATAGCGGCGATAGTTGTGCGGATTGCATGGCCTACTTGAAGAACAACAGCATCCTCAGTTATCTGAGGCGTGATATTTGGATTTCCATCACGGTCGCCACCTATCCATGTACCGAAAGTAAGTGGTCGCGCAGTAACAGGAAGATCAATATTGATTCGCTTGAGTTCGCGGGCAAAATCGTTGAGTACTTCAGGGACTGTCTGCTTTGCTAAATCATCAAGATAGTAAAGCGCGTTCATCGCTTCATCCAGTGGTTCAGGTCGATCAAGTCGAAGTTCATCGGTCTGCCAAAGCAGGTCGACTGTTTCAGCTAAGCGTTCGTTCTTTGAATCGCTATTTGGGAGGTCAAGTAAATTCGAAATTTCAGAGAGCTTACCGAGAATTGAACGACGAGCCGCTTCGGTTGGATGTGCGGTAAAGACAGGACGTACTTGAAGTTCGCTGACCCACTTTTGAATATCTTCGTGAGTGAACTCGTGTCCCGATAATGGATTCTTCTGAGCATCGATAATTTTATCTACAGCTCGAGATAGCCAAGATTTTCCATCACGTCGCGCTTCAGCAAGAACGCGAGAACGGTGAACTTGCTCTGCAACATTTGCCAAGTGAAAGAAGGTGCTGAAGGCGCGTACTAAATCAACCGCTTGATCATCTGAAATTTTTGAAAGAATCACATCTTCGCCACTATCGCGACCAGCTTTGCGTACCGCTTCGACAAGGTCAAAGAGATCCTGTCCTTCTTGTCTAACAAGAGATTGACCCAATAGATCTGCTAAGCGCCGAACATCGCTACGCAATAACGCATCGTCATTGGCAACGATGGCGCTAGAAACTGCATTGGAAGCTTCGGTCATGGCGCAATTCTCGCACCCGAAAGAGTGAATATGAGACGCTTTATCTCATTATTCGAAATCACCCCTTCGCCACTACAATTGCCATATTCAAGCCCCCTCCTTTCAGGAGCGGGGCCATAGCTGCGTTTACTGGCGATTTGTCAGAGATAAGGAGAGCAAGAGATGTATGGATTACTTGCTCAACTTGGCACTGATTCTCAGCTGAAAGAGTCGTTAGATTCAAACCAAAGAATAGTTGCTCCATCAGCTGCCAACGCTTTTCTGATTGCTCTGAAGGCTCAATCCGCACCGGTTTTAGTCGTAACAAGTTCTAGTCGAGGTGCAGAAGATTTAGCTGAAGATCTGCGAAGTCTCAGCGCTGATGTTTACGAATTTCCGGCATGGGAAACATTGCCGCATGAAAGATTGAGTCCACGCAGCGATACTGTGGCGCGACGAATACAAACACTTAGCGCTTTAGCTGCAACGTCAGAAGATGCTAACCCAATTGTCGTAGCCCCCATACGTGCAGTCATCCATAGGTTTATTGCATCAATCGCCACCGAGCCATTACGGACTCTTAAAATCGGTGATGAACTTTCCCTCACAGAACTCATCGAGCATTTCTCTGCGCTTTCATATACACGCACTGATTTAGTTGAAAAACGCGGTGAGTTTGCAGTGCGTGGAGGAATTGTTGACGTCTTCTTACCGCTAGCTGATTATCCCGTTCGCATTGATTTCTTTGGTGATGAAATAGAAGATATTCGCTATTTCGATATCTCAGATCAGCGAACAACAAAGCCAGTTACCGAGAAACTAACGATTATCCCTTGCCGTGAAATTCTGATGAGCGATGAAGTGCGAATACGAGCCGAGAGGCTAAAAGCTCGTTTTCCTGGCGCGCTAGAGGTCCTAGAGAAAATTGCTCAAGGCATCAGCGTTGACGGAATGGAGTCACTGATTCCATTTCTAGTAGACGAGCACGAGACAATCTTCAATCGTATGAGCGATAGAACGCAAGTGATCTTTATCGACGAAGAAAGAATCAAATCTCGAACTGCAGACTTGATTGAAACCAATGAAGAGTTTCTAGCGGCATCATGGGCGCAAGCTTCAATGGGTGGCGATGCGCCGATGCCTGTTGATAAAGTGACATACCTCGATTGGGAATCACTCTTTGAAGTCATTAAATCAACGGGCCTTAGCCATATCTCGCTCAACTCATTTGGCAGTGACCTAGATAAAGGCGCCTTCTTTACTGACTTCACCCCAATAGAACCGATGCGGGGCAACGTCGAAAGACTGTGCCAGCTGCTCAACGATGGACTTAATTCTCACCAGAGTGTTCTCTTTGCGGCAACCGGTCATGGAATGGCAGAGCGATATGCTGGAATTTTTCGCGATGCAGATCTACCGGTGCAATTAAGTGCATCACTTGCTTCTAAACCAACCAAGGGCGCGATTCATGTTTTCCAATCGACTCTGGCGCATGGTTTTGCTAGCGAAGATCAAGAATTACTCTTTATTACTGAGCGAGATCTGTCGGGTAGCAAAGTCACATCCAAGGATGCAGCCCGCATGCCTTCAAAGAGAAAACAAGCAATTGATCCACTAGAACTAAAGACCGGTGACTTTGTTGTGCATGAACAACACGGTATTGGCAGGTATGTTGAACTTGTTCAGCGCACTGTTGCAGGCGTAACACGTGAATATGTAGTTATTGAATACGCATCAGGTAAACGCAATCAACCAGGTGATCGCATCTTTGTGCCGACAGATACGCTCGAACAAGTGAGTAAGTACGTTGGTGGAGAGGCTCCAACGATTCATCGCCTAGGTAGTGGTGAATGGCAGAAGGCAAAGGGCCGCGCACGTAAAGCGGTTCGCCAAATTGCTGGAGAATTGATTCGACTTTACGCGGCCCGAACTAGCGCACCTGGTTATGCATTTTCTCCTGATACTCCATGGCAACGTGAACTTGAAGATGCTTTCTCATACATCGAAACTCCAGATCAACTATCAACGATAGAAGATGTGAAGCGAGATATGGAACGTCCTTATCCAATGGATCGCATCATCTGTGGCGATGTTGGCTACGGTAAGACAGAGATTGCAATTCGCGCAGCATTTAAAGCGGTGCAAGATGGCAAGCAAGTTGCAGTTCTGGTGCCAACTACTCTTCTAGTACAACAACATTCCAAGACTTTTGCCGAGAGGTATTCAGGATTTCCAATAAACGTTGCTGGAATTTCACGTTTTAATACAGTGAAAGAGAGCAAAGAGGTACTTAAAGCGCTCACTGAAGGATCAGTTGATGTCATTATCGGCACCCATCGCTTACTCTCAGATGATGTGCAATTTAAGGATCTTGGCTTGGTTATTGTCGATGAAGAGCAGCGCTTTGGAGTAGAGCAGAAAGAATCTCTCAAAAAGATGCGCACAACGGTCGACGTTTTGGCGATGTCTGCAACACCAATCCCGCGCACACTAGAGATGGCTGTCACTGGTATTCGTGAGATGTCAACGATCACAACTCCACCAGAAGAGCGTCACCCAATCCTTACCTATGTTGGTCCAGCTGATGAGGCACAGATTAAGGCAGCTATTCACCGCGAACTTCTACGCGATGGACAAATTTTCTATCTTCACAATCGCGTCGAAAGTATCGATAGAGCAGCTTCACATATTCAAGAGTTGATTCCAGAGGCTCGCATTCGAGTTGCCCATGGTCAGATGAGCGAGAACCAATTAGAGGATGTCATTCTAGGTTTTTGGAATAGAGATTTTGATGTACTTGTCTGCACCACAATTGTCGAGAGTGGTTTAGATATTCCAAATGCCAATACTCTCATTGTCGAACATGCCGAGAACTTTGGCCTTTCACAACTCCATCAATTGCGCGGTCGTGTAGGTCGAGGACGCGAAAGAGGTTATGCCTACTTCTTATATCCGGCCGATAAACCACTTACTGAAGTTGCCATTGATCGTTTAAAGACTATTGCTACCAATACGGATTTAGGTTCAGGTATGCGCGTTGCTTTAAAAGATTTAGAGATTCGAGGTGCAGGCAATCTCTTGGGTGGTGAGCAATCCGGACACATCGCTGATGTGGGATTTGATTTATACATGCGCATGGTTGGTGAAGCCGTGAATGATTACAAATCAGGAATCATTGAAGGTGAGGAGATTAACCATGACTGCAAAATCGAGCTACCCATTAACGCCCATCTCTCCCAGGAGTACATCCCAGGTGAGCGTCTTAGACTTGATCTTTATCGTCGCCTAGCCGATGTGAAAAGAGATTTGGACGTGCAATCTATTCAAGAAGAGCTCATTGATAGATTCGGGGAGCTTCCACCCGAAGCAGTTGCGCTGCTCGATGTCGCTTTGCTACGAGCCTTTGCAAAATCTCTTGGAATCCGCGAACTTGTATTAGCCGGCAAATATCTGCGGATTTCGCCCCTGGTTCTTCCTGAGTCAATGCAACTCAAACTCAACCGACTTTTCCCCTCATCCATCTATAAATCGCAGAGTTCAACTGTGATGGTCGCCATCCCGCGTGCGGGGGCCTGGACTCCACCTGCTCACGGAGCGCAAAAATTAGGGGATACTTCTCACCTAGCGTTTGCTCGTCAGGCGCTTTCAGAGTTAACACAGAGTCAGTTAAGCCAAAGATAGATACCGGAGCATGATGTGAAGAAGATATTCGCCCTTATTGGAGCACTCTCTTTAGTAGGGCTTACAGCTTGTGGCTCAATCAATAGCGCGGCAACTCTTGGCGATATCACAATCACGCAAGAAGAGCTCCAAACCTCGGTCGATCAATTACTTGCAGAGCGCGCTGCAGTAGATACATCGCAGATGCAACTTGAAAGCGGTGCAACACTTAACCGTAGCCAGCTCCGTTTTCAAGTAGTTACTGCAATTTTTGAAGAGATAGCTAAAGAGTTAAAGATAAATCTGACTGATTCTGAAATTACTGCAAGCCGAGCCAGCCTCATTGCCCAGAGTGGCGGAGAGGCAGCGCTACCTACTAATTTAGTTGCCGCTCAAATTGCATCAACTAATTTTGATAAATACATTCGTGCCAGCCTTATAACTAATAAAATTAATGATGCCCTACTTGCCACGGGTGTTGCCGAGGTAGATCTCAACACAAGAATCTCACAGCTCGTCAGCGCCAAAGCAAAGCAACTCGAAATCTCAATTAATCCACGTTACGGAACATGGGATGCTGAAGTAGGCGATATTGTTGAAATTGACTCTGCTGGTGATGCTGTAACAACTGACAGCGTCAAGTAAGGAGTTCTCCTTATGTCTGAACAGTTTTTTGGTTCAGAGCTGATTCGCCTTGTTAATGTAATGGATCGACTCCGTTCGCCCGGAGGATGCGCTTGGGATGCCGAACAGACTCACGAATCTCTGATCAAGTATCTACTCGAAGAGTCATATGAATTTATCGATGCTATAGAGACCGATGACCGCGTTGGCATGCGTGAAGAACTCGGCGATGTTCTGCTTCAGGTTTATTTCCATTCACGTATTGCCCAAGATCATCCAACTGAACCATTCACAATCGATGATGTCGCAGGTGCGATTGCAGATAAGTTAATTAGCCGCCATCCACATGTATTCGAAAACCTTGAAGTTAGCGGCACAGATCAAATTATTGAAAATTGGGAAGCGATCAAAGCTCGAGAAAAAGGGCGGACTTCAGCTATTGATGGGGTTGCAATGTCACAGCCAGCGCTTCCTCTGATGGCCAAATTGATTTATCGTGCTGAGAAATTTGGAAGCGATACCGGTATCAAGCCGATGAATAGCGATGAGCAAGCGACAGAGGAATCTGTTGGCCAAGCCCTTGCATCTGTAATTGCGTGGGCACATCAGCACGGAATCGACCCTGAACTCGCTCTTCGCGCGCAGGCTCGCGCAGTTATCGCCAGAATTCAAAGCGCTGAGCGGTAAGTGAAGTCACGGTAAGATTGGCCTAGGTCGTTCAACGTTGAGCGCTTATCAACCGATATCAGCTCAATAGAGTTTTATTTAAGGAGACCCAATGGCAATCATTGATGCAATCTACGCTCGCGAAATTCTAGATTCGCGCGGAAATCCAACAGTTGAAGTAGAAGTTCAACTTGAAGATGGCACCCAAGCCCGTGCCGCTGTTCCAAGTGGAGCATCAACTGGCGCATTTGAAGCAGCCGAACTCCGCGATGGAGATAAGAAGCGCTACCTCGGTAAGGGCGTTCTTAACGCTGTCGCTTTTGTTAACGATGAGATTGCCCCAGTAATTGAAGGATACGACTCACAAGATCAACGCACCATCGATTTTGAGATGATTGAACTTGACGGCACACCAAACAAGTCTCGACTAGGTGCTAACTCAATTCTCGGTGTCTCACTTGCCGTTGCTAAAGCTTCTGCAGAATCATCTGATCTTTCTCTCTTCCGCTATGTAGGCGGACCAAATGCGCATGTATTGCCAGTACCAATGATGAATATTCTCAATGGTGGCGCACATGCTGATACCAACGTCGATGTCCAAGAATTTATGATTGCTCCAATTGGTGCAGCTACATTCCGCGAGTCGTTGCAATGGGGCGCAGAGATTTATCACGCTCTCAAGGCAGTACTCAAGAAGCGTGGACTTGCCACATCTGTTGGCGATGAAGGTGGATTTGCACCTAACCTAGAATCAAACCGTGCAGCTCTCGACTTGATTATCGAGGCAATCTCAGCGGCAGGCTTTAAGCCAGGTACTGATATTGCACTCGCAATGGATGTCGCAGCAACTGAATTCCACGACAACGGCAAGTATAAGTTTGAAGGAAAGATGCTCTCATCTGATGAAATGATTGCTTACTACGCAGAGCTCGTTGCTGCTTATCCAATCGTTTCAATCGAAGACCCACTTAACGAAGAAGATTGGGCCGGATGGAAGTCAATGACTGCATCCCTTGGTTCAAAGATTCAGATTGTGGGAGATGACTTATTCGTTACCAACCCAACGCGCCTTGCTAAGGGAATCGAAACAGATACCGCCAACGCGCTTCTTGTAAAGGTTAACCAGATTGGTACCTTGACAGAGACTCTTGATGCTGTTGATCTTGCACATCGTGCTAATTACCGCAGCATGATGTCGCACCGTTCAGGTGAAACAGAGGACACCACAATTGCAGATCTAGCAGTTGCAACAAATTGTGGACAGATTAAAACTGGTGCACCATCTCGCACCGAGCGCGTTGCAAAATACAACCAACTACTTCGAATCGAAGAAGAGCTCTCTGACGGCGCTGTCTATGCTGGCCGTCAAGCTTTTCCGCGATTTAAAGCGTAGTTAAGCCGAATACAAGGTTTAGCAATGGCCCGTCGATCATCTGGAGGCGCGAAAGGAAAGGGTTACCGTTCACGTAACCTCAACTTCAATCGCAACCAGGGATCTGGACGGGTCTTTGCAATTACCGCTGTCTTCTTTGCACTCGCGCTCTTCTTGGCGCCGCCAATAAAGAATTACTTCACACAGCGCGCTCAAATCAGCGCACTTGAATCACAGCTATCGAGTGATTATGCAGCCCTTGAAGCTGCTCGTCAGGAATTAATGCTCTGGAAAGATCCTGAATACATTAAATCTCAAGCGCGTGAACGCCTTCATTTTGTGATGCCAGGTGAACGTCAATACATCGTCACCGGTGAAGAAGAAGGCGTTGATTCAAGTGCATCAACTGCCAAAGTTGTAGATGGGTTACCAGAAGGTCAGCCTTGGTATATCCGGATGATTGCTTCAATCTCAGAAGCTGGCAAAGATGAGCAGTAAAAATGAGCGATAGTCGCACCCCGACAGATGGCGATTTGGATTGTATTGAAACTCAATTAGGACGTACGCCACGAGATGTTCATGCAATCTCATATCGCTGTCCATGCGGTAAACCAGCAGTAGTTGAAACGCCACCGCGTCTTGGTAATGGAGAGCCTTTTCCGACTTTCTATTACGCAACATGTCCACGGTTGACTGCAGCTATTTCTACACTAGAAACAACTGGGTTGATGGGGGATATGAACCAGCGACTTAGCGAAGATCATGTTCTTGCTGGCCAATATGCAGCAGCCCATGACGATTACATCGCCGCTCGTTCAGCATTAAGAATTGACGTACCTGAAGTAGAAAACATCTCTGCTGGCGGAATGCCTGATCGCGTGAAATGCCTTCATTCTCTTGTTGCTCATTCATTATCTGCCGGCGAAGGTGTGAATCCTCTAGGCGATGAAGCTTTAGCCAAACTTCCTGATTGGTGGAAATCTCAGCCATGCGAGTAGCAGCGATTGATTGTGGAACAAATTCAATACGGCTATTAATTGCGGATATCGAAGGCAATAGCTTTCGAGAAGTAACACGACTTATGGAGGTCGTCAGGCTTGGTCAAGGCGTAGATAAGACGGGTGCATTTCACCCAGATGCAATTGCCCGCACTCTTGCTGCAGTAGATCTTTATGCCGCTGAAATTGCTAAGCGCGGGGTCGAGAAGATTCGCTTCTGTGCCACCAGTGCCACTCGCGATGCCACTAATCGCGCACTCTTTATTGATGGAGTGAAAGAGCGCCTAGGTATTGAACCTGAAGTAATTGCAGGAGAAGTTGAAGCAGCGCTCTCTTTTCAGGGAGCAACTAAAGATTTTGATAAGAGCCAAGGCCCCTTTCTAGTAATCGATATTGGTGGTGGGTCGACTGAGTTTGTCTTCGGTACTGATTCTGTTGAAGCAGCTCGCAGCATGAATATCGGTTGTGTTCGAATGGCTGAGCGCCACTTCACTGGAGATCAACCAGATCCAGGACAGATTGCTTCTGCTATCGAAGATATTGATGAAGCAATTGCACAGGCTGCCAAGACTGTTTCCATTACGAAAGCAAAAACTGTCATCATGGTTGCGGGCACTGCTACGACAGTTGCAGCAGCTGCTTTAGATTTACCTGAATACGATCGATACGCAATTCATCTAGCTCGGATTCCTGCATCGCGAGCACATGAGATTTCACAACAACTACTTCGTGAGACGCGCGAGCAGCGAGCCGCGCACGGTTATATGCATCCCGGCCGTGTCGATGTAATAGGTGCTGGCTCACTCGTTCTCGATCGCATTATGAAAGCAAGTGGTGCTACTGAGTTTGTTGCATCAGAGTCGGATATCTTGGATGGAATGGCTTGGTCGCTTGTATAAAAAGTTAGAACTTCTCGACAAAGCCATTGTTAAATGCCATCAATGCCCCAGATTGGTTGAATGGCGAGAAGAAGTAGCGATAACAAAACGCAAGGCTTACGAATCAGAAAAGTATTGGGGAAAGCCTGTTCCAGGGTTTGGTCCAACAGATGCACGCCTAATCATTCTCGGCCTTGCTCCAGGTGCACACGGTGCAAATCGAACAGGACGCGTTTTTACAGGTGATTCATCTGGTGACTGGCTATATCGCGCGCTTCATAAAGCGGGCCTGGCCAAGATTGCAACAAGTACATCTGCAAACGATGGACAAGAACTTATTGATACTCGCATCTTATGTGCAGTGCGCTGCGCACCACCCGATAACAAACCTTCAACGGAAGAGAAAGCAACATGCGCCCCATTTTTTGAGAATGAAATAGAACTTTTGTTACCAACGGCAAAATCATTTCTCGCACTTGGAAATCTTGCCTGGGAAACGATTTATCGCACACTAAAAGATCTTGGTTGCGAAATGCCAACACCCCGACCTAAGTTTGGACATGGTGCGAAGTATTCATTTAATGGCGCTGATGGAGTCAAGCGCCATGTCTTTGGTTGTTACCACCCAAGCCAACAGAATACATTTACAGGAAAGCTCACCGAGAAGATGTTGGATTCAGTGATTAGCAGGCTTGCCAAGAGTTAATTTGCACTCTTTTCTAGAAGGTAGACTGTCCACCGCATTGGCCCCCATAGTCCAATGGCAGAGACAGAGGACTTAAAATCCTTCCAGTGTCGGTTCGAGTCCGACTGGGGGCACTGATCACTGCTTGATTTATCGGCCCCCATTTAAAGCAGTTTTCAAAGGCCCTACACTTTGCCATGTAATTTGTTGCGAGTGGAGGGAACGTGATGGAGCCTGAGTACTATCACGATGATCCCGTAGAGCTTTTGAGTGAGAAACCGCGCAAAAAGAAGCTGATTGCGTTGCTGAGTTTCTCTCTATTCACAGGCGCATTCTTTTTCCAAGGCGTATTGGCGGCAAATATAAATCTCAATCTCGGCAGCAGGGTTGAATTCGGCCAAGGAATTGTTCAAACCATTGCTTGCGATAGAGATGGTATTACTCTTTTGCCGCAAACAGAATTCGTCAATTCATCTGGTTCAGGCTCTCATGTCATAAAGTCAATTGTCGTTAGCCAAGTTGATAGCAGTTCCAATGGATGTCAGGACAAGATCCTTACCTTTAAAGGATTTGGCGAGACATCTTCAACGAGTCTCAACCTGGTTAACTCAGTAAATTCCATTGTTGTAGTGGTCTCAGCTGGATCTCCGAATTTTTCGATTCCAGCAACAACTGGCGTCACTTTGACCGATATCAGTAGCTCGGGCTTCACCATTACTTTTGACCCAACCGCATCTCCAATATTGGCTAGCGAAATATTTAGATTTACTGTTGAAAGTTCAGGCACTGCAGCGGGTACAACACTAGTTCTTTCGCGAGCATCCGTTGGAACAACGGCAGGAGTCGCATTTACAACTCAGCCTCAGATAACAATCAAAGATGCCAATAACAACACAGTCATAACTTCTAACGCAGTAGTAACGGCAACGATAAGCGGTGGTGGGCAACTATTTGGCACAACGACAGCCACTGCAGTTGGTGGTGTTGCTACATTTAATGATTTAGGAATTAGAGGATTCGGAGGAACTGCTTACACAATTTCGTATTCAGTTTCGGGTCTAGTTCCCGCTACTCAATCAGTAACACCTGCGGCCTATACCCTTGGCGCTACCGGCCCGGGTGGCGGAAAGATCTTCTACATCTCAACTTCAGCCGGATTTACATGTGGTCCAACACTTAACGAAAAGTGTTTCTATCTCGAAGCTGCTCCACCTGCACTTGGGCTAGCGAGCTTTGATACCGATACGGTTAATTCACCAAGTCGAACCTGGGCGCAGACAACTCCAGTTAGATATGACAACGTAACCACTATTGGAAGCGGTGGAGAGACAGCAACTGCAACAGGTTTCGGTTGGGGATATAGAAACACACTCGCAATCATTAGCCAAGGAAACTCAAATCCGGCAACGTCAGCTGCAGCACTTGCTCAATCATTTACAGGTGGAGGAAAGAATGACTGGTTCTTACCTTCATTGGATGAGTTAACGCAGATGTGTACATGACAGGCAGGTACTTGTTACGGACAGCCAACCAATAACAACGTTGGCACCGGCGCCACAGGATTTGTTGCCTTTACTTATTATGCGAGTTCGACAGAACTCTCTGCAAGCACAATGTGGGGTATGAGAATGCAACAGGGTGGTCGATCTGGAGGCGCCTTGAATAAAAATGTGGCCTACATAGTTCGTCCAGCGAGAGCTTTCTAAAACCTAGAATCCTTCCCCTGTCGGCTTGAGTCCGATTCGGCGCACAAGCTAAAAACCTTCTAAAGGTAATCACAGGTTCTACGCACCTTCTGGACTGGGGCTAGACCTAGTTTTGCCGTATCTTTTTCTCTAGGTGAGGAGTGGTTCCTCACGTAAATAAGGAGAGATTAATGCGCAGTTCTAACCCAGTCCTCAGCGGCAGAGGTTTTGCTCGTA
Organism: Actinomycetota bacterium; assembly: GCA_009705035.1. Taxonomy (GTDB): domain Bacteria; phylum Actinomycetota; class Actinomycetes; order Nanopelagicales; family Nanopelagicaceae; genus Planktophila. Next base: position 11,398 of record WLDB01000004.1, on the reverse strand, counting down.
TCAACCCAGATGTTCTAAATGATCGCCCGAATAATCTTCGCGATATAAAGAATCCTGATACGCGCCCATCAGTCGCGCCTATGTCAATCGAAGATGTTGTACTTAAGTCAGCGATGCTCTTTGGAGTTCTTGCACTCGTTGGCGCATTCGCATGGAATGCCAACAACCCATTCCTTGCAATGGTTGGTTTATTTGGTGGACTCATCCTTGCACTCGTTAATTCTTTCTCGAAGAAAGTTCGCCCACCACTAGTTATTGCATATGCCGCAGCACAAGGTTTGGCTCTCGGTTCAATCAGCCGTATATATGAAACTGCATACGACGGAATCGTGACCCAAGCAATTATTGCAACTGGTTGTGCATTCGGTGGAGTACTTCTTGCATATCGCAGCGGTCGCATTCGTGTGACACCTAAGTTCACTCGTGTAATGATGGGCGGACTAATTGGTTATCTCGTCTTCACTGTTGTCACACTATTTACCGGTCGTCCTTCAGGTGGACTCGGTCTCTTGATTTCTGTTGCAGCAGTTGGACTTGCATCAATGTTCATCGTAATGGACCTTGATCAAATCGAAAAGGGAGTTGCAGCTCGTCTGCCACACGAAGAGTCATGGCGTATGGCCTTCGGCCTGATGGTCACCCTCGTATGGCTATACCTCGAAATCTTGCGTTTGATTTCAGTCTTGCGAGGCGACGAGTAAGCCCCTCAGCTTTCTCTGTTAACTTCTCTAAAAACCCTTCTGCACCTTTGTTCGAGTAAACTCCACGAGGTGCGGAGGGGTTTTTTTCTATCATCAAGGGCTGTGTTGGTTGTAACCAGCATGGTTCTTGCTTGCCTTCCTGCCTTTGCTCCATCAGCATTTGCACTTACTGCGGCTGAGGCAACACAGAAACTCAATGAATGTATAGCGGCAATAAACGATCCGCTCTATACGCGTTCGACTTTGCCGGGATTGACCGCTTATGCAGATATTGCAAGCCTAGAAGCGGCTATCGCAAATGGAACAATGGTGGTTTGGATTGCCAACGGCGCCGGAGTTATCACCGGTAGTGGGGGCGCAAACGGCAACGGACAAGATTTATTTTGCGGAGATAGTAATAACAACGACATCGCAACGATGGATTCTAATACGAGTACCCGAGACTATTTCTTCGGTGGCGCCGGTAATGACCGAGTTACCGGAAACATGTGGCTCTCCACATTTTACGGCGGTCCAGGGGATGACTATGTAAACCAATTTACGGAAAATTCTTACTTTTACGGCGGTCCTGGAAATGACACATACGGAACCTTGGTTGCGCCTGCGGTCTTTGACCAAGGGGTGGATGCTGACACAACCACGCCAACTTTTCCTTCGGCCGAAACTTTCAATGTTGCAGAAAATACAACGGCGGTCGCAACGATTACAACAAGTGAGAGTGCAACAATTACCCTTGATAGTGGCGATGATAAATTAAAGTTCTCGCTTACTCGCTTAACAGATTCGACAGCGAGTCTCTCTTTTTTGATTGCTCCCAACTTTGAAATTCCAACAGATGTAGGTGTGAATAACGTTTATGTAGTTGTCTTAAAGGCAGTTGATTCAGCGCTCAATATTGGGTACGAAACGATTTCAGTAACAGTAACCGACGTTGTTGATACTACTTCATTTTCTTCATTTGCCCTCGCAGGTAATCCAACATCAGTTTCTTATAGCACTCCGATTAATCTTGTTGCAGTTGTCACCGTCGCATCACGAATTACTTTTACGATGAACCAAAAACGAATACCCGGATGCATCTCTAAACTAGCAACCGGTTCTGCGAGTTCATTTACCGCTACCTGCAGTTGGAAGCCAAGCCGACGGGGATATCTCACCCTTGCTTCTCAATCTGTGGCTGTCGGGGCAGGAATTACAGGTGCTATCTCTCCAAATATCCGAATATTTGTGGGACCCCGCCTTACCCGGCGGTAATCGGTAGGGATGTACTTTTTGGGCGCTTTTGGAGTGCGCAAAATGGAGCTAGCCCCAGTAGCCTTCGCGAATGAGAGTATGCGTCCCGAAAGAGATCCGAGAGGGTGAGAAGCGCGTAGCGCTCGTCCCCGATGTAATCAATAAGTTAACAAAGCTCGGCTACGAGGTTGTTATCGAAAGCGGTGCAGGCGTTGCAGCCCAAGCCAGCGATGCTCAATATGTTGCAGCTGGTGCATCAATCGGCAATAACGGATTACTCGCTTCTGCTGATGTTGTACTTTCGGTTCAACCACTCACACCAGCACAGATGGCAACTCTCAAAAAGGGCGCCGTCACAATTTCGTTCTTATCTCCAACAACCGCAATTGATTCAATTGAAGCGGCTGCCTCTGCAGGAGTCACAGCGCTCTCACTTGAACTCGTGCCACGTATTTCGCGTGCGCAATCAATGGACGCGCTCTCTTCTCAAGCGCTCTGTGCCGGTTATCGCGCAGCACTTGTTGGCGCCGAACTTTCACCGCGTTTCTTCCCACTCTTAATGACTGCAGCGGGAACAGTTACGCCGGCACAAGTTTTGGTACTGGGTGCAGGTGTGGCAGGGCTACAAGCAATGGCAACAGCGCGCAGATTAGGCGCAGTTGTTTCTGCCTATGACGTACGTCCAGCATCAGCTGATGAGGTGCGATCAATGGGTGCAACATTTATCCAGCTCGAACTCGAAGCACTTGAAGGCGCCGGTGGTTATGCACGTGAAATGACAGAAGAACGCGCTGCCAAGCAACGCGAACTTTTGACACCGTACATTGCAAAGTCGCACGTAGTTATTACAACCGCAGCAGTTCCTGGTCGCACAGCACCGCGCTTGGTAACACAGGCGATGATTGATGCAATGGAACCCGGAACGATCATCGTTGACCTTGCCGCTGAAACTGGCGGAAACGTTGAAGGATCAAAGCCTGGCGAGATTGTTGAAACTGCAGGGGGAGTCCGAATTTGGGGCGGTAAAGATGTACCAAGCCAAATCTCTTTCCATGCATCAAGTCTTTACTCACGAAATGTAGTGAATCTACTGACTCTAATGACTAAGGCTGCGGCTCCTGCAAAAGATGATAAGCCGGCTCAAGAGCTAGCAATTGCTATTGATTTCAACGATGAAATTATTAATGGAGCAGCGGTGACGCATAACGGTGCTCGTCGAACCCCAGAACCAGCACCAGCACCAGCACAAACAAAGGCGGCACAGTAATGGATGCAATTGCAGTTATATCTATCTTTGTTCTCGCAGTTTTTGTGGGTTTTGAGGTTGTCTCTAAAGTCTCATCAACGCTGCATACACCACTGATGTCTGGTGCTAACGCTATCCACGGAGTCATCTTGGTTGGCGCAATTATTGTTGCTGATGCAGCAAATACAAACCTCGAACTCGGTCTTTCAGTCGCCGCAATTATTCTTTCAACAATTAACGTTGTCGGCGGATTTGTAGTTACGGATCGCATGCTCGAAATGTTTAAGCCTAAGAAGGGCGGTGAGCAGAAGTGAAAGATTTAATCTTCAGCCTCATTGGTCTCACTGCCGGCGTCCTCTTTATCCTGGCACTTAAAGGCTTATCTCACCCAAAGACTGCGCGTCGCGGAAATCTTCTCGGTGCACTCGGTGCAACTGTTGCAATCATCCTTGTTTTCTTTGAACTCGAAAAGATTGAGAATCTCGGCTGGATTATCGGATCAATTGCCTTCGGTCTAGCAGTAGGTGTACCCGCAGCGCGTAAGGTGCAGATGACAAATATGCCTCAGCTCGTTGCACTCTTTAACGGAGTCGGCGGAGGCGCTGCAGCTCTTGTAGCAATCGTCGAATACCTCAAGCACAGCGAAGATATGACAGTAGCGTTTCTTATTTTTACCGTCTTTACTGTAATAGTCGGCTGCGTATCCTTCAGCGGTTCGATTGTGACTTTCTTGAAGTTGCAAGAGTTGATGACCACTCGCCCAGTCGTATTCCCGGGCGGACGCTTTGTAATTGCGGCTACTTTAGCCTCTGTTCTTGGCGTCTCTGTCTGGGTCGTTCAAGACACTGGTACCAACCCACTATTGATTCTTGCAGGCCTTTCACTTCTCTTCGGAATCCTCTTTGTGCTTCCTGTTGGTGGCGCTGATGTTCCAATCGTTATCTCGCTCCTCAACGCATTTACAGGTCTTACTGTTGCGGCAAGTGGTTATGTTCTCGATTCAACGCTCTTGATTATCGCGGGAACTCTGGTCGGTGCATCAGGAACAATCTTGACCCGATTGATGGCAGAGGCGATGGGCCGATCACTCTTTGGCACACTCTTCGGAGCATTTACTGCAAAGCCACAAGCTGCAGCAGCTGCTGACGAAGAACGTCCAGTGAAATCAGGTTCACCAGAAGATGTTGCAATCTTGCTTAACTATGCACGTCGCGTTGTGATTGTTCCTGGATTCGGACTTGCAGTTGCACAGGCACAACACACTGTTCGCGAGATGGCAGATCTTTTGATCTCAAAGGGAATCGATGTTGCATACGGAATTCACCCTGTAGCAGGTCGTATGCCAGGACATATGAACGTACTTCTGGCAGAGGCAAATGTTCCTTACGAACAACTTGCTGAGATGGATGAAGTAAATCCAACCTTTGGTCAGACTGACGTTGCGATTGTTATCGGTGCAAACGATGTAGTAAATCCAGCAGCCGAGACAACTCCAGGTTGCCCAATCTACGGAATGCCTATCCTGAAAGTTTCTGATTCAGCCAACATCATCTTCTTGAAGCGCTCAATGCGCCCAGGTTTTGCTGGTATTGAAAACGAACTTCTCTATGATCCAAAGACAACACTTCTCTTCGGTGATGCCAAGGCGTCACTTACAAAGGTTGTCAGCGCGCTTAAAGGTCTTTAATCGGCTCTTCTGATCGATGAACGGTATTTCGGGTTTCTGGAATCCGTGTTGTAAGGATGAAGAGCCCTAACATCAGTATTGCGCTGACTAAGAATGCTGGCCAAAAAGCACCGGTGATATCAGTAATTACGCCTAAAAGAATCGGGGCTATCATCGCCGCGAAATCTCCAGACATCTGCATCAGAGCAATTACTTGGCCACCTTTGCCTTTGAGTACATCTCCAATAAGGCTTGCTGGAACGGTTGATAGATATGCCCCGGCAATTCCAGAGAACACCATTGCTGGGAAGAAAATCCAATCTCTAACAGTTACGAGAAGAAGCAATGTGGAGATAAACATTGCACCAGAGCCAATCATGGCAACATAACGCCGTCCACGTTGATCAGATTGCCGCCCTGCTCGTAGTAGCAATAAACCATTTACAACTGATGCGACGGTAAAGCCAACTCCCATGTAAGTGGTGGAAACTTTCATATCTTCAACCATAAAGAGCGGAAGTACTGAGCGAGCCATTCCAAAGAGAATGAAAGCTGTACCAAAAGAAATTGCAAGCGCCATTCGATATGGCTTTAAAGCAAAAGCATCGCGCAGAGATGTCTTCTCTGACTTACTTTCTGGGCGTGCTGCAAGCTTCGAATTTCGTAGCAAGAACGCTCCTGAGATCGCAGAGATTCCAAGTAGTACCGCGTAAATCGCAAGGGGTGCACGAAGAGAGAAGGCAGAGAGCGCGCCACCGATAACAGGTCCACCCATCATTCCTAATAAGAATGAACCGTTGTAGAGAGATTGTGCGCGCCCTCGCTGCATATCTGAAGTTGCGCGGAGCAAAATCGAACCTCCGGCAACAGAGAACATTGACGAGCCGAGCCCACCAGCCGATCTAAAAATTAGAAGCTGCGAATACGATGTAGCTGCAGCTGCGGCTGCAGATGAAATAGCAACGAGTGCAACACCTGATGAATAGATTAATCGCTCACCGAATTTATCAACAAGTTTTCCAGATATTAACCCGGTGGCAAAACGAGCAAAGGCAAAGGCGGAGAGAATCGTGCCAACAGCGGCGTGATTTACTCCAAATGATTTAGCAAAGAGCGGAAGAGTTGGAGCAATAATTCCAAAACCCACAGCCACAAAGAAGGAGGCAAAGATGATTACGCCGACTTCTCTGGGAAATTCGCGGAGCGGGTTATTTAACTTCACTATGCAGAAGGCCTTGATTTAGCCAATTGCATCACCAGCAGATTCTTTTCGTGCAGCTGCGTAATCTTCTGAGGTGCGTAGTGGGGTCTCGCGCAAGAAGAGAGCAACAAAGAAACCAATCGCAACGACAGGAGCTGCGGTTATAAAGACAATCTGGAAGGAATGTACAAATGCATCAAGTACTGCACTCTGCACCTGGGGTGGCAACTCGGCAATGATTGATGTATTGCTCTGAACATCCTGAAGTTTCTGTGGATCGATTCCATTGACTACATCTGGGTTATTTGCCCTTATCTCTGCAATATTTGTCGTGAGGTAATGACCTAATCGGTTGGTCAGAATTGCTCCAAAGAGTGCGGTACCAAAGACTGATCCCAATGAACGGAAGAAAGTATTTGAGCTTGTGGCAACGCCCATATCCTTGAATTCAACTGAGTTCTGCAAGGCAATAACGATTGTCTGCATAGATAAACCAAGGCCTGCACCAACCATGACTGCATAGATAGATAGTTGCCAATACGGAGTATCGATACCTAGGCGATACATAAAGAGAAGACCGATTGTCATGATTGCTGTTCCCATAATTGGGAAGCGCTTGTAATGACCGTGCTTTGAAATCAATTTACCGCTGAGGATTGAAGTTGTAACAATTCCGAGCATTAGCGGAATCAACTTAAGACCAGCATCCGTTGCTGAATACCCTTTAACAACCTGCATGTAGAGAGGCAACATAACGATTGCACCAAACATGCCAGCGCCGATGATTGCACCGAGGATCGACGTCAAAGTAAAGGTGTGGTTCTTAAAGAGTGAGAGCGGAATGATCGGCTCTTTTGCCTTTGATTCCCACCAAACAAATAATGCTGACAAAATCAAACCTACTGAGAGATAACCAATTGTTCGAGAGTCACTCCAACCTTCTTGAGGACCATAAACAGATACAGCGAGCAAGATAGATGTCACTCCTGTAACCAAGAGAATGGCGCCAAGGTAATCGATCGAATGCTCACGCTTTACACGAGGCAAATGAAGCACCGCTGAAGTAATAACTAGCGCTGCGATTCCGAAAGGAATATTGATATAGAAAATCCAACGCCATCCGTCGAAGCCCAGAATGGTTTCGCGGTCTGAGAAAAAACCACCGAGCAAAGGACCTGCAACCGATGAGAGCCCCCAGACGGCGCCAAAATAACCTTGATAGCGCCCTCTTTCGCGGGGCGGAACGATGTCACCGATGATCACGAAGGTAAGTGCCATAAGGCCACCGGCGCCAAGACCTTGAAGCGCTCGTGTAGCAATCAGCTGGTTCATATCTTGTGCTGCACCTGCAAGTAGAGAACCAATTAAGAATGTGACGATTGCAAATTGAAAGACAATTCGGCGACCATATAGGTCAGAGATTTTTCCGTAGAGCGGCGTTGATGCTGTCGATGTTAAAAGGTATGCGGTGACAACCCAGGTGTAGTGCTCGAGACCTTGGAAATCTTCGACGATACTTTTAAGTGCAGTCGATACGATTGTTTGATCAAGGGCGGCTAGTAGTAAGCCAGTCATCAGGCCACCTAATATGACCATAATCTCGCGGTGGGTAAGTTCTTTGGCGGGTGCATTTGTATTCATAGATTGGTAAGTTTACTCCGTGAAAACAGTTATCGCGGAAGAACTAGTAAAGACCTATGACAAAGGTAAAGTCCGAGCGCTTGATAATTTGAGCCTCGATGTTGAAGAAGGCACCGTATTAGGTGTTCTTGGACCAAATGGCGCAGGCAAAACAACGACCGTGCGCATTTTGTCGACACTATTGCGCCCCGATTCAGGGCGTGCGATGGTCGCTGGCATTGATGTGATCAAGCATCCAGACAAAGTTCGTGAAGTAATCGGGCTATCAGGCCAATATGCAGCTGTCGATGAGATTCTCACAGGTTATGACAATCTATTGATGTTCGGTCAGTTGTATCACCTTGGTAAGAAGAACGCTGTTACCCGCGCAAATGAATTGCTTGAACGATTCAATTTAACTGAAGCAGCAAAGCGCCCAATCAAAACATACTCAGGTGGAATGCGTCGTCGCCTAGATCTTGCAGCATCTCTGATTGTTAAGCCAAAGGTCCTCTTTCTAGATGAACCAACAACTGGTCTTGACCCACGCGGGCGCCAAGAGATGTGGGGCGTTATTCAAGAGCTCGTAAAGGGCGGAGTCACTTTGCTTCTCACAACTCAATATCTCGAAGAGGCAGATCAATTAGCTGATGAGATTGCAGTTATTGATACTGGCAAAGTTATTGCCCGTGGTACTTCTGATGTATTGAAGAAGCAGGTTGGTGGTGAACGACTAGAGGTTGTTGTTGAAAGCGCCCACATTGCGAAGACAATGCAGATTGTTGCTGCCGTAAGTGGTCTTACTCCAACACTCGATGAAGGTCTGCGTATGATTTCAGCCCCTGTATCAACAGGTTCTAAAGCGCTCTTTGAAGTCTTAAAGAATTTAGATGATGCCGGAATCCACGCCCTCGACGTCGGACTCAAGCGTCCATCACTTGATGATGTCTTCTTATCACTTACTGGACACTCAGCAGAGAAGAAAGAAGATGTCGCATGAGCGCAATTGGAGATATCACAATAATTACGCAACGCCAGTTGCGTCTACTTACTCGTGTACCTGAAGTTCTCATCTTCTCAACAATTCAACCTGTGATGTTTGTACTTCTCTTCCGTTATGTATTCGGCGGTTCGATTGATACAGGTCAGCCAGGTGGGTATGTTCAACTTCTCATGCCTGGAATCTTTGTGCAGACAGTGGCATTTACATTAGCTGGCACTGCTTCGGGCTTGGCAGAAGATATGAAGAAGGGCCTCATCGATCGCTTTAGATCTCTCCCTATTTCACAATCTGCTTTGGTCGTTGGTCGCACATTGGGAGATTCGCTTCTCAATATTGTTGTTCTCGCAGTGATGGGCATTGCAGGTTACGTAGTCGGTTGGCGTCCGTCAGGTGGATTGCTCAATGTTGCGCTCGGATTCCTCTTCCTGCTCCTCTTTGGTTATGCACTCTCATGGGTAGGAGTCCTTGTTGGTTTATCAGCCTCTGATGCTCGCGTTGTGCAGAATGTCAGCTTTATCGTGACATTCCCGTTGACATTCTTATCAAATGCCTTTGCACCAACAACTGGAATGCCACGAGCTCTCCAATACTTTGCAGAGTGGAATCCGGTCTCAACGATGGTCGCTGCATGCCGCGAACTCTTTGGACTTGAAAATCAATTTGGAGCGACAGCTGGTTCTTTCCCGAGCGAGAATCCACTAATCACATCAATTTTATATATGGTGATAATTATGGTGATTTTCGTACCGTTGAGCTTGCGTCGCTATAAGCGGTCAGCTGACTAACCAGTCTGGTTAATCTAGTCTGATTAGCTAGAAGAATTCAGCGGATTTAATCTCGACTGAAATCTCACGTCCATTTGGAGCTGTGTACTTAACAGTTGCACCAATGTCGGCGCCCAAGACTGCGGCACCTAGTGGTGATTTTTCAGAGTAGACATCGAGATCACCGGATGAAATTTCACGAGAGCCGAGAAGAAACTTTGTTTCATCTCCAGCAATTACGGCGGTGACGACCATGCCGGCGCCAACTTTGCCATCTGCGCTAGCTGGCGGAGTTCCGATGTGGGCATTCTCAAGCATCTGCTTCAGTTGGCGGATACGGGCTTCCATCTTGCCTTGCTCATCACGTGCTGCGTGATAGCCGCCATTTTCTTTGAGATCACCTTCGGCGCGAGCTGCCTCAATTTTCGCAGTGACATCTTTGCGACCTGGACCTTCAAGCTGGGCGAGCTCCGCAGCAAGTCGATCTGCTGCCTCTTGTGTTAACCACGTCTGTTGTCCGCTCATAACTGCCAAGGGTAATGCACGAAGGAGAGGTTGCAAAAGTCTTAAATAAAGTGAGCTTGAAACTAGTTGAGATAACAGCTTTCAATACGAGCGTTAACCGCATCTCCGCGCGAAGGGATCTGTACGACCCGCTCAATCATGGCTTTACCAGGTGGAATGAAATCAGTTATCTGTCCCACAACGACCTTATCGATATCGCGTGCCGCCAAGATGCAAGTTCCACTCAGCGATGGGTCTTCGCGAGTAACTATGTAGCGAATCTCAATATTGCGCGGATCTGTATTGCTAAATGCGATGAGGTTTGAGCCAATCGCAGGCTGGGCGTGAAACAAAGCTGACCAGAGAAGCCAAATAACACCGATTACCGCAAATGAAATTGCATAGGGAATCCAAGGTTTTCCGGTACGGATGCCGTAACGGTCGTTGTAATCGAGTTCACCTTGGAACTTCTCATCTGACATGGGAAGATTCTCTCATGAGCAAAGATGTGGATATGGGTATGGCCGGTTCTTTCACCATGATTATCTTGGTGAGTTCAGTCGCACTTTTGCTTGTGAGTTTCTATAAGCGCTATTCACGAATGCAAAAACGTGAAGATGATGGACAGAATTAAAAAAGCGCTCACCGCAGTTCTGGTTTTAGCCTTAGCTGCAATCTTCTTTGCCCTCGGATATTGGCAACTCGATCGCGCTCGCGAAATGACTGCTAACGAGAAGAAAGTAACTGTTCAAGACGAGAAGGTTTATCAATTATCAGAACTCACTCAGCCAGATGAAATCATTCCCGTTGAATCATTCGGAAAATTTGTAAATATCTCTGGAACAATAATTGCCACCTATAAGGCACCTAACCAGATTGCGGCAGATAAGAATGTATCCGACTGGGAGATTGCACTCGTGCAGCTTGATGCCGAGAGCGCAATCCTGGTTCTTCGGGGATTTTGGCAAGACTCTGAGCTCTCTGAATCCGCCGAGATTCTTAATGTGACAGGGGCAATCTATCCACGCCAAATTAAAGATCGCGCTCTCAATACTGATTCTCAAATCTCTCGCATAGATAGCAGTCTGCTGACATCGACAACGGGCCTCCAACTTTACGATGGCTTTATCGCAGCAACCTCTGAAGTTCGAGAGACCGGCGAAATTCTTCGTCCGCGCATCACCCCCGAAATGCCAGAGACCGAATTCAATGGGTACTACTGGCAACACATCTCTTACGTTGTAATTTGGTGGTTAATGGCCGCCCTCGTCCTATGGGCCCCTTTCTATAAGAGGCGCGATGTGCAGGGTATTAAGGATGAGGTTTCGCAAGAAGTCCATTAAGTATTAGGGTAAGTATTAGAATCAGTATTAGAGTTAGACTTATGAAAAATCCGATGAGCCGTTTTCGCCTGATGTCGATTCTCTGCGGAACCACTCTGTTGATCTTCGCATTTATTT
>WLDB01000039.1 GCA_009705035.1 Actinomycetota bacterium | reverse complement strand
TCATCAAAATCAACCCAGAATCCCATGCGCTCTGTCATGCGAGTAAAGGCATCAACGTGACGAGTTACAGATGTTTTACATTGATCGTTAAATTCTGCGATTCCAAATTTTTCAATATCTTTTTTGCCTGAGAAACCGAGTTCTTTCTCTACGGCGATCTCGACCGGCAACCCATGACAATCCCAACCTGCTTTTCGAGAGACGTAACGCCCCTTCATCGTTTGATAACGAGGAAAGACATCTTTAAATACGCGCGCTTCAATGTGGTGTGTGCCAGGTGCGCCGTTAGCAGTAGGAGGTCCTTCGTAGAAAGTCCATGGTTGGCCATCTGCGCGTAGTGCCAGACTCTTCTCAAAAATCGAGTTGGTCTTCCAAAAATCAAGAATGGAGTGTTCCATCGCTGGCAGATCAATCTGCGCGGGGATAGCCTTAAAAGAAGGGCTGGATGAATTACTCATTTCGTGGCTCCAAGTCGTATTCAATCGTTACTTGGAGGGACGAGCGTTAGCTCGCGGTACCACCCACCTTGTAGATCGTGCGATCTACCACTTTCTTTAACAGCCTCTCGGTCGGGTCTACCTCACAGGCATTTGAGAGATTCTCAACCTGTGCATCTTCCGACATGCTCTGGGGTGATTGCCCCTTCATCGCATAACTTCGAACAGCTGATTCTGCGTAGCGCCTAGTCTAAACCATCTCTGCATGGATAGTTCTCTTCCAGCGTGGCGCAGGTGGCGGATAAGAGTAAAAGGGCATAGGGTGCCCCGCGTGTCAGTGAAAAAGGTCGCCAAGAAAGCAAGTGCCAAGAAAGCCCCTGCAAAAAAGGCCCCTGCTAAGAAGGCGGTAGCTAAGAAAGCACCCGCTAAAAAAGCGGTAGCTAAAAAGGCTCCGGCAAAGAAAGCTCCTGCTAAAAAAGCTCCTGCAAAGAAAGCACCTGCTAAAAAGGTTCCGGCAAAGAAAGCACCTGTTAAAAAAGCAGTAGCCACTAAAGCACCGGGTCGCCCTTTCCCTTCCAAAGTTGGCAAAACAACTTTGACGGTAGATGAAAAATCGCAGACCGTCTCTGTTGCAACAGTAGTTGCGCCTACGGCAGCACCTGTCATAGAAGAACGTCGCCTTGTAATGCCTCCTCCTCCTCGTCCGATTAAAAGTGGAAAGAAAGTTGCTCCACTTAAGCCTTTGAGAGCTGCGCCTACGCCAGTTCTTGCTTCAGAGGGAGAAGCAGCGTGGAGCAGTGCAGAGCTAAAAGCTATGCGCGTTGAACTAGCAAAAGATCTTGCGCGCTTGCAAGCAGAACTCAAGTCAGTTGAGCTTGAGATGGAAGATTTGATTGCTGATGCTGGCGATGGAGCTGGCGATGATCAGGCAGATTCAGGAACTAAGACTTTTGAGCGTGAACACGAAATGTCACTTGTGATTAATGCAAAAGATATGGTGTTGCAGACAGAACGCGCTTTGACTCGTATAGATGACAAGACATATGGAAATTGCGAAGTCTGTTCATCACCAATCGGAAAGGCACGTCTGCAAGTATTTCCACGTGCAACTCTCTGCATGATTTGCAAGCAGAAAGAAGAGCGGCGCTAAAGTGCGCCAGAGCACGAAGTTAGCAAGGCTCTACTCTTTAGCGCTCGTCATTTGGTCAATCGATTTCCTTACTAAAAATTGGGCGCTAGAAAATCTCACCGGAGCATCTAAGAAAGTCATCGGAACTTTTCTCCAAGTGACTCTTCACAAAAACCCAGGAGCAGCGTTTAGTTTTGCAACCGGCTTTACAATTGTCTTCACCTCAATATCGATAGGTGTTCTCCTCTTTATCTTGCGTTACAGTCCTAGAATCACTTCAACGGGTTGGGCTGTAGTGGCCGGGCTCGTTCTAGGGGGAGTGCTTGGTAATCTCTCAGACCGAGTATTCCGTGAGCCAAGTTTTCTCTACGGCCACGTTATCGATTGGATTGAGCTCCCTAATTGGCCTGTGTTTAACATTGCGGATTCATCGATCGTGATTGCCTCGATAATCGCCTTCGTTCTTACAGTGATGAATATTCATCCTACAAAGCCAAGCAATTCAGGGGCCAAAAATAGTAATGGAGCGATTTCGTGAGCCGTGAACAACGCACATTGATAGTGCCTGAGGGCGTTGCTGGCGAACGAATTGATAGCGCGCTCACGCGTGTACTTGGCTTGTCACGTACTTCAATCGTCAAATTAATCGATGACGGGGATATTTCAACCGACGGTCGTGCATTGGGTAAATCTGAGCGGGTAACTGCTGGTCAAATGATTGATGTACTGATGCCTGAACAGAAGAATCAAGATCCTATTCCGCTAACCCCGCTTGAAGGACTTACGGTCGTTTATAACGATGACGAAATTGTTGTCGTTGATAAACCTATTGGATGTGCGGCGCATCCTGCCCCTGGTTGGACTGGTCCAACAGTTATTGGCGCCCTTATGGCAGCTGGTTACACAATCTCAACGAGCGGCCCGGCTGAACGAGCTGGAATCGTTCATCGCTTAGATGCCGGAACAAGTGGATTGATGATTGTCGCAAAAACTGATTGGGCGTATCTGACGTTGAAAGAGATGTTTCGTACTCACGAGATTGTCAAGATTTATCACGCGTTAGTGCAAGGACATATGGATCCTGCCGAAGGAACTATTGATGCACCGATTGATCGACACCCAGTTCAGGATCATCGCTTTGCCGTAGTTGCAGAAGGAAAAGAGAGCATTACTCACTATCAAGTCCTTGAGTATTACCGTTCTGTTTCAATGGTGAAGGTCGAACTTGAAACCGGACGCACTCATCAAATCCGCGTCCACTTCTCTGCGCTGGGTCATCCACTTGTGGGAGATACTGCATACGGCGCAGATCCTGTCTTAGGTAAATCATTGGCGATGCGTCGTCCGTGGCTGCATGCACTTGAGCTACGTTTTAACCATCCAGTCTCGGGGGAGGCGATGGTGCTGAGTGCTCCATATCCAGCTGACCTTGAGGCTTCGCTGGCGTTGCTTTCGGATGCAGTTCTTCCTTAAGGGGCTACTCTTGCCCCACCATGTCATCTGAAGATCAATTGGCTTCACGGGCATCGACGAACGACTCGTTTGTACACTTACACGTACATACTGAGTACTCGATGCTCGACGGAGCCGCGCGCGTAGGCGATCTCGTCAAAGAGGTAGCTCGCCTCGGTATGCCAGCAATCGCAATGACAGATCATGGCAATGTCTTTGGTGCCTTTGATTTTTACAAGCAAGCAACAAAAGCTGGCGTTAAACCGATTATCGGTATTGAGGCATATGTAGCTCCCGAATCACGCCATGATAAGAAACGTATTCAGTGGGGCGATGGCGGTGAAGACGATGTTTCCGGTGGCGGTGCCTATACCCATATGACAATTCTTGCTGAGAATAACCAGGGTCTTGGCAACCTATTTAGACTTTCGTCATTGGCATCGCTCGAAGGTTATTACTACAAACCTCGCATGGACCGCGAACTATTGAGCAAGTATGCAGATGGATTAATCGCCACAACAGGTTGTCCGGGTGGTGAAATTCAAACGCGTTTGCGCATGGGTAAATATAAAGAAGCACTGCGTGCCGCTAGTGATTACCGAGATATTTTTGGCGCAAATAATTTCTATCTTGAGCTTATGGATCACGATATTGATATCGAAAATCGCGTAAAGGCAGATCTGCTTAAGCTAGGCAAAGAACTCAAACTTCCACTACTTGCCACCAATGATTTGCACTACACATTCCATGAAGACGCACCTGCACATGAAGCACTGCTCTGTGTTCAATCAGGCTCAACATTGGCCGATCCAAAGCGTTTTAAATTCGATAACTCTGAATTTTATGTAAAGAGCCCTGCACAAATGCGTGAACTATTTAAAGACCTTCCAGAGGCCTGCGATAACACCTTACTTATCGCAGAGCGATGCAATGTCACACTTCGCGAAGGCGAAAATTTGTTGCCCCGATTTGATGTGCCGAAGGGTGAGACCGAAGATTCTTGGCTACGTTCAGAGTCCATTCGCGGATTAGCTGAAAGATTAGGTCCACGACTTACACCTGCGCATAGCGAACGCCTTGATTATGAACTTGGCGTAATGATCTCAATGGGTTTTCCTGGGTACTTCCTTGTAGTTGCAGACTTAGTCAATCATGCGAAGAAAGTTGGAATCCGAGTTGGGCCAGGTCGTGGGTCAGCTGCGGGTTCGCTAGTTGCCTATGCACTTGGAATCACAGGACTTGATCCAATCGAACATGGCCTTCTCTTCGAACGTTTTCTCAACCCAGAACGTATCTCGATGCCCGATATCGATCTCGACTTCGATGAGCGTCGTCGCTCCGAGATGATTCGCTATGCGACAGAGAAGTACGGTGAAGATCGTGTCGCACAGATCATTACTTATGGAACCATTAAATCGAAGCAAGCGCTCAAGGATTCAACAAGAGTTCTCGGTTACCCATATGCAATCGGTGAAAAACTGACCAAAGCGTTGCCGCCTTCAGTAATGGGCAAGGACATTACATTGGGGGGCGTCTTTGATAGTAAAGATCCACGTTACGGAGAAGCTGGAGAATTCCGTCAGCTCTACGATACAGATGTTGATTCTAAGCGTGTTGTTGATCTAGCTCGTGGCCTCGAAGGCCTTAAACGCCAGTGGGGTGTTCACGCAGCTGGTGTGATTCTTTCACGAGAGCCGCTTCTTGATGTCATTCCTATTCATCGTAGAGACTCAGATGGTTCGATTATCACTCAATTTGATATGGGTGCATGTGAAGCAACCGGGTTATTGAAGATGGACTTCTTAGGACTTCGAAACCTCTCAGTTTTAGATGATGCTCTTTTAAATATCAAAGAGAATCAAGGTATCGATATTGTTCTAGAAGATCTTCCACTTGCCGATCAAAAGACTTTCGAACTTCTCTCTCGCGGAGATACTCTCGGAGTTTTTCAGCTTGATGGCGGGCCAATGCGCGCGCTCCTTCGCTCAATGGCTCCAGATTCATTTGCTGATATTTCGGCTGTAATCGCACTCTACCGTCCTGGACCTATGGGCGAGAACGCGCATAACAACTATGCCGATCGTAAGAATGGTCGCAAACCGGTAGAGCCGATACATCCTGAACTCTCGACTGTACTTAACGATATTTTGGGCGATACCTACGGACTCATTGTTTATCAAGAACAAGTAATGGCGATTGCGCAGAAAGTCGCGGGCTTTACTTTAGGCCGTGCAGATTTATTACGTAAGGCGATGGGTAAGAAGAATAAAGATATTCTCGATAAGGAATATATCCCCTTCGAAGCGGGAATGAAGTCAAATGGTTTCTCAGAAGCTGCCATAAAGCGTCTCTGGGAAGTTCTAATTCCCTTCTCTGATTACGCATTTAACAGAGCACACTCGGCGGGGTACGGGGTAGTTTCATTCTGGACCGCTTACCTCAAGGCAAATTATCCGACCGAATACATGGCAGCTTTGTTAACTTCTGTTCGCGACGATAAAGATAAATCTGCTCTCTACCTTTCTGAATGTCGGCGTATGGGTATCAAGGTCTTGCCTCCAGATGTTAACGAGTCAAATGCTGAATACACCCCGCGCGGAAGAGATATCCGTTTTGGTCTTGCCGCTATTCGAAATGTGGGAGAAGGTGTTGTTGCATCTATCAAATCTTCACGTGAGATTAAGGGCGCTTTTGCATCCTTCGGTGATTTCTTAGCCAAAGTTGATGCGCAGGTTTGTAATAAGAAAACAATCGAATCACTCATCAAGGGTGGAGCATTTGATTCACTTAACCATCCTCGAAAAGGGTTGATGACAATCCATCTTGAGGCTATTGATTCGGTTATAGAAACCAAGCGAGCTGAGGCGATCGGTCAATTTGATTTATTTGGCGGCGAAAATGTCAGTGATGTAGCAGGTCTCGATATTGATGTCCCAGCTACAGAGTGGGATAAAGCCACCTTGCTCTCCTTCGAGCGTGAGATGCTCGGACTTTATGTTTCAGACCATCCACTCCTTGGAGTCGAACATGTTCTTCGCTCTCATACCGATATGTCAATTAGTGCGTTACTTGATGAAGGTATGGTCGATGGCGTAATAACAATTGGTGGCCTAATCACAGGTGTACAACGTAAAGTTTCACGCCAAGGCGCATCATGGGCAGTTGTAAATATTGAAGATCTAGAGGGTTCAATTGAAGCTCTCTTCTTCTCAAATACCTACAACCAATATTCGCTCTCACTCACCGAAGATAGAGTCGTCGTAATCCGTGGCCGTTTCTCTCGCAGCGATGAGCAGGTGAGGTTTACCGCCCTTGAAATGACAATGCCGGATATCACCGGAGGACCTACCGGCCCCTTACTTATCTCGCTACCTGCCTCACAGGTGACTCCACCGATTGTCGAACGTATGAAGGAGATACTTCGCTCTCATCCCGGAAAGCGCGAAGTACATCTTCAAGTCGTAGATCAAGAGAAGTCAACGACTCTCAAGGTCGATGCTCTCGTCACATCGTCACCAAGTTTGAGTGCAGATTTGAAGGCGATTTTGGGCCCTGAGTGCATGATTCGCAGCTAAATCTCCCACTCAAAATCAAGGCACATCAAGTAGTTAAGTCAAAGTAGAATTAACGTTATGTTGCGGCGCGTTGATCTACGGGGGAGAGGGCTCTCCAAGGCTCAGTATCAGGCTGAGCTCCCACGCGCGACGCTCGATGTAGCAGCAGCGATGCTCACAATCGAACCTATCTTGCAAAGAGTTAAAGATGGAAGCGAATCTGATCTGCTTGATCTGGCAGAAAAATTCGATGGAATCCGCCCACAATCAATTCGTGTTCCACAAGCAGCTCTAGATGCTGCGCTCTCTGAGTTAGACCCAGCGGTGCGAGCCGCTCTCGAACTTTCCGCGGAGCGAATCCGAAAAGTGCATTCGTCGCAAGTGCGTCACGAATCTACGGTCACGGTTGTCGATGGCGGAACCGTGCGCGAGAAGTGGATTCCAGTTGATCGTGTCGGGCTCTATGTTCCTGGTGGACGAGCTGTTTATCCGAGTTCTGTCCTTATGAATGTAATTCCTGCTCAGATTGCACAGGTTCAAAGTATTGCTGTTGCATCGCCACCACAGAAAGAATTTGGCGGCTTACCTCACCCAACAATTCTTGCAGCATGCGCCCTACTAGGCATCACTGAGGTCTATGCAATTGGGGGAGCGCAAGCAATTGCTCTCTTCGCTTATGGAATGGCAGATGTGGCGGAACGTTGCGATCTTGTTACTGGCCCCGGGAACATTTATGTCGCTGCCGCTAAGCGCGCCTTGCGCGGAATCATCGCTATTGATTCAGAAGCCGGACCGACCGAGATTGCGATTTTGGCTGATTCCTCTGCGATTGCCGCCGACGTTGCCGCTGATCTTATTAGCCAAGCAGAGCACGATGTAATTGCTGCTGCAGTTCTGGTTACAGATTCTGCCGAACTTATTGATGAAGTTGAGGTTGAATTAGAGAAGCGCGTTGCAGCAACTAAACACTCTGATCGTATCCGCACTGCTTTGACTGGAAATCAATCTGCAGCTGTACTCGTATCATCAATCGCACAAGGACTTGATGTCGTTAATGCATACGCTGCCGAACACTTGGAGATTCAAACACGGAATTCACAGAGAGATAGCGAATCTATTCGTAACGCCGGTGCAGTATTTGTCGGCCGTTTTTCACCTGTTTCTCTCGGTGATTATTCAGCAGGTTCAAATCACGTGCTACCAACTGGAGGGTGTGCCTGTCACAGTAGCGGGCTCTCGGTTCAGACATTTCTTCGCGGACTTCATTTTATTGAATACGACGAAAAATCATTTAACGATATTGCCGCCACAGTTGTAACTCTTGCAAATGCGGAAGACTTACCTGCACATGGTGAGGCAATGACTGTTCGCTTTGAAAACTCTTCTAGATTAGAGACGCCATGAGCCAGTGGCCAGAGTGGTTACCACTCGTTGATCGCTTAAGCGGCTTAGCGCCATATGGAGCACCACAGGTTCCAGCGCAGGCAACCCTAAACACAAATGAGAATCCTTACTCACTCTCACCCGAGCTATCTCAAGCGATAGCTGCGCGCATTCAAGAGAGCGCGCTCCATCTCAATCGCTACCCTGATAGAGATGCAAATGTGTTACGAGCAGGTCTTGCTTCATTCATTAATTCTCAATCTTCTACCACTTTTTCAGCAGAGAACATCTGGGCTGCAAATGGGAGCAATGAAATTATCCAATCCCTCTTCCTTGCATTCGGAAATTCAGGCGCGATTGGATTCACCCCTTCATATTCGATGCACCCATTAATCGCGCGTGTTATCGGTTGTCAGTGGCGTAATGGCTCGCGTCGTCAAGACTTTTCACTTGATATTGAGGTCGCAAAGAGAGAGATAAGTGAAAGTGCTCCGACACTTACCTTTATCACCACACCCAATAATCCAACTGGAAGCTCTCTTTCGATTGAAGAAATTCTTGATCTAGCAAAGGTATGTCCTGGGCTCTTAGTAGTTGATGAGGCTTACGCTGAATTCTCCGATGAGCAATCGGCTGTCACTCTGATTGCTGCTAATCCAAAGATTGTTGTTATTCGCACAATGAGTAAAGCCTTCTCATTTGCTGGCGCACGCGTTGGATATCTTGTTGCAGATCCTGCAGTAATTAGCGCCTTATTCTTGGTTCGACTTCCGTATCACCTGAGTTCGATTACACAGGCAGCTGCAGAAGTTGCTTTGGAGCACCAGGATGAATTGCTAGCTAATGTTGATCGATTAATTGCTGCTCGGGAGAAGCTGCGCATAGCGCTAGTGGGGCTGGGATTAACTGTCACACCGAGCAAGGCGAACTTCCTTCTCTTCTCAGGATTTGATATTCCGGCACCCGAGTTATGGCAAAAGCTTCTAGATAAGGGAGTTCTCATTAGAGATGTGGGATTATCAGCTCACTTAAGAGTCACAGTGGGCAGTGAAGCCGAGAATGAACTCTTTATCAAAGCTCTAACAAGCATCTTGCGTTAAGTTTCAAAGTAATCAAAAGTTAAGCTATCTTCAAAGTTAGGGGAGTAATGATGAGAAGTGCTCGTGTCGAACGCACTACGAAAGAGTCCAGCGTATTAGTTGAGCTCAATCTCGATGGCAGCGGTGAAGTCTCTGTTGATACCGGAGTCCCATTCTTTGATCACATGATGTCTCAGCTGGGAAAGCACTCTGGATTTAATCTCACCATCAAAACAAGTGGCGATGTTGATGTTGATTCTCACCACACAGTCGAAGATACTTCACTTGCTTTCGGACAGGCTCTGCGCGAAGCGCTAGGCGATAAAGCAGGAATCCGCAGATTTGGTGATGCCATGGTTCCACTCGATGAAGTTCTCGTTCAGGCAGCAGTCGATCTCTCGGGCCGTCCATATCTTGTGCACCGCCAACCTGAGATAGTCGAACTCATCGGAACATTTGACACAACTCTGGGGCGCCACATCTGGGAATCAATTGTTGCTGAAGCACGAATTGCACTGCACGTTCGCGTATTAGAGGGAAGAAATGCCCACCACGTTTTCGAAGCTCAATTTAAGGCGGTGGCTCGTGCGTTGCGTGATGCGGTCGCTCTAGATTCTCGTGTCTCAGGAATTCCATCTACAAAGGGCTCACTCTAAATCACATATTTAGATTTCTATTTTTTTTACAAGGAGCCAAGGCAATGATTGCAATTCTTGATTATGGATCAGGCAATTTGCGCTCTGCCCATCGTGCCTTTGAAAGAAGCGGTCAAGAAGTTATCGTTACTTCAGATTTTGAAACCGCGCTCAACGCTACGGGTTTAGTTGTTCCCGGAGTAGGTGCCTTCGCTGCTTGTATGAAAGGTTTGCAAGCAGTTCGTGGCGATGAGATTGTTCGTCAGCGAGTTGCCTTGAATCGCCCGACGCTCGGTATTTGTGTTGGAATGCAGATTCTTTTCGCTCGCGGTGTTGAACATGGAGCCCATGCGGGAGTAGGAATTTGGGATGCAACAGTAGAAAAACTAGAGACCAAGGTTCTGCCTCACATGGGTTGGAACACTGTTACGCCCCACAAAGAGAGCAAAATCTTTAAAGGAGTTGAATCTGAATCCTTCTACTTCGTCCATAGCTACGCAGTCACCAAGAGTGTTGGAAAAATTGAGAGCTATACCGATTACGAAGGGCAATTTATTGCGGCAATCGAAGATGGTGCAATGACTGCTACCCAATTTCATCCTGAAAAGTCCGGCGATGCAGGTTTGCATCTGATTAAGAATTGGGTCGCAACGCTATGAGCAATCGAGATTTAAATTATCTAGAACTACTTCCAGCCGTCGATGTAAAAGATGGTCGCGCTGTAAGACTCGTTCAAGGCGAGCTCAGCGCTGAAACTTCATATGGCTCACCCCTTGATGCGGCGATGGATTTTCAAGATTCAGGCGCCGAGTGGATTCACTTGGTAGATCTCGATGCCGCTTTTGGAATAGGAGAGAACAGTCAGCTGCTTGCAGAAGTTGTTGGGCGCCTTGATATTAAGGTTGAGCTCTCTGGCGGAATTCGTGATGATGAATCCTTAAGGCGAGCTCTTGCAACTGGATGTCGCCGCGTCAATTTAGGAACAGCAGCGTTAGAGAATCCCGATTGGACCTCACGCGTTATCGCTGAATTTGGCGATCGAATTGCTGTCGGCTTGGATGTACGTGGCCACACATTGGCAGCGCGTGGTTGGACTGAAGAAGGTGGCAATCTCTTTGAAACCCTAGAAAGACTTGAGCGTGATGGTTGCGCCCGCTATGTAGTTACCGATGTCACCAAAGATGGAACGCTAAAAGGCCCTAATCTAGAATTGTTGAAAGAGGTTTGCGCGGCTACAAAGAAGCCAGTTATTGCCAGTGGTGGTATCTCATCACTTGATGATATTCGCGCTCTTGCTGCTATGAACTCAATCGGCG
>WLDB01000038.1 GCA_009705035.1 Actinomycetota bacterium | reverse complement strand
TGCCAATCCTTACGGTCGAATAATTCACTTTGGAATTCGCGAACACGCAATGGGATCAATTCTTAACGGAATTACCTTGCATGGTCTCTCACGGACATTTGGTGGAACTTTTGCTGTCTTTAGTGATTACATGAGACCAACTGTGCGCCTGGCAGCACTGATGGACATCCCAACTATCTTTATTTGGACTCATGACTCGATTGGTCTTGGTGAGGATGGACCTACTCACCAACCAATCGAGCACTTGGCATCTCTTCGCGCTATGCCGAATTTTGCAGTGGTTCGCCCCGGAGATGCGAATGAAGTCACTCAAGCATGGAAATCAATCTTGCTAAGAAATAAGCCAGTTGGTCTATTTCTCTCTCGTCAGAATCTGCGCACTGTTGACCGCGCAACACACGGTGACATCGCTGGTGTGGATAAGGGCGCTTATATTCTGAAAGAGGCAAGCTCCTCCCCTGACATTGTGATTATTGCAACGGGCTCTGAAGTTGGCCTCGCTCTTGATGTTCAGAGCGCCCTTGAAGGAAAGAATCACTCTACTCGAGTCGTAAGTGCTCCCTGTCTTGAGTGGTTTAACGAGCAGAGCCCGGCTTATCGTCAAGAAGTTATTCCTACAAAGGCTAAGTTACGAGTAAGCATCGAAGCCGGTGTCGCGCAAGGTTGGCGCGAATACGTCGGTGATAACGGTCTAATTATCTCGCTCGAACACTTTGGTGCTTCAGCTGGTGCAGCAAAACTCTTTGCTGAATTTGGTTTCTCGGTTGAGAAGATTGTTGCAGATATTGAGGGCGCTCTTAAGTGAGCATCTCACTCTCCGGAAAAGCGCTATCGTCGATCAATCGCGAGAGTCCTCGATATAAGCTTCTTCAAGATGCACATATCAAAATCGCTCAGAAAGATATCTTCACCTGGGGCACTGCTGCTTCTGCAGAAGCTGCAATTCGCCTTAACTGGATAGATCTCCCCGAGTCTTCGCTTCTCCTCAAGCCAGCAATTTCCGAGGTGCTGGCTCACTTTGCAATGAGGAAACGTTTAATTCTCTGCGGAATGGGTGGGTCATCCCTCGCTCCCGAAGTTCTCGCTAAAACTTTTAACAAAGAGATTTTCATAGTTGATTCAACTGATCCTCACTATCTTAAAAGCGCGATGGCCCCCGGCTTAAGTGATTCGCTAGTTATAGTAAGTTCTAAATCTGGTTCAACTCTTGAAACCTCATCGCAACGCACCTTCTTCGAAGAGGCCCTCAAAGCAGCAGGGCTATCTCCCCAAGATCACATGCTCTTTGTAACAGATCCAGGTTCGCCACTTGATATTCAAGTACGTGTAGCCGGATTTACGGTGATAAATGCAGATCCGAATGTAGGAGGACGATTCAGCGCTCTCAGCGCTTTTGGAGTTGTACCTGCTGCACTGGCCGGGATAGATGTATGGAAAATTCTGAGCGATGCAGCCGAAGCAAAGAGAGATTTTCTCGCCGATGATCAAACGATTATCGATGTTGCATACTTACTTAGCGAAGTTGCTGGACAATATGTTGCCACAACCGATGAAGGCTCCGGCTTTCCAGGTTTATCAGATTGGCTAGAGCAACTAGTCGCTGAATCTACTGGTAAAGATGGCCGCGGTCGTCTACCTATTGTCTGCGAAGACCTTGAAGCTGCTTCGAAGTCGAAGGCTTTTATTCTCACTTTTGTGCAAAGCTCAGGTGCTGTCGCTGATCTCTCTGTAGTTGCGCCCCTAGGTGCTCACTTCATTTTCTGGGAGTGGGTAACAGCTTTAATCGGTGTCACTTTAGAGATCGACCCATTTAATCAACCAAATGTCACTGAGGCGAAAGAGCAGACTTCTGCACTTTTAAGTGAATGGAAAACCAGCAACGGAGTAGAAGTTCCTCGGCTCACTGCAGATTCAACTGATGGAGATATTGAAATTTTCGGTGGAGGTCTATCCCTTAAGCAAGCTCTCTTGCAGGTTATTGAGTCCACCTCAACCGATGGTTACATCGCGATTATGGCTTACCTGGACCGAGGAGCTGATAGTAAGTTGGCTGAGCTTCGGGAAATAATTTCGACTAAAGCAGGACGCCCAGTAACTTTTGGATGGGGTCCAAGGTTCTTGCATTCAACCGGTCAATTTCATAAAGCTGGCCAACCTAACGGTTCATTCTTACAAATCACAGGTGACTTTGAGATTGATTACGAAATCGCTGGGAATGATTTCGGTTTTGCAACGCTAATAACAGCGCAAGCACTCGGTGACGGTCGCGCGCTGATGCAAAGAAAATACCCGCTTCTGCGACTTAATTGCTTAAATCGTAAGGCGGGTATTAACCAAATTCTTGCAGCTGCACGTTCTCTTTAATTCTGAATATTTTTATTCGTCGTCTTCTCCACGAAGTTTACGTAGCGCATCTTCGAGTATCTTCTTACCTTCAGCATCTGTGCGACGCTCTTTCACGT
Organism: Actinomycetota bacterium; assembly: GCA_009705035.1. Classification (GTDB taxonomy): domain Bacteria; phylum Actinomycetota; class Actinomycetes; order Nanopelagicales; family Nanopelagicaceae; genus Planktophila. Next base: position 8,581 of record WLDB01000038.1, on the reverse strand, counting down.
AAGCAAGGTGTGTCTTGTACGGAACGTTAACGACAGCATTTGGTGTGTTGTTGCGATCGCGACCGGCTGGCAGACCGCACTTTGGGCAATCCCATTGATCAGGAATAACAACTGATTCTTCAACTGCAAATGAAACAGGGGTTTCATGTCCTTTGCCGCACCAATAGAGAACTACTGAACGCTCGATTTGATCGCCGCGCTCGGCTTCACCCATAGGTCCTGCACCAACGCGACTGCCACGTATTGCACTAGCCATTTATTTAGCCCTTCAATACGAGTGATAGACCAATGACGCCTGAGAACCAGAGGCCACCCACAACGATTGTGATGCGATCAAGATTCTTTTCAACTACTGATGAGCCGCCATAGTTAGATGAGATACCGCCACCGAACATATCTGAAAGGCCTGACCCCTTGCCCTTATGGAGCAAGACAAGCAGAATCATCAAGATACTTGTGATGACAAGAAAGATGGATAGTCCTATTTTCACTGAAAAACTCCTCGAACGGCTAGGGGGTAAGGATAGCGAATCTTCGCAGGCTCGACTTACTCTGACTGAGCGTGGAACTTCACAATTTTTGCTAGCTCTTCTGGGTCCAGGCTCGCTCCCCCGATGAGTGCGCCATCAACATCAGACTGCTTCATAATTTCGGAGATATTTGAGGATTTAACTGAACCCCCGTAGAGAATGCGCATATTAGCCGCTATTTCGGAGGATCCAATTTGTTCAACTTCTTCACGGATAGCAGAACATACTTCTTGAGCATCCTCAGGTGTTGCCGTCTTGCCGGTACCGATAGCCCACACTGGCTCGTAGGCAATGACAATTTTCTTTAGCTCTGGCTTTGTAAAACCTTCTAGCCCGGCGCGAACCTGGCGGATGACGTGTGAAACATGTGCCCCTGATTCGCGGATAGGCAGTTCTTCACCGACGCAGAAGATTGGAGTTAATTCATTAGCCAGAGCTGCCTTTATCTTTCGATTTATCAGGGCATCGTCTTCGTTATGAATAGCTCTGCGCTCTGAATGTCCAATGACAACAAAGGTACATCCAAGTTTTGCCAGCATAGATCCCGAAATATCACCGGTAAATGCGCCCGAAGATTCTGGTGAGAGATCTTGTGCGCCGTACTGCAGACGCAACCGATCTCCATCAACCATCGTCTGAATCGATCTGATATCGGTAAAGGGAGGAATAATTGCCAGATCAACTGCGTCGTAATCCTTATCATCGAGTGAGTAAACCAACTTTTGAGCAACAGCTATCGCCTCGAGGTGGTTGAGGTTCATCTTCCAGTTACCTGCCATTAGCGGCTTACGCATTTTTACTCCTCGGTGCTCTCGTTAGTTTGGTGAGAAATTTAAGAAATCTAATTATAAATCTAGCGCTTTTAAACCTGGAAGTTCTTTGCCTTCAAGATATTCAAGTGATGCGCCTCCACCCGTTGAGATATACCCAAATTGATCATCGCTAAATCCTAGAGCGCGGACAGCAGCAGCTGAGTCGCCTCCACCTACAACTGAGATACCTGATACCTCGGTGAGAGCTTGCGCCACAACTTTTGTACCTGCAGCAAATGCCGGAAATTCGAAGACGCCCATTGGTCCATTCCAGAATACGGTCTGGCATCCACGGATAGCAGCTGCAAATGCTTCTGCTGAAACTGGGCCGATATCGAGTCCCATCTGATCTGATGGAATTGCATCGACAGTTACAACAGTGGGCGTTGCATCGGCTGAGAAAGTTGGAGCTACAACAATATCTGTAGGAAGAATGAGTTGAACGCCTTTCTCTTTAGCTTCTGCAATAAGAGCGCGCACGGTGTCGAGCATTTCGGCCTCAACTAAAGATGTACCAATCTCTTTACCTTGCGCAGCGAGAAAGGTGAAGACCATTCCGCCGCCGATAGCCATCACATCTACCTTGCCAAGAAGATTAGAGATGACACCCAACTTATCCGAAACTTTTGAGCCGCCCAAGATAACGCCGAAAGGGCGAGCGGGATTATTGGTTAACTTCTTCAGTACCTCTACCTCTGCCGAAACCAAAGTTCCAGCGGCATGAGGAAGAAGCTTCGGAAGATCATAGACAGATGCATGCTTGCGATGAACGGCTCCGAAACCATCGCCGACATAGAAGTCAGCAAGGGCAGCCAATTCGTTAGCGAAGAGCGCGCGTTCTGATTCATCTTTCGATGTTTCTGCCCCACTGAAGCGAATGTTTTCGAGAAGGAGAATCTCCCCCGACTTTAGATTTGCCGCAGCACCGGAGGTAGCTGGACCCGTGATATCGCCAGAAAATTGCACTGGTTTGCCCAGAAGTTCAGAGAGCCTGGCAGCTATAGGTGCAAGTGATAACTCAGCTTTGGCTTCACCCTTTGGGCGACCTAGATGTGCAGCAATAATTAACGAGGCTCCCTTTTCAAGAAGCGCGCTAATTGTAGGAAGGGAAGCGCGAATTCTTCCATCATCTGTAATTACTCCACCTTTGAGTGGAACATTTAAATCACATCGAAGGAAAACTCGCTTGCCTTGTACATCTAGGTCACCAAATGAGCTCATTAAATTAGAGGCTCTTTCCAACGTAGCCGACGAGATCAACGAGGCGGTTTGAATAACCCCACTCATTGTCATACCAGCCAACAACCTTGACGGTTGTACCGATTGCTTTAGTGAGTTGCGCATCGAAGATGCAAGATGATGGATCGGTGACAATATCTGAAGAAACAATTGGATCTTCAGTGTATGAAAGGAATCCCTTGAGTGGACCTTCTGCAGCTTTCTTCATCGCTGCATTGATCTGCTCAGCTGTTGCTTCTTTAGCAAGCTCGACAGTGAGGTCAGTTGCTGAGCCAGTTGGTACTGGTACGCGCATTGCAAAACCATCAAGCTTGCCCTTGAGTTGTGGCAGAACGAGAGAGATCGCCTTAGCGGCTCCAGTTGAGCTTGGAATGATATTTGTTGCAGCCGCACGTGCACGACGGAGGTCCTTGTGTGGGAAATCTAGGATGACCTGGTCATTGGTATATGCGTGAATCGTTGTCATCAAACCACGGACGATTCCGAATTCTTCATCAAGTACCTTAGCCATTGGTGCTAAGCAGTTAGTTGTACATGACGCATTTGAGATTACGTGGTGATTAGCTGGGTCATACTTCTCGTGGTTGACGCCCATTACAACAGTTATATCTTCATCAGTTGCAGGTGCTGAGATAATGACCTTCTTCGCTCCTGCTGTGATGTGCTTCTTAGCATCAGCTGCCTTCGTGAAGTGGCCAGTTGATTCGATAACGATATCTGCGCCAACGCTCGCCCATGGAAGGTTTGCTGGATCGCGATCTGCAAAGACCTTAAAAGTCTTACCTGCAACTGTAATTGAGTCTTCTGTGTGTGAGACCTCTAGGCCAAGACGACCGAGAATTGAGTCGTACTTGAGTAAGTGAACAAGCGTTGCATTATCGGTTAGGTCGTTAATCGCAACAATATTAATATTTGGGTTGGTCAACGCGGCGCGAAAGAAGTTGCGGCCAATACGTCCAAAACCATTGATTCCGACATTAATCATTTTCAATCCTCATCTATCTCAAATTTCTTTGATTTGGGCTATGCAGGGGTAGCTTAAGAAATAATCGAAGCCCTACAAGGTAGCTTTACTTGCGCCACAACATTGGGGAACGAGCTGAGGATACCAGCCCTGACGCTTACTCTCCGAGCAAATCAGGCGAGAGGCCAGCCTCAGTATCAGGAATTCCAAGCTCGCCAGCACGTTTATCAGCCATAGCGAGCAATCGGCGGATACGACCTGCGATTGCATCTTTAGTCATTGGCGGTGAAGCGAGAGAACCCAGTTCTTCCAGGCTTGCTTGACCATGAGCGATACGGAGTTCGCCAGCTTCTTTGAGGTGATCGGGAACAGTTGGACCGAGGATTTCCATCGCACGCTGAACACGAGCAGCCGCTGCAACTGCTGCTCGTGCAGAGCGACGTAAATTTGCATCATCAAAGTTTGCTAGGCGATTTGCTGTGGCGCGAACTTCGCGTCGCATGCGACGTTCTTCCCAAGCCAAGACGCTCTCATGTGCGCCAAGTCGAGTGAGCAAGTTACCGATTGCATCGCCATCTCGAATGACTACACGATCTATACCTCGAACTTCGCGAGCCTTGGCCGCGATATTCAATCTTCTCGCAGCACCCACGAGTGCAAGTGCGGCTTCTGGTCCAGGACATGTAATCTCGAGTGAAGAAGATCTCCCTGGTTCGGTCAATGAACCATGTGCCATAAAGGCTCCACGCCAAGCTGCTTCTGCATCGCAGACATTTGCAGCAACTACCTGAGGTGGAAGTCCGCGGATGGGGCGTCCATGTGAATCGATGAGTCCGGTTTGGCGCGCAAGAGCTTCACCGGCTTCGATAACTCTCACAACATATCGAGATCCCTTACGCAGGCCACTCGAAGTCAGTACTGCGAGATCGCTATCGTGACCATATATATCTGCAATATCCTTCTTAAGACGCCTCGCAGATTGAGATGTATCAAGTTCAACCTCGATTACGACCTTACCCGATGCTATATGCAGACCACCTGCAAAACGCAGTAGTGATGAAACTTCAGCTTTACGGCAGCAAGGTTTAGTAATGGTGAGTCTGCTGAGCTCATCCTTTACCGCTGCTGTCATTGCCATGGGGATATCAAACCAGTATTTCGCGGGCTATGTGAGTGAAAGCTGAAGTTAATTTCCGCTCATTATGGTGGTAATGCGCTGATGGCTCGCGTAGATCTCCCTCGAAGAAGGCGGTGGCATTCTCCTCAAGTAGTTCTCGAAGCCCGCTCATATCACCTTGGTTCGAATCAGCGATGACCACGTCAAAGTGAAGATCAGGGGCATATTGAAAGAGAATTTCACAATGTTCGCGGGGTGAGTAACCTGCAAACTCTCCTCCACCTGATTCTTTCTTATCTGTATCGAGATTAAGTAAAAGAATTTTCTTCGCTCTAGAAGATGTAATTGCATCTCGAAGCTCGGGAACTAAGAGATGCGGCAGAACGCTTGAGAACCATGAACCTGGTCCCATAGTTATCCAATCGGCCTCAGCAATTGCAACGATTACTTCCTCTCGAACCTCAGGATTTGTTGGTGAAAGGCGGAGAGATTGAAGTCGGCCCCTTGTTGTTGCGACTGCGACTTGACCCTGCGCTTCGATTAATTCACCTCGATTATCAAAGGTGGCGTCAATCGATAGAGGTTCGGCAGTCATAGGTAGAACTCGTCCGACAACTTTTAACAGCGCTCCAACTTGATCTAACCCAGCAACAACATCTTCATCTCTATCCCAGAGTGCGGCGAGGAGAAGGTTTCCCACAGCATGCCCATCTAGTGGTCCATCGCTAGTAAACCGGTACTGCATTATCTGAGCCCAATTGCGGCCCCAATCATCATCTGCACATAGCGCTGCCAGCGCCATTCGTAAATCTCCGGGAGGAACTATGGGAAATTCTTCGCGCAAACGTCCACTAGAGCCACCATTATCGGCAACTGTCACAATTGCGGTGATATTACTTGTAATTGCTCGAAGTGCTTTGAGAGTTGCCGCTAAACCGTGACCACCACCAAGTGCTGCAACTTTTAAATCTGAAGTCATTCTCTTCCCACGTCGCGATGTGTTGCATGTGCGGAGATTGCGATTTCTCCTTCTGCAGAATTGAGTTGATTAGATATTTCACGTGCAATCGATACAGAGCGATGTTTTCCACCAGTGCATCCAATTGCGATGGTCACATACTTCTTTCCCTCGCGAAGATATCCAGGAATCATTTTTTCGATAACCGCGACATAGGATGCCACAAAATCAGATACACCTTCACTACTTAAAACATAGTTAAAAACTTTGTCATCGAGACCGGATAGAGGGCGAAGTTCTGGAACCCAATGTGGATTCGGAATAAATCGACAGTCGAGAACAATGTCAGCATCTACTGGAATCCCGTATTTATAGCCGAATGAAAGTACATTGATTCTTAACGCTTGCGCCATTCCTGCTGCAAAGATCTCACCGGTTCTCTTCTCCAATTGATGAACGTTGAGATTTGATGTGTCGATTACTACATCCGCTTGAGACCTAAGTTCTTCGAGTTTCAAACGTTCGCGCGAGATGCCATCGACAATTCGATCACCTGATTGAAGAGGGTGTGGTCGCCGGGTTGATTCAAAGCGCTGGACCAGGGCCTGATCCGTGGCATCTAAAAAGAGAAGGCGATAATCAATCGCGGCGCTCTTAAGATTAACCAAAGCCGAGCTGAGAGCATCGAAGAATTTGCCGCCACGAACATCTACAACAACAGCAACTGAAGCTTCGCTCTTGGACATCTCGGATGCGAGTTCGGGCAGCAGTGATGGTGGCAAGTTATCAACTACATGCCAACCTAGATCTTCTAGCGCGTGAGCCACCGTCGAACGGCCCGCACCTGACATGCCGGTCAGAATTAGGAATTCGCGGGTGCTCATAGCCCTATTCTGCCCTAAAGGCTAACTTTGTGAAATCTCTCCTGTTTGCATATCGACCGATATTCCCGCTGAAGTGGTGCCCGTCAGGGATGAGAGGTGAGAGTAGATAATTGCTCCAATAGTTGTTCCGATGCCTGGAGTTGTCGTCAGTTCATCAAGTGAAGCTTTTCGAATTGCAGTCACACTACCAAAACGATCCAGAAGCGCTTTACGCCTGCTCTCCCCCAGCTGAGGAATCTCATCGAGCAAAGATTCCAGCATTATCTTGGAACGTTTAGACCTATGGAAAGTTATTGCAAATCGATGTGCCTCATCACGAATTCGTTGGAGTAAATACATACCTTCGCTCGATCTCGGTAAAATTAATGGGTCACTGCTATGCGGAGTCCACACTTCTTCCAACCTTTTAGCTAATCCAACGAGAGCAATGTCTGTAATTCCAAGCTCGTCAAGAGCTCGTTGCGCAGCTGCAACTTGTGGTGCACCGCCATCTACGACGATGAGTTGTGGCGGATAGGCGAACTTGGAAATACGTCCGCCGGTTTCGGCAACTTCACTATGATTGACTTGCTTATCAGCCAGCAAACGTTTCATTCTTCTAGTGATAACTTGATGCATAGCACGCGTGTCATCTGTCGCCGTTTCCGTATCAATGGCGAAACGACGGTACTCAGATTTTTTCGCTAGGCCATCTTCAAAAACAACCATTGATGCCACGACAGATGTTCCCGAAATATTTGAAATGTCATAGCACTCGATTCGTAACGGCGTTCTAGCTAGCTCTAAAGCTTCTTCTAGCTCGATAAGGGCCTTTCCAGATACAGCAGCATCAGTCGCCCGTTTACTCATAAACTGAACAAGGGCGTAATGTGCGTTTCTCTCAACGGTCGTCAGCAATTCAACTTTATCGCCACGCTGCGGAACTTTGAGTGAAACCTTAAATCCAGCTAATGACGTCAACCAATCTGCCAGCGCCTCGCGATCGGCGGGCTCTTGGTTGATATGAATTGCCGATGGAATATCTAAGGTGCCATCTCCATAGATTGAGAAGAGCAAGGAAGACCATTGATCATCTCCTTCCAGGGTTCTAGCTTGATCGACAATCCAAGATCGTGAACCTTTAATTGATCCGCGACGAACGGTAAATATTGATCCCGCTGCATGCAAGCCCTCTTCATGGATAGCGATGAAATCACCATCAATTTCATCTGAGAGATTGCCTTGTGTGGAACGCTGCGCCTTTTCAAAAGATTCGATTTGATCTCGGATGCGCGCAGCTCGTTCAAACTCTTCGCGCTCAGATGCCAATGACATTTCATCCCGCAAAGTGGGGAGGATATCTTCCATGCCTGCCTCCATGAAGGCATCGAGCTTTACTGCAATCGCGCGATGTTCCTCTTTGCTTACCCATCCAACGCAGGGAGCAGCGCATTTTCCAATGTCACCTAGTAGGCATTGGCGCTTGGATCGAACAGCCCTTTGAAAATTTCCGGCGGAGCAAGAGCGAACGGGATAAACCTTGAGCAAAACTTCATATGTATTGCGCAGCGCCCAAGCATTTGTATAAGGTCCAAAATACTTTAAGCCGGGTCGTTTCTCTTTACGGGTTATAAAAATCCGTGGATATTCATCATCCATCGAAATCGCTAGATACGGGTATGACTTGTCATCCTTAAATTGCACGTTATATGTCGGGTGAAATTGCTTAATCCACGAGAATTCAAGGGCAAGTGCCTCGAGCTCGGTATTGACGATGGTCCAATCAACTCTTACAGCCTCATGGACCATGCGATATGTTTTTTGTGCCAAGTTTGCTTGAAAATACGAACTCAAACGGTTCTTCAGATTCTTCGCCTTGCCGACATAAATGACTTTGTCGCTCTTATTAAAGAAGCGATATACACCAGGTTCTTCTGGAATTTCTTGAGGTCGATATGAGGCCGGGTCTGCCATTGCTACTTCTTTTTTACAGCCGTCTTCTTCTTGACTGGAGATTCTTTCTTCTCAATTTTACGATTGCTCTCGAGAATCTCTGCCAAGAATCGACCGGTATAGCTCGCACTTACCTTTGCAACTT
>WLDB01000037.1 GCA_009705035.1 Actinomycetota bacterium | reverse complement strand
GGCCGGTTTCGACGATGGATTTGGCGAAGGCATAGCTATCGGGCGGATTCCATCCCGGCGGGTGGCCGTGCTTCATGTCGAAGGGAACTGAAACCAGGCGCGGGCCCGCGGCGGCGCGGTAGCTGGCTTGTTGCACGTCGAGGGGGAAGTGCGCATCGCGGGGGCCGGTGAGCCAAAGCAGCGGCATGGTTGTGCGCGGTAGTCGGAGCAGCGGTTCCCATACTTCGCGGTAAACCGCCTGGTCCTTCAGGGCACGGCCGTATTGGTTGGGCGCGCGGTCGAGGGCTCCGCTGCCATAGATCGGAATGCCAAATGCGAAGCGCGGATCGATCCCGACGACGGTTGAGGTAATGATCCCGCCCCACGAGATGCCGCAGACGCCGATGCGAGTGGCGTCCACCTCGGGCAAGGAGCGGAGCAGGGAATTGGCGAGGATCGTGGCCGAGACGGCGTGATACATCCATTGATCGGTGAGCGGTTCGGCGGAGTCGCCGTAGATGCCGTTGCGGGCGGGTCCGGCGTTGGCGTGGCGTTTCCATGGGGCGCCGCGCGGGGCCTCGGGAATGCGCTCGTCGGTCTGGCCTTCGACGGCGATCGAGATCGCGGCGAAGCCTTGTTCGTTCCACTTCTGGACCCACTCTTTGAAAGCAGTGCCTCCGCCGCCGTGCACGAGCACGACGCCGGGAACTTTGCCGCTGCGTTTCGCGGGCAGACCGAGCCAGGCAAAGACGCGCGTGGGCTTACCCTGATACGAGAGGCCCTCGAAAAAGATGGGTTGGATGGTGCCCGCAGGAACGAAGCCTTCGGCGGCGTAGACGATGGGCGACGACTTCAGGTCGCCAAGGGCGGCGATTTGTTCGCGTAGGGGCGCGAAGTCGGCGGCCGGTCCGACCGCGAACACTGAGGTGATCACAAGTGCGGCGAGAGCGGGGAGTCGAGCGAGGTTGCGTTTCATTGCACTGGGCTGAGGCGGATGGCTTGCAGGCTGGCTTTATCGCGGGAGCCGTCGACGAGGGAAACGGCGAGGGTGTGCTGGCCGGGCCTCTTGAACGTGAGTAGGCCGAAGGCGTGCGATTGATAAATGGGCGACGAGTTCTGCTGGTTCTGGAGCGTCAGGCCTTCATCGGTCTCTATGCGCCAGACGAGTCTGCCTTCGCCCTTGTATTTTAAGTCGAGCCGATAGTCGCCGGCTTCCGCGACGTTGACGGTCCAGACGGCTCGGCCGTTGGCTTTCCATGCGCTGACTTGGTTGGCGGCTTTCCACTCGCCGAATTTTTCCATCCAGCGAATTTCCTCTTTGATGGCATCTTTCACCTCCGCAAATTCGATGAGTAGGCTGGTCGGAAGATTTGGATGCACGCCGAGCGTTTGGTCGACTTGGGGGGCGGCCCGCAACTTCACAGCAATCACCGAAGCGGGGTGATCCGGCGGGGTGGGCGGTAACTGTAACTCGGTCCACGTGCCGCGTTTTTTCCAGCTGACTGGTAGTAGTTTTCCATCTGAAACTACGCCTGCGGCGGCGATCTCGGTCTGGAGCCCGGGAAGCATGAGGCGCCCCTGCGCGGGCCAATCGAAGACAACGAGATTGAGCGTGTTGCCGCTTGTGGTGACGTCACCCCAAGGCTGCGCGTGGTCCCACGGCGAAGGGCCCGCGGAGTAGACGACCTGCGGGTAGCGTTGGATCCACGTGCCGGCTTGCAGGAGATATTTTGTCGCTTGCGCGGGGATGCGGCCCGAGCCATCGGGGCCGACATTCAGCAAATAGGTGCCCCCGCGCCCGACGGTAGAAACTAAGCGATGGAGGATCTCTTTCTGGTCTTTCCAATTTTGATCATACCATGCGTAGGCCCACGAATCGTTGGTAGTGTCGCAGGTTTCCCAGAGGCCGGGTAGGTTGCGCGGCGCTACTTCCATGTCGCCCTTGCTCAGGTAGTCGCCGAGTCCGTAGCCGACGCGGCTGCAGAGCAGTGCGCTGGGTTGGGTCTCGCGTACGAGCGCGGTTAGTTTTTCGGCGTGCTCCTTAGGCATATTGTCGGGGGTGTCGAACCAGACGAAGTTTAGCGGCCCGTATTGCGTGCAGATTTCTTTCACTTGGGGGTAGCATTTCTCGCTAAAATATTGATCGAAGGAGGCGGGCGTGCCGTCGGCGTTTTGCTTGGGGCCATTGTTGCCGCCGGATGCGGTCCAATCCTGATTGTGCGAATAATAAAAACCGAAACCTAGGCCGGCCTCGCGGGTGGCGGCGGCGAGTTCCTTCATCGGATCGCGGGCAAACGGCGAGGCGTCGACGATGTTGAAGGGATGGGCCGACTTGAACATGGCAAATCCGTCGTGGTGCTTCGAGGTAATGATGATCCATTTCATGCCGGCGGCTTTCGCGACGCGGACGATTTCTCGGGCGTCGAAGGCGGTCGGGTTGAAGTTCTTCGCCTCGGCCATGTAGTCGGGTTCGGAGATTTTCATCTGCCGTTTAATCCATTCGCCGATGCCATAAAACGTCTGGCCCTTCCACTGGCCGCCGAGGTGGGAGTAGATGCCCCAGTGGATAAACATGCCGTAGTTGCCGTCGCGGAAGAGGGCCACGCGGTCGGAGGATTCAAGGCCCGGCAGGACGGTTGTGGCGCCCCACATCTGGTCCATCGACAACTCCGCGGGTTGAGCGGGGGCGTTTTTGACCTGAATGGAGGCGGCATGGGCCGAAGCCGGCGCGAGAACGGCGAGGGCCAGTATGAGGCGGCTGAGTCGGGGGACAGAAAAGATCATCGAAAAGGCGTGCGACGCGGGGGTGGTGATTGGATTATTTTTCCGCCGGAGTGACGAACTCTTCTAGGCTTAGTTTTTCGTCGCTGTTTTTGTCCAAGTTCTTGAAGCGCTGCTCGAGGTTTGATGCGTCCTTTATGCCGGCGAGGTATTCGTCGAAGGCGAGGACACCGTCGTGATTGGTGTCCATGCGCGTGAAGGCGGCGGCGCGGTCGGGCGTGGCTTTTTTGGCGGGAGTGTTTGGGGCGGGTGAAGCGACGGGTGCGACACTGCGATCGATGGTGCTGATGCACGAAGGATCGACGGTGGTGGGGAGGGTGGCTTTCCACGCGAGTGCGAGTTGCGTGAGGCGGGCGACGATTTCGGGGTGATCTTTGGCGAGGTCGACGGCTTCGGCGCGGTCGGTGGTGAGCCGGTGCAAAGCGACGCGCTGGGCGTCGGCGGTGAGGAGAAGTTTCCAATCGCCGTCGCGCACGGCGAGGCGGGGCCACCAGTGGGGATCGGCGGCTTTGCCGGTCCATGCCCAGAAGATGGGCCGCGTGCGCCGGACGGAATCGCCGTTGAGTGCACGAAGTAAGTTTTCACCGTCACTGCGGTAATCGGGCGGTAGCGTAACTCCGGCGGCTGCACAAAGGGTCGGTAGAAGGTCTACGGCGGTGAGGACGGTGGTGTTATTGATTACCCCGGCGGGTGTGTGACCAGGCCAGCGCACAAGGAAGGGCACGCGTATGCCGCCTTCGAAGAGACTGCGTTTCTCGCCACGCAAACCGCCACTGGAGCCAACGCTGTAGTAGCCGCCGTATCCGGCGGCTTTCGCGTCGTTGTCGCGTGACTCGCGTTGCGCGGCCGGTGCGGTCGTCTCTGGTCCGTTGTCGCTCGAGAAGATCACGATCGTGTTTTGTGCAATTCCGGCGGAATCTAGGGCTTGGAGCACGCGACCGACGGCATTGTCGCCATCGGTGATGACGGCGGCGTAGACGCGTTTCTGCTCGTCGAGGTGCGACCATTTTTCGAGCGACGCCTTGGTGGGCACGTGGGGCAGGTGGCTCTCGTGGAGCCAGACGTTGAGGTAGAACGGGCGGTCTTTGTTGGCGGCGATAAACTTCGCGGCGTTTTCGGGGGTGGCGTGCAGATCGGCGGAGGCGGTTTCGGCGCCGCCGTTGAAGATGGCGAATTCATCGAAGCCGTAGGCGGTGGGTTCCGGAGCGCCGTGGGTGTTGCGATTGGTGAGGTGCCACTTGCCGAAATGGCCGGTGCGGTAGCCGGCCTGCTGGAAAAAACGCGCGTAATTGGGGGCGCGTGCGTCGAGCCAGTCAGGCATATTGCGCGCGAGATTTTGTGCAGGCGCGGCGAAGTGTTCGTGTATGCCGAAGCGTGATGGAAACATCCCGGTCATCGCCGCGGCGCGACTCGGCGAGCAGACGGGATTGAGTACATTAAATTGGTGGAAATCGGTGCCCTCGCAGGCGAGCCGATCGATGTGTGGCGTCTTGAGCCATGGATGGCCGTGCGAGGAGAGATCGCCCCAGCCCCAATCGTCGGCGAAGATGAAGACAACGTTGGGGCGCGGATTAGCTGAGGCGTGGGTCGTAGGGGCGACGACGACCGTGAAAATGAAGAGAAGAAAACGGTCGAGGTGGAGCAGATTCATGAGAGAAATCTACAGTAGAGGCGGTTGAAGAGCCGGCCCTACTTGGGGATCAGAATTCGAACGTCGCGGTGAGGACGTAGTTGCGGGGGCGGCGTAACTCCCAGAGCACCGGAACGATAGCGTTGGTAGTGCCGTAGATTGCGTTGGTGTCGTAGTCAGAGCGCACGAGCCGCGGAGTTTGCCAGTTCGGCAGGTTTTGAATGTTGAGCTGGGTCCTCAGATTTACATTGCTGAAGATGCGGCGCTGGTAGGAAACCATCGCGCCAAGGTCCCAGAGCTCTTTGCCGAAGAGCGGGCGCCTCACATCGACTCTTCCGTTGGGCACGCCGGCGGTGTCAGTGAGTCGCTGGTAACCGATGGTATTTTCGCTGCGCCAACGGTAATTACCACCCACCGTCCAACCTTTCAGTCGGCCTTCGTTGAACACCCGTGTGACGAGACCGTTTAACGCATACTTGCCGTTGCGCGCGGTAGTGACGCCATTGAGCGCAACGTCGTCGAGGTAGCTTTTCTCTTGGGCAGCGGTCTGTTGTTCAAGGTAGAGTGCGTCGGCGGCGGCTTGGGCCTTTGCAGTGGCAGTGGCGGGATTGAGGTTGAAAATCGAGGAGGCTTGGCCGGCTTCGATTTTGCGGAGTTCGCTCGCGAATTTTTTCCACGTGCCCAGCCCCTGATACTTCGAGTCGGCATAAAGGTAAGCTCCGACGGCCTCGAGGTGGGTGCCCAGCTTGTTGGTGTTGACGCTGCCGGAGAGCGAGACCCGCCAGTTGCGCGACGGGTTGTAGACGAGGTTCATTTCGTAGCCCTCGGCGACGTAGCTCCATGTGTCCGACGTGTTGCCGGTGTCGACGGGATAGCCGCCGGCTTCGGCCAAGTCTCTGAAATAGGGGTCGCCGGGAACTTTGTAATTAGTCCGCAGGCGCGAGAGGATGTTACGGGTGCCGCCGACGCTGGCGTTGGCATTGCGCGACTGATTATCGGCTGACGTAGTGAACTGGTTTACGCCGAGTGCCAGTCGGCCTTGGAGAAGCGAAAAACGCACGCCGTAGTCGACAGTTTTACCGAGGGAATTGGGCGCCGGACGGCCCAACGGATCGACCCACGAGGCGTTGGGCACCGGCAGAAAATTGCTCGATCGGTTGTAGGTGAGCGAAAGCCACGGCAGCACGTGATACACGCCGCCATAGGTGCGGGATTGGCCGTCGGCCACGATCGATGGTTGGTCGTTGTAGGGGATATCCTGCGCGAGCGCGAAGGTCTTTTTCAGCGGATCGGTGGCGGAACCGGGGATGGCGGGGTTGGCGACGTTGCGCACGGTGGGCACGCCGTAGCTCTTGGTGTCGTCCTTCCGATAACCGACGACTGTGACCAGTTTGCCGTCAAACCACCGGGCCTGCCATCCGAAGGAAAAGGCCTTGGAAGTGAATTTGCTTTTGAGCGGATTAAGAAAAGAGATGCGGCTGAGATTGAGCGGGGCTGATTCGTTGGCCGTCGCACCGAGCAACTTTCCGTAGCTGTTGAGCTGCGCGAGATTGTTCAGAACCTGCACGGAGTCGGGCAGCACGGGCACGTTGCCATTCACGAAATAGGCCCGGGTTTGGAGTCCGTTGCCGGCATTGACTGCATCGCTGGACCAGCCGCCGGACGCTGGCAGGCCGACGGTCGCGAGGTTAAATACGCGCGTGAGATCCTGGTCTGCGTCGGATCGTGTGGTTTGGTAGAGTCCGGCGAAGTTATGTTTGCCGAACCAGCTATGGCGCTTGGTCAAATCCAGTTCGTAGGAAAGTGTGGCGCGATATTCGGCCGAACGGTTCTTGATCGGGCGAAACTGCATCTGGGCGTTGTCGGCGTAGGGTACGAGGTAGCCGGGGTTGGGTGAGCCGTTGGGAAGATAACGATTGGGATCGATCGTGACGGTCGTGAAAAAATTGGGCGCCTGCGACTGGTTGTAGAGCGCTAGGTTGCCGCCCAGTTCAAGGTAGAGTCCCTCAGCGATTTTTTGCTCGAGCAAGAGCTGGCTCCAGCGCCCGTGTTGCGCGGAGGAGGGATCTTTCCATGTCCCTCCGTTGAGGTTGGTGCTCTTACTCAGTCCGAACATGGCCCAGGGATTAGCGGATTGGTAGTTGGCACTCGAGACACCGCCAAACGTGGCCCCCGAAAGCTGGCCTTGATAGCGGGTGTTGATCATCGGGTTCGGAAGATTCAGCCCGACGGTGTAGACTTGGGTGTTGCCGGTGATTTGTGCCAGCACGAGATTCGGATCAAAATCATTGCGGGAATCGACGAAACCATCCGTATCGACGACGCCTCTGGCGACCGGGATGGGTTTTCCCGTAGCGTCGAGATAAGGGCGCGTATCAGTCCAAGTCTGGCCGGCCGGCGTGAAATCAATCGTCGGTTTACCGGCCGCCGCCCAGCGTAACGCGCCGCCATCAAAGCCCCACACCAGACTCGAGGCGTTGGTGCCGAGGGAGTAGCTCTCATGATTGAGCGTGAGTTTGGTGTTGGCCCAGGGTTTGGCCGAAATGCTGAGGGTGAGACGCTCTTGGTTTTTACCCTCATATTTTCGAAACTCGCGCGCCTCATCATGCAGCAGGTTGAGGCGGAACGCTAATTTGTCTTTGATGAGTGGCTGATTGTGATCGATCGCGACGCGCAGCGAACCGTTGGAGTCGGCCTGCGTCTGCACTTCGGTTTTCCGCCGCTGCAACTGAGCGCGTTTGGTCGACGTAACTGCGGTGCCCTGGGGATTACCGACGCCGATCAGCAGAGCGTTCGGCCCGAGCGAAAGCGTGATGCGTTCGAGGTTGTAGTTGTCGGTGGGTTCGAGGGCGGTGAAGAAATCGTGGGAGATCGATTGGTTGCCGGCGTTGGTGTTGAAGCCGCGAATGGAATAAGACTGCCCGGTGCCGAAGCGCATCTGGGTGCCGCCCGCGCGATTGGCGTCGGTGTTATCGCCTTCGGTCGAGTCGACACTTGGCGTGTAAAGGAGCGCTTGCTCGAAGGAGTTGACGCCGAGGTCGCGGAGAAATTCTGGGGTGAGAATCGTGAGGGAGGCGCCAACGTCGCGCAGACTCGTGCGCATGCGCGTGCCGGCGAGCGTCTCGGTGGCGGCGTAGCCATTGTCTTGGTCGGAGGCGACCTCGAACGGTGTGAGAACGATGGGGTCACTTTTCACGGTCTTAACCGCAGGAGTCGGGACCGACTGGGCTAGGGCGATGTTGGCGAGCGTGAGGCAAGCAGCGAGGACGGTGGTCACGTTCGCGGTTTTGGTAGGGGTTTTCATGGGGAGATGGGTAAAGGGTGTTTTTAATGACGGGTGCTTCAGGAAACGGGAATGTTGACCCGAAACTTTCCCGTGCGCTTGCCCGAAAGTGTCCGGTGCGAATGGGATTCTTTGTTGCGTGTCATGTTTACTTATAAAACCGTGAATTTCACCGTCGTGGTCTCCTGATCCGTGCTCGCCAAGAAAACGGTGGTTTGGGCGGAGGCTGGATACGCAGCGCCGCCAAGCATGGCCGTCGGGCAGGTGATACGGTAGCGAAGTGAGGGGCGTTTTATCATGGGGGTTCGGGGCGGGGACGAGGGGAACCTAACGTGGGATACTTAAAAAAGATCGAAGCTGGGATCGGCTGCGGCCTCACCTGCAGCACAAGGCAGGTTCATTTATTGTCTGAAGACTATCCCGAAAACGAGCGCGGTCCTACCCTGTGTTTACAGGGTGGTGAAGGGGCGTGCGGCCCGTTGCAACGGAAACGGCTAGACTGTTGAGACGGCGCGGTGTTGTAAGGCTCGATGCGTTTGAAGGCCCGGCTATTTGCCCCAATTATGATGGCTGGGATCATGTCGACCCTATCAGCCTCAGTCGCGCCGGAGGAACTTTCCCTGACTTTGCTCGAGGCGCGTTTGCTGGAAATCGACGGACGGCTGGCGCAGTTGGCCAATTATCATCTCGGCGGCGGTGTCGGGGCTATTGGTTCCCGCTCGAATGGTTACGACACCGCCGAGCAGGACGAGTGGGTTGAAATCGAGTTCGGCGATGTGGTGCCACTTGATGAAGTCGTGTTGGTGCCAGCGATCCGGCGCGATGGGGTCAACGGCTTCCAATCTGATGGCTTTCCCGTAGCGTTTCGTTTGCGGGTTGGAGCCAGCGGAGACCGCACCGGAAAAATCGTCGCCGAATTTACCGGCCGTGATGGCCTGCTGCCCCGCATCGCCCCTGTGGTCATACCTTGCCATGGCATGAAGGTTTCCTGGATACGCATCGAAGCCACGATTCTTTCCCGACGGGAATTCGACGGCAATTTTGTCCTCCAATTTGCGGAGATCCTCGCCTTCAGCGGCGAAGAAAACGTGGCCCTGCATAAATCGGTGCGTTTCCCCAGCAATCACGAACGCAGTACTGCACCGGGCTGGCCGGATGCGGCGGTCGTGGATGGTTTCCTGCCGTATTTGATGGTGGCCGCCACGGGAAACAAGAGCGTGGCCTTCCTCAGCTCTTCGGAACTGGGCGACCAGCCCGCTCTAACCCTCGATCTCGGTAGGGTTTTTTCACTTTCCCGTCTGCACCTCCATGCCGTGGACCAAAGCGACACGGTGCCTCAAGCATTTGCAGGCGATATCGGCTTCCCTCGATTGCTCCGCGTCGAGGGGGCCAACACCGCAGATTTTTCCGATGCCCGGGTGATCGTGGAATTGCGCCACGACACTCTCTACGACGTCGGACCGATTCTGATTGCGACGTTTCCCGCCACAAACTGCCGCTTCGTGCGCTTGTCCGCCGTCAAAATGCACCACGACCAACTCTTCCCCTCGGGCACCCCACGGCTGGGTTTTGCCGAGATCGAATTATTTTCGAATGGCCGCAATGTCGCACTGCATCAAGCAGTCGTCGCCAACTTCAAGTCCGAAGATCCCACCCGCACCCTCACGAGCCTGACGGATGGCCGGAATTTCTATGGCACAATTCTGCCCATTCGCGCTTGGCTGAATCAGTTGGCTATGCGGCACGAATTCGAACGCGAGCGCCCGTTGGTGAGCTCGGAGCTTACCCAGCGCTACGTCCGGCAAAAAGCCAATCTAGCCCGACTCGCCTGGCTGACCGTCTTGCTCGCGCTTGGGTTCGTCGTCATCATTTTAGTAAATCGCATACGACAGAACCGCGCCATCGAGCAAACTCGCAAGCGGATCGCGGCCGACCTTCACGACGAACTTGGGGCCGACCTGCACGCCATCGGCCTACTGAGCGATCTTGCGCTCTCGGCCCGGGCAGCACCGGAGCGACTGGTCGAGCTCCTGCAACGGATGCGGTCGCTCACCGAGCGCACCGGCAAGGCGGCGCGCCACTGTACCAATCTACTCGAAGCCGAGGACTTGCACGGAGATCTAGTAAACGACATGCGCCACGCGGCCACGCGCATTCTGGCGGATTTAGACCACCAAATCGAATTTGAGGGCGAGGCTGAGCTGCGGCAGCTCAGTCCCCGCAAACGGATCGACCTGCTCCTGTTTTATCAGGAAAGCCTGATCAACATCATCCGTCATTCCGGTGCGACGTGCGCACACACGCGGCTGTCGGCGGCCGGAGGTGCAATCATTCTCGAGGTGACAGACAACGGTCGCGGCCTAGATAGCCAAGTGCCCGCGTCCCTGAATCGCCGGGCGCGCCTACTGGGAGCCGAGGTCAAAGCCGGTCCATCGGAGTTGAAAGGTGCCTGCATCGTTTTGCGGCTCAAACGTCGTTGGTTTGGATTCCTGTCATGAAAAATAAAATCCGGGTCATGGTCGTGGAGGACAATCCTCGCTACCGCGAGGTGATTGCCCTCGCTCTCAAACAAGAGGCGGACATCCAGCTCGCCGGCGAGTTTGGCACCGCGGAGATTGCGTTGCGCAGTTTGAAGGTTCGGTTGAGCGGTGAGTTGCCCGACCTCGTGCTTTTGGACCTGCACTTGCCGGGCATGGACGGACTCGAAGCACTGCCTCAGTTTCTCTCTGCCGCGCCCGAGTCCAAGATCATGATCCTCACCCAGTCGAACAATGAAGCCGATGTGTTGCGGGCGATCTCGCGGGGAGCCTCCGGCTATCTGTTGAAATCCTCCACCGTCAGCACGATCACCGACGGAATCCGATCGGTGATGAAGGGTGGTGCCTCGCTTGATGCTGGAGTGGCCTGCTTTATCCTGAATGCGCTAAAAACTCGGCTACCCAAGAGTAGCTCCGATGGCCTGCTAACCGATCGGCAGGTGGAAATCCTCGCCCTGCTGGGCGAAGGATTAGTGAAGAAGGAAATAGCGGAGCGACTTAGGATCAGCTACGCGACGGTCGACGAACACGTCGCCCACATATACGAACGACTCGGCGTGCGTAATGCCCCGGGCGCAGTCAATAAGGCGCACCTATTGGGCCTTTTCCCGCCGACAGTCGGGCATCGAGACCGCCATTAGGTTTCGGTAGGTAATCAACGAAGCGCTGTCAGCCTGTGTGGCACTTGGGAGCGTGCGCAGTGTGACTTGCCTTGAGTGGGTTGAACATGGCACCCCAAGCTGGGTGAAGAGCCGCGGATGAGTGTCCTCCAGTATCTGAGAAAGTCGGTAACTTGTCTTCTCAGATTCTTGGTTGCGATGTCGTTGGTATCTACGAGACCGGTGGCCGGGCTGGGTGGACGCCCTCGCCGCGCTGTTCCCTTTAATATGAGGTCGTGACCCAGCTGCTCCAGCGGTGCCGCGCGACTACTTCGCGTTTTGATTCAAGGGTTTTTCAACGACGAAAGGGGCGGGGAAATCTGCGCCGGTCTGTCCGCCGCGGTCTCGGAGGCGCTTGTCGTTAATACCGCCTTTGGGGGTGTTGAGTGGTATGTTCATGCCGCCGAGTTCCTCCATTCGCGCGTAGAGTTTCGCCTCCATAGACTGGGCTGTCTTCCGGTACGCGGGGTCGTAAAAGAGTTTCTTCGTTTCGCCAGGATCGGCTTGG
>WLDB01000036.1 GCA_009705035.1 Actinomycetota bacterium | reverse complement strand
TTGTTAAAGCTAAATCCAGTCTTAGTAAAGGCAAATACACATCCTGAGACCGACTACAAAATCAAAGACATCTTCACCTCTTTCTATATCGACTGGCCAGCTAGTTTAGGAATCGCCGCTGTCCTCTCTATGGAATTCGCTGTTGGTGACTGGGCAACAATCTTTACAAAAGAGCGGCTCGGAATTGATTCTGGCCTAAGCGCAGCCCCTTATATTGCCTTCACCTTCTTTATCATTCTAGGTAGGTTAAAGATTCATACGTTACTAGGCGAGCATTCAGTAGTACGCCTTTCGAGAATCTCAGTATTTTCGTCTGGATCAATCTTTATAGTTTTGATCACAATCGCAACCCATTTACCGGTAAGTGCAAAATGGGTCTCTTTCGCACTCTTTGTTCTTGCATTCTCCGTAGCCGGTTTGGGTACATCATTTGTCGCTCCTAACTTCTCAAGGGCTGCGGTTCGCCGATCTCCCAATCCAAGTTCAGTAGTTGTGGGGCAATTTGGAGTCATGAATAATCTCTTTGGTACAGCCTTTAAATGGGTAATAGCCGGTGTGATTGCCTTATCTGGATCAGTTGCACTTGCATTTATGATTCCTGCAGTCCTGATGATTGTTTCAGGTTATTTCACCTATGTAATGGATGAAACTAAGCCTTCTCAAACCAAATAGTTGCAAGTGGCGGCACTCGAAGAGTTGTATAGAGGTCGGTATCGATATCGACTGCAAAGGAATGGTTCGTGATTCCACTTCCACCATATTTTAAATCATCTGTATTGAGCACTTCTCGCCAAACTCCTGCAACAGGCATCCGGATTGAATAAAACTCTTGTGGCACGGGAGAAAAGTTAGTAATTGATACCAGCGGAGTCGCATTATCTGACCAACGCGTAAAGGCAAGAATGTTACTTGCAGCGTCATCTCCGACAATCCAAGAGAAACCTTCAGGGCTTGTATCTTTCTCCCACAAAGCAGGGCGAGATTTGTATTCAGCATTGATATCGGCAAGTGCTGATTGAATTCCGGTATGTTCGGCAAATTCAGTGAGATGCCATTGCAAACCAGCCTCTTGGCTCCATTCATCATTTTGTGCAAATTCTTGCCCCATAAAGAGAAGCTTCTTGCCTGGGTGAGCCCACATAAAACCGTAGAGCGCACGCAAGGTTGCTAATTTCTGCCAGCGATCACCCGGAAATTTATTTACAAGCGAGCCTTTTCCATGCACAACTTCATCATGGGATAGCGGCAACATAAAGTTTTCAGACCAGGCATAGAGAATTGAGAAAGTGATTTCGTTATGGTGATAAACGCGGTGGACGGGCTCGTGGCTTAAGTATTCGAGAGTGTCATGCATCCACCCCATATTCCATTTGAAGCCGAATCCAAGGCCATCACTTGAGGTATCTCTTGTTACGCCAGGCCATGCCGTTGATTCTTCGGCAATCATCATGATGCCGGGATGCTCTCTATAAGCAGTTGAAGTCGCTTCTTGTAAGAGTTTTACAGCTTCTAGATTTTCACGGCCGCCAAATTTATTTGGCAACCATTCTCCTTCTTCTCGTGAATAATCCAAATAAAGCATCGATGCAACGGCATCTACGCGCAATCCGTCGATATGGAACTCCTCTAACCAATAGAGAGCGCTAGCTACTAGAAAATTGCGAACCTCATTACGACCGAAGTTAAAGATGAGTGTTCCCCAATCAGGGTGTTCACCCAATCGTGGATCTTCGTGTTCATACAAAGCTGAGCCATCAAAGCGCGCTAGCGCCCATTCATCTTTAGGAAAGTGCGCTGGGACCCAATCAAGAATTACACCAATTCCAGCTTGATGAAGGCTATCGATGAGAAATCTCAGTTCATCAGGTGAACCAAAGCGAGCAGTTGGAGCAAAGAAAGAAGTTACTTGATATCCCCACGATGGACCGTAGGGATGTTCGGTAACAGGCAGGAACTCGACATGAGTAAAGCCATTGAGAGTTACATAGTCAACAAGTTCTGTAGCTAATTGAAGATATGACAGGCCGAGCTTCCAAGATCCGAGATGTACTTCGTAGACTGAGATTGGTGAGCGCCAAGGTTGAAAATTAGCGCGCGCTTTCATCCAATCGTTATCGCTCCAGCTGTAATTACTCTCATTTACAATTGAGGCGGTAAGAGGCGGACATTCAGTTTGGCGAGCAAGGGGATCTGCGTGATCAACCCATCGGCCATCAAGACCACAGATGGCAAATTTATAGCGAGTGCCAGCGTCGCAATCTGCGATAAAAATTTCCCAGATACCAGATACACCTTGACGCACCATCGGATGAGTCTTTTTATCCCAGAAATTATCGTCACTTATGAGACTGACTGCTTGCGCATTTGGAGCCCAAACTGAGAATGCGGTTCCCAATAATGCGCCATCTTTATCTCGCAGAAGATGCGAACCAAGTGCCTCCCATAACTTTTCATGGCGGCCCTCATTGATGAGATGGAAATCTAGTTCACCCAAAGTTGAATGTGGATTGATAAAGGTTGAGCTACCAACAATTGATGTTTGAGAATTATGAGAAGTCTTTCGCGGTAACAGACGTGAGAGGAAAGACATAGTGAAAGTCTAAAGCTTTACTCTCGCGATGTGAACAACTTTGCCAGATAACCTCGTTGGATCTAGTCGAATATATGTTTCACGACCCCATTGATAACTCTTTCCATCAATCAAATCCGTGACGCTAAAGCTTTCTGCAGTTATTCCGAGCGCTGCAAGATCCCAATATATAGTCGTCTCTTGTGCAAAATTTGGGTCAAGATTGATAACAATCAGTAGAAGATTTGAACCTTCTCGCTTTGAATAGGCAATAACTTGAGTGTTTTCGCAATGATGAAAGCGAAGGTTACGCAGGCGCTGCAGAGAAATGTTTTCCCGACGAATCTTATTGAGTGTTGTAATAAATGGAGCTAGGGTTACTTGTTTCTTAGAAGCTTCTTCCCAATCGCGTACTTTGATTTCGTACTTCTCTGAATCAAGATATTCCTCGCCACCTTCACGAAGTGCACGATGTTCATAGAGTTCGTATCCGGCATACATTCCCCACGACGGTGTGAGAGTCGCAGCCAGGGCTGCACGTATTGCAAAGATTGCCGGATTTCCTGATTGGAGATGAGCGGGCAAGATATCCGGAGTATTAACCCAGAAGTTGGGGCGGAAGAAGGCGCTCGTTTCTTCGGCAACTTCTCTACCGTAATTTGTGAGCTCCTCTTTTGAGGTACGCCAAGTGAAGTATGTGTATGACTGGTGGAAACCAGCCATACCGAGCGCATGCATCATCGCTGGCTTTGTAAATGCCTCTGCCAAGAAAATGACATCTGGTGATTCAAGTCGAATGGTATTTGTGAGATCTGCCCAGAAATGAAGCGGCTTAGTGTGTGGATTATCAACGCGGAAGATGTGCACACCTTTAGAAATCCAGAATCGCAAGATCGTCAGTGATTCGTTAAGAATCCCTTGGTAGTCGTTATCAAAGTTAATCGGATAGATATCTTGATATTTCTTCGGCGGATTCTCTGCATATGCAATAGTGCCGTCGATGCGATGGCTAAAGAATTCAGGGTGCTCTGACACCCAGGGATGATCAGGTGATGCTTGCAATGCAAAGTCGAGCGCTACTGAAATATCATTCTTCTTTGCAACCGCGATAAAATTTTCAAAATCTTGCATAGTGCCAAGCTCTGGGTTAATCGACATATGTCCACCGGCCTTGCCGCCGATTGCCCATGGAACACCTGGATCGGACTCAGTTGGCGTTAGTGAATTGTTGCGGCCTTTACGATGAGATTGACCAATTGGATGAATCGGCGGAAGGTAGAGGACATCGAAACCCATCGCAGCGACTGCAGGAATTCGCTTGGCAGCAGTTTTAAATGTTCCACTGATTTTCGAGCCATCTCGATTGAGAACTGCACCTTCGCTACGCGGAAAGAACTCATACCAAGAGCCAACGAGAGCGCGAGGATGATCGGCTCTCATTGGATACTTTTCACTTAATGATGCCAGGCGGCGAATTGGGTGGCTCTCTAGGAATTCTCTTACGGCAACATCTGAAGCAACGCTAAATCTTTCGAGAGCGCTCAGTTTCTTATCTTCTAAGGCGACCAGCGCTTTCTTTAAAGCAGATTTAGCAGATGGTTCTTCTGCAATAAGTTCTTTAAAAAAAGCTACGCCACTGGCACACATCAAATCTGCTTCGATTCCAGCCTTTATTTTTATCTCTGCATCATGCAACCAGGTCGCAAGCGGATGGTCGTAGCTTTCTATTGCGAAAGTGAAATCACCTTCACTGGGCAAGCTAATCTCTGCCTGATATCGGTCTCCGCCTTGCCAGAGTAGATGCATCTGCTGACGCAGAATCTCGCGACCATCTGCGGCAAAAAGGATTACATCTGCCCCAAGGGCGTCATGGCCCTCGCGAAAAATATTTGCCGATACTGGAATTACTTCATGGGCTATAGCTTTGACCGGTACAAAATCTCCCCCAAAGAAAACTGTGGGGGAGATATCTGTTACTGGAATTCGATTAATCAGCCTGATCCTTCGGTATTTCCTGCATCTGCCGCTGTGACATCATCGATACGATACTTCGAAATCGCTTCGCTGACTAGAGATTCTTTAATATCTCCAGATTGAGCAAGCTCAGCCAAGGTAGCGACAACAATTGATTCTGCATCAACTTTAAAGTGACGACGAAGCGCACCGCGAGTATCAGAGAGTCCAAATCCATCTGTTCCAAGTGACTTGAATCGATTAGGAACCCATGGAGCGATTTGATCTTGCACAGCGCGCATAAAGTCAGAGACGGCGATAACTGGACCTTCGCTGCCGGCAAGCTTTGAAGTTATATATGCGCTCTTCTTCTGATTTGGGTGGAGTAAATTATGGCTATCGATGGCAAGCCCATCACGGCGTAGTTCATTCCATGATGTGACTGACCAGACTGATGCCGAGACGCCCCAGTCATCTTGCAATAATTTCTGTGCCTTAAGAGCCCAGTTAACTCCAACGCCAGAGGCGAGTATCTGTGCCTTCTTCTTACGTTGTTTCTCTCCAGGTGAGAGCAGATAGATGCCACGCAAGAGTCCATCAACATCGAGATTCTCTGGCTCGGCTGGCTGAACATAAGGCTCGTTGTAAACAGTGAGGTAGTAGTAGATATTCTCGCTATTTGGGCCATACATGCGCTTAAGACCATCTTTAAAGATATGTCCAAGCTCGTAACCAAATGCAGGATCGTATGCAACAACTGCAGGATTAGTTGCAGCCAATAAATGTGAATGACCATCTTCGTGTTGAAGTCCTTCACCATTAAGGGTTGTACGACCTGCGGTTGCACCGAGAACGAAGCCACGAACCAATTGGTCTGCAGCTGCCCAGAATGCATCACCGGTACGTTGGAATCCAAACATCGAGTAGAAGATGTAGATCGGAATCATCGGTTCATCGTGAGTTGAATATGAAGAACCAACTGCCGTAAATGATGCGACAGATCCTGCTTCGTTAATTCCCTCATGAAGAATCTGTCCTGAAGTTGATTCCTTATAAGACAAAATCAGTTCGCGGTCTACGGCGGTGTACTGCTGGCCGTGTGGAGAGTAAATCTTCAGTGATGGGAAGAGTGAATCAAGACCGAAGGTACGTGCTTCATCAGGAATAATCGGAACAATGCGCTTGCCGATACCTTCATCTTTAACAAGATCTTTGAGCATGCGCACAAAGGCCATAGTTGTAGCAATCTCTTGCTGACCTGAACCACGTTGTACTGATTCATAGGTGCTATCAGGTGGCATTGGAAGTGGCTTTGAAACTGTACGGCGGCGCGGAATCGAACCACCGAGAGCAGCGCGACGTTCTTCTAGGTACTTAGCCTCAACAGAATCAGGTGCTGGCTTGCAGTAAGCCGGCATGTACTTATCTAGCTGTGAATCAGCAAGTGGAATATTGAGACGATCTCTGAATTCGATGATGTCTTCAAGAGTCATCTTCTTCATCTGGTGCGTTGAGTTACGAGCTTCGAAGTGAGAACCCAGTGTCCAACCCTTAACAGTCTTAGCAAGAATTACTGTTGGCTTACCGTTCTGCTCTGTCGCTAACTTATAGGCAGCGTATAGCTTGCGGTAATCATGTCCGCCGCGCTTGAGGTTCCAAATATCGTCATCTGACCAATTAGCGACCATTGCGGCAGTACGTGGGTCTTTATTGAAGAAGTGCTCACGAACATAAGCACCACTTTCGGCCTTAAATGTTTGATAATCACCATCGAGAGTTGTATTCATGATGTTAACGAGCGCGCCTTCGCGATCTTGGGCAAGCAATGGATCCCAGCCACGACCCCAAACAACCTTGATGACATTCCAACCTGCGCCACCGAAGATTGATTCGAGCTCTTGAATGATTTTTCCATTGCCGCGTACAGGTCCATCAAGGCGCTGTAAATTACAGTTAACAACGAATGTGAGGTTATCTAACTTCTCACGAGATGCCAGACCAATTGCGCCGAGAGTATCGACTTCATCCATTTCACCATCGCCGAGAAATGCCCAGACATGTTGATCAGAAGTATCTTTGATTCCGCGGTTATGAAGATAGCGGTTGTAACGTGCTTGATAAATTGCATTGAGCGGACCGATACCCATTGACACTGTTGGGAACTGCCAGAAATCTGGCATCAAACGTGGGTGTGGATATGAAGAGAGCCCGCCACCCTGATGTGAAAGTTCTTGTCTAAAGCCATCAAGTTGATTTTCAGTAAAGCGACCCTCTAAGAAAGCACGTGAGTACATTCCGGGACTTGCATGCCCTTGGAAGAAAATCTGATCTCCACCACCGGGATGATTTTGTCCCCGGAAGAAGTGGTTAAATCCAACTTCGTAGAGCGCTGCAGATGATGCATAAGTAGAGATATGTCCACCAACTCCAACACCAGGACGTTGCGCGCGATGAACCATCATCGCTGCGTTCCAACGGATATAGCGACGAATACTGCGTTCTACATCTTCGTCGCCGGGAAACTCTGGCTCTTGTTCTGGAGTAATTGTGTTGATGTAATCAGTTGTACGAAGATTTGAAATTGGAACATTGCGTTCGTGTGCGCGCTTTAAAAGTGCGAGCATCAAGAAGCGGGCACGAACCGGGCCAGCAGCTGCTAGCGCCGCATCGAGAGATTGTTGCCATTCGAGGGTCTCGCCTGGATCGGTGTCGACTAGCTGGTTGAGAAGATAATCGGCCTTGCCCTCAAAATCGCTCATAGCCGTATTCTTCCGCCTAGCGGGGCTAGGTGCAAAAAACCTGGGCGTGAGCCCCATTACCTCTCAGTATTTGGATAAAAACTCTTGTAAATCTCTGATTTATCGATTGCACTTATCCCGTGGAGTTACGCATGGGCTTTCAGGAAGGCGACCTGGTCCTAGAAATCGGCCGTGACAATGATTGCGACCAATCCTTAAGGGATGCAATTACAGAAATCACAAAGACCGCCCTCATTGAAGAAGAGACCACTGAAGTTGTTGATGCAGTTCTGCTCTGGTGGCGCGATGGTGATGGCGATCTTGTAGATGATCTCGTTGATGCTCTTACATATCTTTCAGAGACAGGCCCACTCTGGTTACTCACCCCCAAGATTGGCCGCGATGGTCACGTTGATCCCAGTGATATTAAAGATGCAATTCCAAATGTTGGCCTCTCTCAAACATCAACTATCTCAATTGCGGCCGATTGGAGCGCCACTCGCTGTGTGGCGCGAAAGAGCGTAAAAAGATAGATTGCGCTTATGACAATCACACTTGGAAGCGCAGCGCCAGATTTCGAATTATCAGATCAGCACGGCAACAAAGTTTCACTTGCCTCATTTAAGGGTAAGAAGAACGTTGTCCTTCTCTTCTATCCATTTTCATTTACCGGAACATGCACCGGCGAGCTCTGTGCAATGCGCGATGATTTAGCCGCATTCCAAAATGACAGTGTCCAGGTTTTGGCAGTCTCATGTGATTCAATGTTCACACAACGAATCTTCGCTGAAAAAGAAGGCTATGAATTTCCAGTACTTGCAGATTTCTGGCCACATGGCGCAGTCGCAAAGAGTTACGGAATCTTTGATGATGTACGCGGATGCTCACTTCGCGGAACATATGTAATCGATAAAGAGGGCATTGTGCGTTGGCAGATTGTTAACGGTCTCGGTGATGCTCGCAATCTTGAGGATTACAAGATCGCTCTCGCCGCCCTTTAGCAATACCTCTGAAGCAATAACCTTGCTTCAATTACTCGCATGATTCTGGCCGATTAGTAATCTCTGGCAGGGATAAAGTAGTATTTGCTCTCACGCATTGCGAGAGCAATACGGGTGGTTAGCTCAGTGGTAGAGCGCCTCGTTTACACCGAGGATGTCGGGGGTTCGAAACCCTCACCGCCCACAGAAGATTCTTTAAGTTGTTTCTCAAGCTAAAATCAATTCATGAGCCAGGCAATCCATCCACTTAAATCATTACTCTCATCCTCACGGGGTATGAGGCTGATGATGAACACCTGGCCGCCATTTTTATTTGCAGGAATACGTATCCTTGAAATTTCGCCAGATTATCGTCGGGCTCGGGTTAAGTTAGTCAAGAAGACGCTTACTACTAACTACGTTGGAACCCTCTTCGGTGGATCACTTTTTTCAATGACGGACCCATTCTTCATGATTATGACAATGAAAAATCTCGGTGATAAATACATCGTCTGGGATAAACGGGGAGAGATTGAATTTGTTTCACCTGGCAAAGCAACTGTCTATGGTGAGTTTCAGATTAGAGATGAAGATTTAGCCGATATCCGAAAAAGCGTTGCAGATAATGGAAAATATCTGAAGTGGTTTGAAGTTGAACTCAAAACTGCCGAAGGTGTCGTGGTTGCTATCGTAAAGAAGCAGATTTATTTTAGGGCGAAGTAATGAGAGAGCTCAGCACTTACGAAGAGGTCGAGCATGAGTACGAGAGGCTATTTCCAGGCTCACCATTTTTTCGCGTTTGGGTGCCGCGAGAGAAATTCATTTCAGGCCAGAGCGATGGTGTAGGAAATATCTCTTTTACTCGTGAAGATGGTGGCCTATTCGGAATAGCAATCGGCACAGAACCTTATATATCTCCTGATTGGAATCGCTTCTCTGTTGAAACTATCGCGTTAGAAGGAAGGGGAGTGAACGGTCTGCCCGAGCGAGCCGAACTCGTTGATGCTTGGGATTGCTATTGGGCGCCAACTGTCAATGGCGGTGAACTAAATCAGCGGAAATTTTCTGATGCAACAATTGGAGAATTTCTTGAACTTCATGCGCCTAATTCATCGGTCTTTCCTGGCGATGATGAGATCTTGCATTGGATAGAAGTCATTGAAGGCGGTGAACTGGTGGGAGTCGGGGCTCTCTGTCGTTGGCAATCTGGAAATGTTGTGATCTCATCTGTGGGCACACATTCAGATCGACGCAGGCAGGGAATAGGTCGCAAGATTATGGAGGGCGCACTCAGTGGCGGATCACATTTTGGGGCCAGCTTTATCTCACTTGGAGTGATGCATAGCAATGAGAGTGCCCAGCGCCTATATCGAGCCCTAGGCTTTACTTTGATGCATAACTTCACATACTTCGAAAGACGGTAAACTCCCCTCATGAGTGAAACCGGAACTATTGAGCGCCTTAGGGCATATCGCAAGACCTATATTGCGATGCTGGTCTCATCGATCCTTAGCCTGATTGCATCGTTAGTTCTTTCAATTGATGCAATTAAGTTAGCAGCTGCACCATCAGGCAAATTATCATGTGATATCAATGCGGTACTTTCTTGCGGCAAGGTTGCCAAGTCGTGGCAATCCGAACTCCTTGGTTTTCCTAATGCATTTATTGGTTTAATGACTGAGCCAGTTGTCATCACTGTGGCGATTGCAGGACTTGGTTTGGTTGCTTTCCCTCGCTGGTTTATGCGCGTAGCCCATGTTGTCTATGGACTCGGATTACTTTTTGCGCTCTGGTTATTATCCCAATCATTCTTTGTTATCAACGCACTTTGCCCTTGGTGCCTCTTGGTTACAGTTTCGACAATCACTGTATTCTCGACAATTACACGAGTTGTCTTGCTCGAAAATAGTTGGAACCTATCGCCAGAGCGCCAGGAAAAAGTAGTGTCTTTCTTAGAAAAGGGCTGGGGCCGCGTTTTTTACACGATGTCCTACGCCTTTATTGTCGTAGGAATCTTCCTCAAATACGGAAACGAGATAATTTAATGAAGGCATCCCCGAGTGATCAGATTGCGATACTCGAGGTTCAAAAACTTGATAACCAACTCGCATCGCTAGCTCAGCGAGAAGCAACCCTGCCCGAGACTCAAGCTCTTAGTTCTGTCACCATCAAGCGAAACAATGTTCGCGATCTTCGCGTTGCGGCAGAGACTGAGCGCACCGATGTTAAGCGAGAACTCTCGCGTGCTGAAGGTGATGTTGAGCAGATAGTTACGCGCATCAATAAAGATGAAGCCAGACTTTCATCCGGTACCGGAACTCCCAAGGAGCTCGAGCAGACTCAACACGAGTTAGGTACTTTAAATGCTCGCCGGGCCGAACTTGAAGAGGCCGAGCTCACAATTATGGTGACGGTAGAAGAGCTTACAAATCGAATTTCTGAGCTCAGTGCACAAGAAGAGACGCTCAATGCAGAGATAGCTGATTGTGAAATCAAGTTAGAGAACGCACTAACACTGATTATCAACGAACGCAGCGCGGTCAACGAGAAGCGATCAGCGTGTATCGCACCCATCGCAGATGACCTTAAAAAGCTCTATGCCAAGCTTGCTGAAGATAACAATGGCAACGGTGCGGCGCCGTTAGTTGGCAATGAGTGCAAGGGTTGCCACTTAACTATAAATACAACTGAAATTTCAAGAATCGCAACACTGCCAGCTGATGAGGTTGTGCGCTGCGAACAATGTCGTTGCATCCTGGTGCGTGAGTAATCAAATATGGCGCGTGCATTTAGATTAACTGCTGATGGTGGTTCTCGCGGAAACCCGGGACCAGCAGGATATGGCGCAGTTGTTACCGAGAATGGCAAGATTATTGCTGAGCTCTTTGATGTTATTGGTATAGCAACTAATAACGTTGCTGAATACAGTGGCTTGCTAGCTGGCCTTATCCATATCCATACCCTCGATGCCGAAGCAACTATCGAAGTTGCTATGGATTCTAAATTGGTTGTAGAACAAATGTCTGGACGTTGGCAGATAAAGCATGCCGATATGAGAGATTTAGCTAAGCAATGTCGGGGCGCTCATAATCCAGCGCTAGTTAATTACAAGTGGATTCCGCGAGATGAGAATTCACATGCAGATCGCCTGGCAAATAAGGCACTTGATGGGGGAGCACTGCATAAACCTGCCCCGGTAATGCAACAGAATTTTCTTACAGATCGTCTGCGTTCCGATGAAGTGCCGACAATGATTTATTTCGTTCGTCATGGCGAAACTATTTTGACTCCATCGCGAAAGTTCTCGGGCACCGGTGCACTCGACCCCGAGCTCACCGCCGATGGTTTAGCTCAAGCAGAACTTGTAGCAAAAGAAGTTGCCAAGCTTGATGTAGATGTCATTATCGCCTCACCACTTAAGCGCACCAAGCAGACAGCAGAGGCAATCTCTCGTGCCACTGGCATTGCGGTTAATCTCGATGAGTCTTGGTATGAACTCTCATTCGGTGAATGGGATGGCAGATCAATTGAAGAAGTTCGCAGCGAATCACCTGACGAATATCAAGCATGGATTAACTCATCTTCCTATGCCCCTCCTGGTGGAGAGTCTTACGATGAAGCCGGAATACGTGTTGATGATGCGCTAGAGGCA
>WLDB01000035.1 GCA_009705035.1 Actinomycetota bacterium | reverse complement strand
TGAAACTCACCTTTTGTGAGTGTGTCGTGAGCTTTCGCTCTACACATGGAACATCATGCCACCATCTTTTATTCCCCGCGCGCTTAAATTCCTTAAATCTTTCACAATATGGGCTCTTATTGAGTATCTGGAGCCCCCTGCGGCGCGCTTACCCGCCGGATTGGGTAGAGGTAGTTAATCTTTGCCACCGTGGCTGACAACGAACTTAATTTTGATCCAGCGGTAGATTCCAAAGATAGCTATACCGCAAAGGATCTCGCAGTCCTTGAAGGCCTTGATGCCGTTCGTAAACGCCCTGGAATGTATATCGGCTCAACCGATTCACGTGGGTTGATGCATTGCCTCTGGGAAATCATTGATAACTCAGTTGACGAATCCCTGGCGGGCCATTGCAAGAAGATTGAAATCAATCTTGAGGCTGATGGTTCAGTAGAAGTCCATGATGATGGTCGCGGAATCCCAGTTGATAAAGAGCCGAAGACTGGCCTTACTGGTGTTGAAGTTGTTCTGACAAAATTGCACGCCGGCGGAAAATTTGGTGGCGGATCGTATGCAGCATCAGGTGGTTTGCATGGTGTCGGTGCCTCTGTTGTAAACGCACTTGCTGAGCGTCTTGATGTTGAAGTCGACCGTAATGGCAAGATTTATTGGATGTCATTTAAGCGCGGAACTCCAGGTATCTTCGACGGTGATGGTCCTAAAGCCGCCTTTACTGAGCACTCAGGGCTGCGCGTAATCGGCAAGATTTCTTCCAAGATTACTGGCACACGAGTTAAGTGGTGGTCAGATAAACAGATCTTCCTCAAGGAAGCATCCCTTGATATTGAAGATATCTATGCGCGTGCACGCCAAACATCATTTTTAGTTCCTGGTCTATCTCTAACTGTTAACGATAACCGTACAAAAGAGAAGACGACTCAGACATTCTTCCATAAGGGCGGAATATCTGAATACTGTGATTTCTTACAACCAGATCAGCCAATCGGCGATGTCATTCGTATCTACGGCTCAGGTCATTATCAAGAGACTGTGCCGGTTCTAGATGACAAGGGCCACATGGTCTCAACCGAGGTTGAGCGCGATATGGAAGTTGATATTGCGATGAAATGGGGCGATGGCTTCGAATCCACCATTCGCTCTTTTGTAAACATTATTGCTACCCCTAAGGGTGGAACCCACTTACAGGGCTTTGATCGCGCCATCACCAAATCATTTAATGAAGCGATGCGTAGCGCGGGAATCCTCAAGAAGAACGAAGCTGATGTCCTTAAAGAGGATGTCATGGAAGGCATTACAGCTGTAGTCACAGTTCGTATGTCAGAGCCACAGTTCGAGGGCCAGACTAAAGAAGTTCTTGGTACCGCTGCGGCTACGAAAATTGTTAGCCAAGTTGTTGCTGATAAGTTAAAAGAATTCTTTGCAACAACTCGCCGAATCGATAAGGCCAACGGCAAGTTGATTATGGAGAAGGTAGCAGCTGCTTCACGAACTCGTATCAGCGCACGTACACATAAAGATATTCAGCGCCGCAAGAACGCGCTCGAATCTTCCAGCTTGCCGACCAAGCTTTCAGATTGTCGATCAGAGGATGTCACTCGCACCGAGCTCTTTATCGTTGAAGGTGACTCAGCACTCGGAACAACAAAGGCTGCGCGTAACTCTGAATTTCAGGCAATTCTGCCCATTCGTGGCAAGATCCTTAACGTTCAAAAGGCATCGCTCTCGCAGATGCTCGATGATAAAGAGTGCGGTTCTATCATTCAGGTAATCGGCGCAGGTTCAGGCAAGTCATTCGAACTCGATGATGCTCGTTATGGCCGCGTTATTTTGATGTCAGATGCTGATGTTGATGGTGCACATATTCGTTGCCTTCTGCTTACATTGATGTATCGCTATATGCGCCCCCTTATTGATGCTGGTCGCGTATTTGCGGCAATCCCACCGCTTCACCGCATTGAAGTTATGGGTGGAGGAGGCAAGAAGGGTCAGTACCTCTACACATATTCAGATGATGAGATGAAGAAGGTCACTGCTGATCTTGCGAAGCAAGGCAAGCGCTGGAAAGAGCCGATTCAGCGCTATAAAGGCCTGGGCGAGATGGATGCTGATCAGCTCCGCGAAACCACTATGGATCCTGATGTTCGCACACTTCGTCGTATCACAGTAAAAGATGCTGTGGCGGCAGAGGCGATGTTTGAACTTCTTATGGGTTCAGATGTTGCGCCACGTAAAGAATTCATCGCTAACGCTGAGATCGATCGCGACTCAATCGACGCTTAGCCGCGCGAACTGGTTCGGTTTGTGACCCTTATTTGCCCCGAAGTAAAGTTTTGTGCTGTGTATCCAGTATCCGTGGGCACGAAGTAAATCGAAATCGTGGTTGTCTTCCTGGATGTAGGGCGAAATGGGCATGTGACCGAAAAACTATTCCCTGAATTCAACATAAGTGAAACGCAACCACCGATATTCTTCCCATTCGCCCTAAATCGAGCCTTTCCAGCTACATTTGACTGAAAAGAGATATTCGATGCTTTCCGATACATGAAAATTGAATCATTAATCGAGAAGGAACTGGTCGGGGTAGAGACAGTGTTATACGTGACTGTAAATCGGTTGTCCCAGCCAGCGTAGAGAGTTCCGTTCTGATACATGTCGCCACCCGCGTACCCATTTGTGTTGTATTGCCACATAAAGAACGAAGCCTCGCCACTGATCCGAGCAACTTCGAAATAGTAGACAGTCGAACCACTAAGGGTCACGCCTGAGAAGTTAAAAGTACAGTTAACTCCTTGAAAATTATCAAAATCAGACACATTATCTGAACAAGTGTTTGAGGCAGTAGCGACTAGGGTTGTTTTTGCTGTAGATGTATAGAGTTTTGTTTGGACAACACCTAATCCCGTGGAGCCGCGAAAAGCGACAAAGACGTTTGATATCGAAACAAGATCACCACCAGTTGCAGGCATGGTGAAAGTTTGCCCAAAGTTTGAATTGGCATATTGAGCTACGCCAGTGCTGCTTCCAAAGGTCAAGGTGGCTGCATTAGCAGGTGTTATAAATGGTAAAAAAGGAGTACTCAAAATCACGCAAATTATGGTGAGAGACTTTTTCACGGAGACAGAATACTGAATATCGAGTTTCTTAATCAATCGAGACTAAGTCAAAGTACTCGTCTTTCCAGATATCTTCATCGCCATCAGGCAGCAGAATTACTCGATCAGGCTTAAGAGCCTGCACAGCGCCCTCATCGTGAGAAACCATGATTACCGCGCCTTGATATTCGGTGAGCGCCCCTAAGATTTCTGCACGAGATGCTGGATCCAAGTTATTTGTAGGCTCATCGAGAAGCAAAACATTGGCACCTGATACGACGATAGTTGCCAAAGCAAGGCGAGTTCTCTCACCACCAGATAGAACCTTTACAGGCTTATGAACATCATCGCCGACAAAGAGGAATGAGCCCAACACATTGCGCGCCTCTGGTTCACGAATTTCTGCAGTTGCCGACATCATGTTTTCAAGGACTGAACGCTCGAAATCTAGTGACTCGTGTTCCTGTGCGTAATAACCAATTTTTAGCCCATGGCCAGAATCAACATGACCAGTATCTGATTCGAGCTCGCCAGCCAAGATTCGTAGAAGTGTTGTCTTGCCGGCGCCGTTAAGACCAAGGATTACAACGCGCGATCCCTTGTCGATCACGCAAGAAACATCTGTAAAGATTTCAAGTGAACCATAATTCTTTGATAGCTCTTCACCTGATAGGGGAGTCTTGCCACATGGTGCAGGAGTTGGAAAGCGAAGTTTCGCTACCTTGTCAGCAACGCGAACATCTTCAAGTGATGAGCGAAGCTTCTCTGCGCGACGCAACATTCCTTGGGCGGCAGTTGCTTTAGAGGCTTTGGCGCGCATCTTCTCGCCCTGCTTCTGCAAAATCTCCGCACGCTTTTCGGCATTAGCACGTTCTTTCTTGCGGCGATGCTCATCTGCTTCGCGTTGTAACAGATATTGCTTCCATCCCATGTTGTATACATCGATAACGTTGCGGTTGGCGTCTATGTAAAAGACTTTATTTACTACTGTTTCAATCAATGCAACATCGTGGGAGATGATTACTAGCCCGCCTGCGTAGTTCGTTAAATACTGACGCAACCAGATAATCGAATCAGCATCAAGGTGGTTAGTCGGCTCATCGAGCAATAAAGTTTCGGCACCCGAGAACAAGATGCGAGCGAGTTCAATACGCCGGCGTTGACCACCAGATAGCGTGGCAATCTCATTATGAAATACATCTTCTGAGACACCCAGTGAAGATGCAATCGCTTCGGCCTCTGATGTTGCGGCATATCCACCAGCCGCGGCAAATTCAGCATCGACGCGGCTATATCGCTCAAGTGCTTTTTCGAGTTCAGCGCCCTCTGTAGTTGAAAGTTCGAGTTCGACTGCAGTCATGCGCTTTGCAATCTCATCAAGGCCGCGTGCAGATAAAATGCGATCGAGTGCTGTGCCTTGATCTTCGCCAGTCCGTGGATCTTGTGGCAGATAACCAATTTTTCCTGTGCGCTGAACTCCGCCACCAGCAGGCAAATTTTCACCAGCTAATACTTTTGCAAGAGTTGATTTACCAGCACCGTTTCGACCCACGAAACCGACTCGATCACCGCTATTTACACGTACGTTGACGCCGCTAACAAGCAGGCGCGCACCGGCACGAAGTTCGAGAGCAGAGGTTGAAATCACTGGTGCAGTTTACGCGGTTGCAAGACGAGTGCGACGCGGTACCGCGTATGCCTTCGACACTGCAGTGAGCTCATCTGAAACCTGCTTGCGCATCGCCTCATCTGACTTTAAGAGGGCGGTGAGGGCAGCGATGGTCGCCTTAAGCTCCTTTGATTCTGTTTCAAGCTCTAATTTGCTCATCTTTGTTAAACGACGAAGCGGCATATCAAGAATGTAAGTTGCTTGCTCATCATTGAGTTTAAAGCCCTTAATGAGAGCTTCTTTTGCAGCAGGTGCATCATCGCTGGCGCGAATAATCTTGATGACCTTATCGATATCGATAATCGCCTTCAAGAGACCATCAACGAGAGTCAAGCGATCTTCGGCCTTTGCCTTGCGATATAGCGAGCGGCGACGAACAACTTCGATGCGGTGTTCGATAAAGACCTGCAAAAGCTCTTTGAGGCCAAGGGTCTGCGGGCGACCCTTAACAAGCGCCACAGCATTGATTGCAAAGCCATCTTCCATCGGAGTCAGCTTATATAGCTGCTCTAAGACAGTCTCTGGCTCGAAACCATTTTTAAGTTCGATAACAACATTGGTGCCGGTCTGACCATCAGTAAGGTCAATGATGTCTGAAATGCCTTGAATCTTCTTAGCCTTAGCAAGATCTGCAATACGTTCAACGACTTTTTCTGGGCCAATATTAAATGGCAGCTCTTTAATGACGATTCCCATTTTGCGAGAAGTGACCTTGCTGATTTCAACAGTCGCGCGCACTTTAAAGGAACCCTTACCTGTTGCATAGGCTTCACGAATTCCTTCAGTGCCAACAAGTTCTCCGCCGGTTGGGAAATCAGGTCCAGGCACATGCTTCATCAATTGATTTAGCGTCGCCTTGGGATTATCAATTAAATACTTTGTTGCGGCAATTACTTCACCAAGGTTGTGGGGAGCCATATTGGTCGCCATTCCCACTGCAATACCTGAAGAACCGTTTACAAGCAGGTTAGGGAAAGCCGCTGGCAGAACTAGCGGCTCTTGAAGCTGTCCGTCATAGTTAGGACCAAAGTCAACGGTGTTCTCATCAGATTCAGCGACCATCGTCATCGCAGCTGATGCAAGGCGCGCTTCGGTGTAACGCATTGCAGCAGGACCAGCATCGAGTGATCCAAAGTTTCCGTGGCCATCGATGAGCGGCAGTTGCATTGAGAAAGATTGCGCCATGCGCACAAGTGCGTCGTAGATTGCTGAGTCACCGTGTGGGTGCAACTTACCCATTACTTCACCGACGACTCGAGCAGATTTAACATGGCCGCGATCAGGGCGAAGACCCATATCTGCCATCTGGTGCAAGATGCGGCGATGTACCGGCTTTAAACCATCGCGTGCATCAGGTAGCGCACGTGAGTAAATAACTGAGTAAGCATATTCAAGAAAGGATTCAGACATCTCTGAAGAGACATCAATATCAACTATCTTGCCGGGATATTCTCCAGGTTTTGGTCCGACAACTTTGCCCTTTGTGCCTTTTGCCTCTTTGGGCGCTTCGGTTTTCTTCGTTGCCATGGCGCGTATTCTGCCCTGAGATGAGGCTAAATACTGGTACCTACACGCGGGCGGGCGCCAACGATTGCAACACAGTGCGCTGCCACCTTAGCTCCTTGCTCCAAACTCGCTTTCATATTCTTCGTCAAGGCATAGTGAGCGATAAATCCTGCCGCAAATGAATCTCCTGCACCTGTTGTATCAAGAACGGTAGTGGGCAGGGCTGATACTGAGACTGCTGATGATCCGCGCGCACATCCGATAGCACCGGCGGCCCCCCTTTTAACTACAACGACTGGAGATTTTTGTAAAAGTAATTCGAGAGCTTTCTCTGTATTACTTTCGCCAGTGAGGTACATAGCCTCTTCTTCATTGAGTAAAAGAACATCGATTAATTCAATCCATGATTTCACTTCTGCAAGATTGACCTGCATCATCCCGCCGACTGATGCTGGGTCAAAATAAATCGGAATACCAGCGCTGCGAATTTTTGTAATCATCTCTAGAACCCCACGACGCGATTGTGGATCTAGGGGAGAGTAACCAGAGAGATAGACCGCGTTAAATGGTTTGAGGTCAGGCAAATCGTTGAGATGAAGTCCTGAATTAGCACCGTTATCAGGAAACATGGTGCGCTCACCGGTTGGGTCAACCAGCACAACAACGACTCCTGAGTGCGCCCGCTCAGTCATTAAATTCTCATGAAGTACACCTAGTGCATCAAATTCACTGACTAGAGCCGAGCCAGCCGAATCGTTGCCAACATGCGCAACTATCGTGGCTTGAGCATCTGTACGCGTAAGCCATGATGCTACGTTTCCGGCAGCTCCTCCGCCATGGGTTGAAATCTTGGCAGGTGTATCGCTCCCGTAATTGATCTTATTGGGCACAACCGCAATCTCTGTGATGACATCGAGCATGACATCACCGATGCAGAGGACGTGAACGCTCATTTAGGCTTTCTTTGATAGAGCAACTGCAATGTCTGCAGCAAGAGCTGAATTAGATTTGATGATCTCGATATTCACCTTGAGGGATTCGCCATTAGATGCAGTATGAAAATGCTCAAGTAAATATGGTGTGACATATTTTCCGGTGATGCCGTTCATGGCAGCTCCCTCAAGTCCACTCTTGAGAATTGCATCATGTCGTACACGGTTCATCTCTTCTGCAACTGGATTAGCAATAATGAGCGCACTCTTATTTGTCTTTAGGGCAACTCGTTGCGAGATAATTGAAGCTATCTCGGCAGCGCTCTCGACTTGGTGCTCGATAGTAAAACCTGAATCAGTAAGGTAGAAACCAGGGAAAGCTCTTGTTTTATAGCCAACAAGCCCGATGGCTAAAGTTTCAAGACGCTCCAGAGTTGCACCCACATCAAGAATCGATTTAACGCCAGCACAGACGACAGTGATATCAAGAGCTGATAACGCAGTGAGATCGGCAGATTCATCGAATGATTCATTGGCGCCGCGATGGACTCCGCCTAAACCCCCGGTAGCAAAAACATGAATGCCTGCAAGTACAGCTAAATGTGCAGTTGCGGCGACTGTGGTGGCAGCTGACTTTCTTGTAGCCGCTATAACGGCCAAGTCACGACTCGATGCTTTAGCAATATCGTCGCGATTAGCAATCTCGATCAATTGCTCATCGGTGAGGCCGATATGAACAACCCCATCAAGAATTGCAATCGTTGCTGGAACTGCGCCATGGGCGCGAACAATCTCTTCAACCTCTCGTGCCACAGTCAAATTCGAAGGACGTGGCAACCCATGGCTAATAATCGTTGATTCGAGAGCCACGATAGGCGCACCGCTCTTAAGAGCCTGGGCAACTTCTGGAGAAGTATGGAACTTTGTTTCGGACATAGTGAGAACAATACTCATGAGAAGATTTGTCCGTGCACTTATCGCAAATCATGCCCTCAATCTTCGCCGGTCTTGGCCTCGCAGATGCACAGGATTTTGCTGGATACGGCGAAAGTCCCACAGGGCGCGAGATCCTCTTTTTAATTGATGGTTTTGGAGCCGATGTTCTTGCGCAATATGGTGAGTACGCACCTACCCTGGCAGCAATTTCAACTGCGCAGATAGTTACAACATCTTTTCCTTCAACTACATCAACCAGTCTGGCAACGCTTACGACAGGTGTAATGCCAGGTGCGCACGGAATGATGGGCTACACAGTGCGAGTACCGCGCAGCAGCGGACGTGTACTTAACTCTTTAAAGTGGGATGAGAGAGTGGACCCAGAAATTTGGCAGCCAGTTCCGACTCTCTTTCAACGTGGAGTCGCCTCTGGAATCACCGTTACACATGTGGCTGCAAAACGCTACGAAGATACTGGTTTTACTCGCGCAGTATTTCGCGGTGCTCATTATCGCGGCGCCAACATCACGAGTGATTTGATTAGCGAGACACTGACCGCACTGGCAAAGAGCCCGTCCTTTGTCTATCTCTATGTCAATGATCTTGATTCTGCAGGGCACTCTGATGGCGTGGGTTCTGATAAATGGATTGCCGCACTATCGAGTATTGACGCCATGGTGGCAACTTTGTTGAGCAAGATGACTAAGGGAGTTCGCCTTTGGATTACAGCCGACCACGGCATGGTTAATGTGGGTGAGAAGATCGTGATGGGCGCAGATAACAAGCTACTAACAAATGTTGAAACGATTGCGGGCGAGCCCCGTATGCGACATCTCTATCTCACCGACAGTCAGAGCCAATCTATGAGAAATGATTTGGTCTCGCTCTGGAACTCCGAACTCGGTAGCAAGGTCAAGGTTTATTCGCGCGAAAGCGCTATTGCATCTGGATTATTTGGAGTAGATGTTTCACTCGATGCCGCAGAGCGAATCGGTGATGTTATAGCTGTTGCGCAAGGTGACCTTGTATTGCTAGATCCAGAACGGGCCGATAAAGAAGGTTCGATGGTTGGTCACCACGGAGGAGATTCTGAGATTGAATCTTCAGTTCCGCTCTTAACTTTTGTTGCGGATTAAAGGGTAGGTAGATTATCGATATGAATGTCAAGGCAAAAGTAAAGCTTCTCGCCGCGATTGGGCTCTCGTTCTCGCTTTCTATTCCTATTTACACTGCCACAGCTGCTCCTAAGGGCTTCACTGATTGCACTTCATCTAATTCGAGCCTTAATAAAAAACTCCCCACAACGTTCCAAGAGGCAATCTCAAAAAGAAAATGCATCCCATTTGCCGCGTTGCAGCGAATGGGAGCAAAGAAAGAATCTATAACCGCCTTAGTCCAAGTTGAAGTTCTTATCGGTCCGAATACCAAGCCTTGGTTCAACAAAGTACCAGCCGCCTTGCAATCAGTTTTACAACTATTCCCAAATTCTTCGCAACCACAAATGAGCTACTTTATTTATTACAACTTCAAGGACGCTGCTTGGGCTAAAAAGAAATTGCAATCTTTAGTGAGCCCAAATGAATACGAGAATTTCCTACGGAACGAAAATGGAAGAGTGACCGAAAGCAATTGTGAGGAAGTTCGCAAAGATTGCTTTGGCAGCAAGGCTCTGACCGCTGGCTCAGGAACAGGTTTTGTTCTTCTCGGAGTGCCAAATGCACTCAATAATGGCGATCCGGTTGCCGATTACAGATTCAAAGCCGGAATGCTAGAAGCGCACGAGTTCTTTCATCTACTCCAAGATATCCCTCTTGTTGGTAAGGGCTTAGAACCACTCGACTGGCCTCCAGGTTGGGTTACAGAAGGCGGCGCTGAATACATACAAAATGGAGCCATAAATAAGGGTTCATTTAAAAAGTATCTCGACTTTAGATCTCGAGATAGTTCCAACTTGTATCAAATGAAGTGGCTATATACCGAGAAATACCTCGCTGAATATTTACGTCAATCAATTACCGAGAACCGTGGATCACAATATAACTCATGGCTTTCTTACAACTTAGGCAGTCGATTTATTGAAGTATTAGTTGCAATCAAGGGGCAAGAATCACTGCTTCAGCTCAATTACGAGCTGTCGACCAAAATTGGTTTTAAGCAAGCATTTGAAAAAGTCTATGGAATTTCATGGAATAAAGCTGTACCGATTCTTGCAAAAGTTGTGGCGAAGGACCTGACTGAAACGTCGTAGTTACTCTTCTTCGCGATCTTCGCTCTTTTTGTGTCCAAACATGATTTCATCCCATGAAGGAACTTTGGCGCGAGCTGTAACGCCATCTTCTGAGTCCGCAGCTGTTGGAGTCTCGCGTATTGAAACAAGTCGTGGAGTCTCAGCACGTTCTTCGGCGACGACAGGGGAGAAGAGTGAATTCGCACCGGGGAGATCTACGCGTGTTGGAGCAACGGGTGCGACAGGTTCTTCATAGCGTGATGCGTGATCTGGTTCTGAAGAGATAAATGCTGGTTCGATTATTCGCGCAGGTGCGTCCTCATCAATCAGCCATGCGCCGTTGTCATCGGTGGGGTTAATAGAGTGACGAGCTGTATCAAAGTTCCAGGTTGCAACACCGTTACCACCGCGGTTTGGATAGTGAAGTTCGATATGCCATGTTGTATCAGGTAAACGCCAGGTGTTCCATGTGATTGCATCTGCATCGACTCCGCGTGGAACGAGCTTTGTGATTACTGATTCAAGAAAAGTCACCTCGGTGCGATGGGCATCTTTGCGAAGCGATGCGTTACGTGCCATATTCAAAATGTATTCACGCTCTTGCAAGATTGGACCAGAGAAACGAGCAATTTTATCGAGCGTGGTATTTCCTTCACGAGCAATAACTTCTGGTGCATCACCGGCGCGAAGTCGGCGCTGAATCTCTTTAACTGAAATGGTCACATCTTCATCAGCTGATGGAACTGCACTCAAACGAGGTTGATTCACTGTTGCTCGCAATGTATCGCTAATGCGCAATGTAAATTCGGTGCCGTCGTTATCGGTGAGCTTGAGATGGGTTCCCTCATCATTTTTGCCCTGGATACGTAGCTCGCTCATGGGGGTGAGAATAACTGATGAGGCAGGTAGAATCGTGGCTATGAGCGCCCTTAATCCAGAACAAGTTTCTACCGACGAACTTCTCGATCTGGCCAAGCGCATTGGCGCGGCGGCCGGGGCCATGTTGATGGACCGTCCTGCCGAGCTAGAGGTCGCAAGTAAATCGACAGCCATCGACGTTGTGACCCAGATGGATATTAAAGTTGAAGCATTTATCGTTGAAGAATTGCTGGCTGCCCGTCCAAACGACGGTTTGATTGGCGAAGAAGGCGCATCTCGCCCCAGTACTTCAGGCATTACTTGGGTTATTGATCCACTCGATGGAACTGTGAGCTATCTCTATAACTTGCCGGGCTGGAATGTCAGCATCGCTGCTAAAGATGAGAACGGTCAGTTGCTAGGTGTTGTGACTGCACCGAGTATTAACTCAACCTGGTGGGCAGTTCGTGGTGGTGGCGCTTTCTATAACGGCACACCAATCCGTTGCAACGAACCGATTTCACTCGATCGCGCACTACTGGGTACAGGTTTTCAATACGACATCGCACATCGCGGCAAGCAGATTGATTACATCGCCGGACTTCTGCCACAGATTCGAGATATTCGGCGCAACGGGGCTGCCGCTGTCGACCTTTGCCATGTGGCGATGGGCGCCCTCGACGGCTATTACGAACATGGACTTAAAGAGTGGGATTGGGCAGCCGGCGGGCTGATTGCCCAAGAAGCGGGCGCTCGCTTCG
>WLDB01000034.1 GCA_009705035.1 Actinomycetota bacterium | reverse complement strand
TCTTCATGTTGCAAAGCACCGTAACGGACCAACGCGCACCATTGCAGTCTCTGCACAACTTCACTTTGCGCGATTCTTTGATCTTGCCCAATCTCAACCTATGCGTTCATTCGATGAACCAAAGAGCGCACCGGCGGGTTATGTACCTACATCACCATATGGCGATCAACAACCAGCTGAACCTGGCGATGGCGGTTGGAACGAGTAAATTTAAGCTGCAGCCGATTTGCTACGGTCTGCAATATAGATTCCAATAAGTACAACGAGAGCGCCCATTAATTGGATGAAGTCCCAACTCTGACTTAACCAAATCCAAGCAAGGGCACCGGCTAATACAGGTTCAATCATTCCCAGAACACTGCTCTTAGATGCGCTCAAAATTCTTAAACCGCTGATAACAAAGAGATAAGGAACGATAGTTCCCATTACAACAACCCATAGCAATAAGACCCATCCCGGATACTGATTGCCTGCCAGATAACCATGGAGATCTAGATTCTTAGAGAATATTTCAGTCGGAAAGTTCCATATCGGAAGAACTAAAAGCCAGAAAATTGAGGCAACACCTAAACCGATGATGGTCGAACCAATTGGATGGCGGTTCTTTCCAAACTTATCGCCCATAATGAAATAACCAGCCAGTGCGAATGCGCTACCAAGGGCCGCGACTAGCCCAAGCACATCAAATTTAAATCCATCCCAAATTTTTGTTAGAAGAATTAAGCCCACGAGTGAGAGCCCAATAGCTATCCACATATCTTCACCAACGTTGCCCTTGCGAACATATTTGATCCAGAGCGCAACCCAGATAGGGGCGGTAAATTCGATAACGAGAACAAGGCCAAGCGGTAGACCGCGCTCGATACCGAGGAAATAACCCACATTTACTAGGGCAAAACCCACAACTCCCAGGGCAATTGCCAACGGGATATCAGCCTTTGATAAACGTAAGAGATCGCGCTTAAAGATGAGTGCGAAGATAAGAAGAAGAATAAATGCTGAAATCGCACGAACCTGCGCAAGGCGGAAGGCGGAGAGTTCTTCAAGAACAACGGTTGAGACGATGCCGTTGACTGAGAAGGTAAGAGCGCCAAGAAAGATATAAAGCTCGCCGCGATGATT
This sequence comes from Actinomycetota bacterium, assembly GCA_009705035.1. GTDB lineage: Bacteria > Actinomycetota > Actinomycetes > Nanopelagicales > Nanopelagicaceae > Planktophila. The sequence goes on along the minus strand of WLDB01000034.1, from coordinate 11,267 downwards.
TTTCAACACGCGGCGAGCCTATCTTAAGATGCAGTTATAAATCTCTAGAAAGCACCCTCAGAGATATCCATAATTGAGCCATCTGTTGCTTCAACAATCTTGCGATCTGCAGTGATATGAGGAAGCACTGTGCTCACAAAAAACTTAGCAGATGCAATTTTTCCGGTATAGAAATCTACATCTTTGCCTGTTGCTGTAGGCAACTTCTCGGCTGCGATATCGGCCTGGCGCAATAACAACCAAGAGATGATGACATCACCAACAGCCATCAAAGCCCGTGAAGTACTTAAGCCAACTTTGTAAATCTCTTCAGATTTTTCCTGAGACGCCATTGCATGTCCAATAAGTACACCAATGATTCCATTGAGGTCGGCTAGAGCCTTTGCAAGCGCTTGCTTCTCAGCTTCATGCACTCCACCAGTTTCGGTAAAGGCTTGAATCTCTTTACCCAATAGACCAAGTGCGCGTCCACCATCTTTAACTACCTTACGGAAGAAGAAGTCGAGACCCTGAATTGCAGTGGTTCCTTCATACAAAGTATCAATCTTGGCATCGCGCACATATTGCTCGAGTGGCCAATCTTGAGTAAAGCCTGAACCACCAAATGTCTGTAGTGATTCTGTACCAAGCAATGTCCAAGAACGCTCTGAACCAAAACCCTTTACAACAGGGAGTAATAGATCATTGAGCGCTTCCATCATCTTTAACTTATCTTCATCACCTGCTTCGCGCGCAAGTTCGATCTCATCTTGAATAGTTGCGGTGTAGAGAACGAGTGCTCTCATGCCTTCTGAATAAGACTTTTGCACCATCAATGAACGACGCACATCTGGGTGATGAATGATGGTCACGCGAGGTGAAGCCTTATCGTTCATGACCTTCATATCTCCACCCTGCACGCGAGTCTTGGCATATGACAACGCTTGCTGATAACCAGCAGAAAGAGTTGCAATCGCCTTTGTTCCCACCATCATGCGAGCGAATTCAATAACCTTAAACATCTGCGCAATACCTTCATGGACATCACCCAAGAGGTAGCCAACTGCAGGTTCTTTCTCACCAAGGTTCATCTCACAAGTAGCTGAAACATTAAGGCCCATCTTGTGTTCCACGTTGGTCACATAGACGCCGTTACGCTTTCCAAGTTCACCGGTCTTATGATCAAACATAAACTTTGGAATCAAGAAGAGTGAGAGACCCTTTGTTCCTGGTCCTCCACCTTCGCGGCGAGCAAGAGTAAAGTGCATAATATTCTCGTAGATATCAGCATCACCTGATGTAATAAAACGCTTTGTGCCGGTGATATGCCATGTGCCATCTGGTTGTTGCACAGCCTTTGATCGTCCTGCTCCCACGTCGGAGCCAGCATCTGGTTCAGTCAATTGCATCGTTGCGCCCCAATGGCGATCAACCATGTGCTTAGCCATAATTTTTTGTTCTGGTGTTCCTAATACATATGCAACATGAGCGAATGCATAACCAGATGCGTAGATATGGATTGCAGGGTTAGATCCGAGAACCATCTCTGCAATTGCCCACCGAAGTGATGGAGGAACTTTTGTTCCACCGAGTTCTACGGGAGCATCGAGGCTCCACCAACCCTGATCGATAAATGCCTTATAAGATTTCTTAAAACTTTCTGGAAGCTTCACCTCGCCAGTTGCCTTGTCGAAGATTGTTCCGATGCGATCGCCATCTACAAAAGATGCGGCGAGATCATTTTCAGTAAGGCGCTTAATTTCATCGAGCATTCCTGTTGCTGTATCTCTATCAATCTCAGAGTAGAGAGATGTACCGAGAATCTTCTCGCGACCGAAGAGGTCGAAGAGGCAGAATTCGATATCGCGGGTATTTGATATGTAATGGCTCATGGCGGTATTTTCCTACCGACGAGTAACTTACGCAAGTGGTGGCGGTCGGCTTTTTGCGCCCCTCAGATAGTAGGCTCGGCGCGTGCTACTTAGTGACCGTGATATCCGTGCCCAGATTGCCGAAAAACGTGTAGGCGTCGAGCCATTCTCTGATGCGATGATCCAACCCTCCTCGGTGGATGTCCGCCTCGATAAGTTCTTCCGCGTCTTCGAAAATCATAAATATGAGGTCATCGATCCAGCGCTCGAACAACCTGAGCTCACTCGCGAAATCATCGCTGAAGATGGCGAAGCTTTTATCTTGCACCCAGGCGAATTCGTTCTCGCCAGCACCTACGAAGTAATCACTCTCCCCGACGATATTGCAGGCCGCCTAGAAGGTAAATCCTCACTTGGTCGACTTGGATTATTAACCCACTCAACTGCGGGATTTATTGATCCAGGTTTTTCAGGACACATCACGCTCGAGCTATCGAACGTTGCAAACTTGCCAGTGAAGTTATACCCAGGGATGAAAATCGGGCAGCTCTGTCTGATTAAGCTTTCATCGCCAGCAGAACACCCATACGGTTCAGCGCAATATCTCAACCGTTACCAAGGGCAGCGCGGGCCAACAGCCAGCCGTTCATTTATGAACTTTCACCGCAGTACTATTAAATAACCGGGAATATCAACCGGGGAAAACGGGTTGAATACACCATGGAAATAATCATTGTTCTCGCCGTACTTGGTCTCATCGCACTCTTCTTTGTTGCGCAATACAACCGCCTTATCAGACTCAATATAACCGTCGATGAGGCATGGGCCCAGATTGAGGTTCAACTCAAGCGCCGCGCAGATTTAATCCCAAATTTAGTTGAGACCGTTAAAGGTTATGCAACCCACGAACAAGGAACACTTGACGCTGTTATTACAGCGCGCGCCGCCTCAACTAGTGCAACCACAGTTGGTGAAGTTGCAAAAGCAGATGGCGCTTTAACTAATGCACTTCGTGGATTATTAGCTGTCGCTGAGGCATACCCAGATCTCAAAGCATCAGCAAACTTCCTCTCACTGCAAGAAGAGCTCTCTACAACTGAAAACAAGGTTTCCTTTGCGCGCCAGTTCTATAACGATAATGTGCGCAATCTCAACCAAGCAGTTGCAACTATCCCAACAAGTTTCTTCGCTGGCTTTGCAAAGGTTGAAGCACGTAACTTCTACGAAGTTGAAAACCCTGCAGATCGCGAAGTTCCCAACGTAAAGTTCTAAGGCTTCCTTATTAATGGCTAATACCAGCGACTTTAGAGCTGCTCAATCAGCAAATAAAGGTAAGACATATTTCTTACTTGCCTCTATGGGGGTTTTAACCTGGCTGGTTGCTTATGCTGCTCTTACCTATTTTGGTGTTGGCACTGCATCAACAATTGTTCCTATCGCAGTAGGCATCTCGCTCATTGGCGTCTGGGGTTCATACTACGGCTCAGATAAATTAGTACTCACAATGACTGGCGCCAAGTTAATTCAACGAGAAGATGCACCCGAACTCTTTAATCTCATTGAAGAGATCGTTATTGCTTCAGGGCTTCCTATGCCAAAGGTTGCAATTGTTGAAGATACGGCTCCCAACGCATTTGCAACCGGGCGCAATCCGGAACACGCACTCATTGCATTTACTACTCGTATTCTCGAAGTAATGGATCGCGATGAATTGCAAGGCGTAATCGCACACGAGCTCAGCCATGTGGCAAACCGCGACACTTTGGTTTCAGCAGTAGCCGCAACAACGGCAGGTGCAATTGCGATTTTAAGCGACTTTATGGCGCGAATGATGTTCTTCGGAGGTGGTCGTGATCGGCGTGATGGAAACTCGAACCCACTTCTCTTAGTTGTATCGCTCTTTATTATGATTCTGGCGCCAATGGCAGCAATGCTCTTGAAGTCTGCGATTTCACGTAAGCGTGAATCACTCGCAGATGCCACTGCGGTTTCATTTACTCGTAACCCAGCAGGACTGCGCAAAGCGCTAGAAGTGCTGGCTGCAGATTCAACCGTAGTTCGCCAGAAATCAAATGCAGTAGCTCATATCTGGATTGAATCACCGCTGGATAGCAAATCACTTTCAAAGCTTTTTAGTACTCACCCACCAATTGAAGAGCGCATCGCGACGTTACGCGCAATGGAATCTTTAGGCCCTACAAGTAATTAACTAAGTCTCTAAAAATTAATTAGTGATCGGAAAGAAGAGGGTGAAGGTAGCTCCTTGACCAAGCTCTGATTCCACCGAAACAGAACCGCCATGGGCGCGCATAACAGCGTCCACTATTGATAAACCTAGCCCACTACCTTCGCCATCGACTCGTGCACGTGATGGATCTGCGCGATAGAAGCGTTGGAAAATCTTGCTCTGCGATTCTTCCGACAACCCTGGGCCATTATCAGAGACGCTGACATGTACTCCGGATACATCTTGAGAGATAGAGAGATTGATTTTGCTACCACTTGGTGTATGAACGCTTGCATTAGCGAGGAGATTTGCAATCACTTGATGCACACGAGGGGCATCACCGAGGATGAAAATTTCATGGTCGGGTTGATCGAATTCGATTATGTGATTAGGCGCAGAGACTCGCGCCGATGACACAACAGTCTCTGCAATCTCAACTAAGTTGAGAGGCTTCATCTCCATTTCGCGAGATTGATCGAGGCGAGCTAAGAGTAATAAATCCTCAACGAGTGAACTCATGCGAACAGACTCGCCCTCAATGCGCGCCACTAAATTCTTGGTTGGTTCATCTCCTTGTATCGCGCCTTGGCGATAGAGCTCAGAGAAGCCGCGAATAGCTGTAATCGGCGTACGGAGTTCATGGCTGGCATCGGCAACAAAGCGACGTAGGCGGTTTTCAGATTCAAGACGCGCAGCGAAAGAACTTTCGATACGGGAAAGCATGGCGTTGAGTGCGGTTACTAAGCGACCTACTTCGGTATCTGGATTGGCATCAGGCATACGTACAGAGAGATTTCCTCCTGCGATTTCACCAGCGGTTACCTCTACATCCTTTAAGGGACGCATACCTATCCGAACGACAAGATGAGTAGCTACGGTGATGAGAGTCAATAAGAGAAGCCCAATAAGCAGGAAGAGCAGTCCTAGTCTGTCGACAGTACGATTGAGATCACCGAGTGATTGCGCCGCCACAACAGAGCCTGCACCACTTGGTAATACAACTGCAATCGCACGGAAATCATCGTATGTTCCTTCAACCGTAAAGGCTTCACCGTTAAGCGCAGCGACATCGCTAATTGATAGACCACCCAAATAATTAGCGATTGGCGAGGAGTTTAGGTCGCCTCCAAGCTCAGCTAGCACGACTCCTTTGGAGTCAAGGAGGGTGATTGATGTCGAAGTCGGAATGCGTTGCAAAGGTGATCCGATACGTAATGGACCATTCTTCTGTCGCATCTCACGGTTTTCTTCCCAATCATCGGTATCAGCAATACCAAAAGCAGCAACGCGCGGCAAAGAGCCACCGGAGAGAGCAACTAATTGTGAATCAACTTGATGCAGTAGGTATCCCTTAAGTGCTTGCTGGGCAATAACGCCAGAGATGATATAGCCAGCGGCAGTAAGGAGAAGAATGCCAAAGGTAAGTCGTCGGCGCAGGCTCCAAGTAGCGAGGGGATTTCTCATCAAAAACTTAACCTTTAGGAAGAATTCTTAAACGGTATCCAACGCCACGAACTGTATGGATAAGTGGTGGATCAACAATATCAATCTTCTTGCGCAGGTAAGAGATATAAGTTTCGACGATTCCGGCATCTCCACCAAAATCATAATCCCACACATGATCTAAAATCTGAGCCTTTGAAACTACTCGATCAGCGTTAATCATTAGATATCGAAGAAGTGTAAATTCGGTGGGAGAGAGTTCGATGAGATCGCCAGCACGTCGTACTTCATGAGTTGCTTCATTGAGTTCAAGATCTGCAAATGAAATCTTTTCATCATTTAGATCTTGTTCGACAACGCCGATGCGACGTAACAGTGCACGAAGTCGGGCAACAAGTTCTTCAAGGCTAAATGGCTTTGTCATGTAGTCATCGCCACCAATTGTTAAGCCTTGGACTTTATCTTTCATCTCATCTTTTGCTGATAAGAAGAGAACACCAATCGGATGGCCTTCATTGCGAATACGGCGACAGACTTCAAAGCCATCAACATCTGGCAACATCACATCAAGAATCATTGCGTGCGGTTTAAATTCTTCTGCAACAGTAAGGGCTTGCGATCCAGTGGCCGCAGTACGTACATCGAAGCCAACGAACTTGAGGCTTGTTGAAATGAGTTCGCAGATGCTGGGCTCGTCATCGACGACGAGGATTCGAAAGGACTCTTCCTGTTTCATAGCTCAATAGTGAAGCTAGAAGCTGGGGGTTTGCTGAGAAATGTGAGAATAAAGCAAGGGGGTTAAATCACGCTTGCCCCAGACTGGAAAAAGGCTCGAAAGTAAGCGGTGCTAGCAGGGAGCCTAGGAAAGGGCTCAAAAGGGCGTGATTTCCCGCATCTAAGGCTTTTGGCGGTATTTACAGATCTGATATACCACTAGGATAATAGGCCTAACCTAGCCATTCGGGCACAGGAGCCATTTTCAGGCTAGTTCGGTATTTGGATATTTGAGACTGAAAGGTCACGAGAGCGAGCTATGAGCGAAAAGCTGAGCGAGAAGAAGAGCGGATATGACGCCTCCTCGATCACTGTCCTCGAGGGGCTAGAAGCGGTCCGTAAGCGCCCTGGCATGTATATCGGCTCGACCGGAGAGCGCGGCCTCCACCATTTGGTCTACGAAATCGTAGATAACGCGGTCGATGAAGCGCTCGCTGGTTATTGCACAGAGATTCAAGTGACCCTGATGGCAGATGGATCACTTCAAGTTATTGATAACGGTCGAGGTATTCCAGTTGATATCCACCCAATCGAAAAGAAACCAGCACTTGAAGTTGTGCTCACGGTTTTACACGCGGGTGGAAAATTCGGAGACGGTGGCTACTCAGTCTCTGGTGGTCTTCACGGTGTTGGATCCTCTGTCGTTAATGCACTCTCTACTGATCTTCACGCAAAGGTAAAGCGCGATGGATTTATTTGGACACAGGAATATCAACTAGGCGTTCCAACTGCACCAGTTAAAAAAGGCGAGGCCACTACCGAGACCGGCACCACGATTCAATTCTGGCCTTCTGAAGAAATCTTCGAAACAACAGATTTTTCTTTTGAAATTCTCTCCACTCGTTTTCGCGAGATGGCATTTCTTAATCGCGGCTTGATTTTATCCCTGACAGATATGCGCCCCGGCCATGTCGATGAGAAGGGCGAACAGCTGACAGTTCGCTACCAATACCAAGGTGGAATCACCGACTTTGTAAAGCACCTCAATTCAACCCGCGGTGAACTCCACAAATCAGTAATTGCAATTGCCTCGGAAGATAAAAAAGCTCGCCTATCCCTCGAAGTTTCTATGCAATGGAATAACGGATTCTCTGAATCTGTCTACACCTTTGCAAATACTATTCACACTCACGAGGGTGGAACACATGAAGAAGGTTTCCGTACCGCACTTACATCGGTGGTAAATAAGTTTGCTGAAGATCAAGGTTTCATTAAAAAGAAAGAAGATCGCCTCACAGGTGACGACGTTCGCGAAGGTTTAACTGCAATTGTTTCAATTAAATTAGGTGAACCACAATTTGAAGGACAGACAAAGACAAAGCTCGGCAACACAGAGGCAAAATCATTTACTCAGAAAGTTGTCAACGAGCATTTAACTGCTTGGTTCGAGCAGAACCCGCAAGAGGGTAAAGACATCATTCGCAAATCTATTGATGCTGCTTCTGCTCGTGTAGCTGCAAGAAAAGCACGTGATTTAGCCCGTAATCGCAAAGGTTTACTAGAAGGACGTGGCATGCCAGGCAAGCTCGCTGATTGTCAGTGGACCGATCCTGCAAAGTGTGAGCTCTATATTGTTGAAGGTGATTCTGCTGGTGGATCGACAAAGGGTGGTCGCGATTCTCGTAACCAAGCTGTTCTACCAATCCGCGGAAAGATTCTTAATGTTGAAAAGGCGCGCATCGATCGCGTGCTGCAGAACAATGAAGTACAGGCGCTTATTACCGCGCTTGGTACAGGTGTTCATGATGATTTTGATATTGCCAAGCTGCGCTATCACAAGATTATTCTGATGGCCGATGCTGACGTTGACGGTCAACATATCCGCACACTTTTGTTGACGCTGCTATTTAGATTTATGCGCCCCTTACTTGAGAATGGTTATGTATATCTAGCACAACCACCGCTCTATAAACTCAAGTGGGGCGGCAAGGATGCGGTGCAATATGCATTTAGCGACCGCGAACGTGATGCGATGATCAAACTTGGCATTGATGAAGGAAAGCGCCTTCCTAAAGATGATGGAATCCAACGCTTCAAAGGACTTGGCGAGATGCCAGCAAAAGAGCTTTGGGATACCACAATGGATCCTGACCACCGCGTTCTGATTCAAGTGACTCTCGAAGATGCTGCGGCTGCAGATGATTTGTTCTCTGTGCTGATGGGCGAAAATGTCGAACAACGTCGTGCCTTTATTCAACGTAATGCTAAAGATGTTAGGTTCTTGGATATCTAATGAGCGACGAGAAAATAACAGCACCTGACTCAAGCGGAGCAATGTATGACCGCATAGAGACAGTTGACCTACAAGTTGAGATGGCGCGTAGCTATCTCGACTATGCAATGTCTGTCATTGTTGGTCGCGCGTTACCTGATGTTCGCGATGGTTTAAAGCCAGTTCACCGTCGCGTTCTATATGCGATGTTTGATGCGGGTTATCGACCAGATAAGGGTTATTACAAATCATCTCGTATCGTTGGTGACGTCATGGGTAATTACCACCCACATGGTGATACTGCGATTTACGACTCTGTAGTTCGTTTAGCTCAGCCATGGTCGCTTCGTTATCCATTGGTCGATGGCAACGGAAACTTCGGTTCTCCCGGCAACGATCCAGCGGCAGCCATGCGTTATACCGAGGCTCGTCTTGCGCCCCTAGCCATGGAGATGATGCGCGATATCGATGAAGATACCGTCAACTTCTCGCCAAACTACGATGGTCGCTCACAAGAGCCAGATGTATTACCGTCGCGTTTTCCAAACCTTTTAGTCAACGGATCTGCAGGTATCGCAGTTGGAATGGCGACAAATATTCCGCCACACAATCTGCGTGAAATCGGCGAAGCAGTTATCTACACCCTCGAACACCCAGATCAATCACCAGAGGATTTATTGGCTCACTTGCTTACCGTCGTAAAAGGCCCAGATTTTCCTACCAAGGCGCTGATTGTCGGCCGCGGTGGAATCGAAGACGCCTATCGCACCGGTCGCGGCTCTATCACGATGCGTGCTGTCGTTAATGTTGAAGAAATCAATAAGCGCACATGTTTAGTTGTCACCGAACTCCCATACCAAGTTAACCCAGATAACTTGGCTCTAAAGATTGCCGAGCTTGTTAAAGATGGCAAAATCAAGGGCATCGCTGATGTACGCGATGAAGGTAACGAACGCCTTGGTCAACGTCTTGTAATCGTTTTACAGACATCAGCTATTCCTAAAGTGGTTCTCAATAACCTCTTTAAGCAGACACAACTGCAAGATACTTTTGGGGCAAATATGTTGGCCCTGGTTGATGGTGTGCCACGTACTTTGCGTCTCGATGAATTTATCAAGTACTACATTGAACATCAGATTGAAGTTATTGTCCGTCGCACCAAGTTCCGCCTGGTGGAGAAAGAGAAGCGCGCCCATATCTTGCAGGGCTATCTCAAGGCCCTCGACGCCCTCGACGCTGTAATTGCTCTTATCCGAGCATCCAAGACGCCTGAAGAAGCGCGCACAGGGCTTATGAAGTTACTTGATGTCGATGAGATTCAAGCCAATGCAATTTTGGATATGCAGCTTCGCCGTATTGCAGCCCTTGAGCGACAGAAGATCAATGATGAGTACGAAGGCTTAATGGCCGACATCATCGAACTCAATGCAATTTTGGCCTCTGAAGCTAAACAGCGTGAAATAGTAAAGACAGAGCTCACAGAGCTCGTACTTAAATATGGAGATGAGCGCCGCACTCAGCTCGTTGCGAGCGAAGGAGATTTCTCTGCAGAAGATTTGATTCCAGATCATGATGTTGTCGTAACGATTACACATGGTGGCTATTCAAAGCGCACAACTGCAGACTTGTATAAATCACAACGTCGTGGTGGTCGCGGCGTAAAGGGCGCATCACTCAAGCAAGATGATGTCGTCGATCACTTCTTCGTTGCTTCAACACACGATTGGCTTTTATTCTTTACCAATCAAGGCCGCGTCTATCGTGCGAAGGTGCATGAGCTTCCTGATGCTGGACGTGATGCACGCGGTCAACATGTAGCAAATCTTTTAGCATTTAAACCAGATGAGACCATCGCACAAGTTCTCTCATTTAAAGATTACAACGCTGCCCCATTCTTAATTCTCTCAACAAAGGGTGGATTAATTAAGAAGACACCACTTACTGAATACGATTCACCGCGTACTGGTGGTCTGATTGCAATTAATCTCAAGCCAGGCGATGAAGTAGTTTCAGCTTCATTGGCAGCTAATGGAGATGAGATTCTTCTCGTTTCACGTAAGGCGATGTCAATTCGCTTTATCTGCGATGATGAATCACTGCGTTCAATGGGCCGATCTACATCAGGTGTTATTGGCATGAAGTTCCGCGAAGGTGATGAGTTGTTAACGATGTCACGCGTTGATAGCGAGAATTCATTTGTCTTTACCGCAACAGATGGCGGATATGGAAAGAAGACTCCAATTGATGAATATCGCCTACAAGGCCGCGGTGGTATCGGTATTAAGGCTGCAAAGATTGATGAGGGCTCACGTGGCACCTTGGTCTCAGCGCTGGTAATTATTGATAGCGATGAAATCCTTGCAATCACTAGCGCAGGTACTGTGATGCGCACACAAGCTTCTGAGATCCGCCAGACAGGTCGCGATTCGATGGGGGTACGTCTAGTCAATCTTGATGAAGGCGCTACCTTGCTCACCGTTACTCGCAGCCGGGAAGATGAGATTTCTGAAGAAAAGTAGTACCCTTTCGCTCTGCTGTTATAGGTAAGAGCGTTTTGGTTACTTGAGTAATATCAAGTATTCTACGCATCTCGTATTTGAAGAACGTTTCAACTGCGGGCCTATAGCTCAGCCCGGTTAGAGCGCTTCCCTGATAAGGAAGAGGTCGATGGTTCAAGTCCATCTAGGCCCACCCCGCACTAACAACGGGGACCTAGCTCAATTGGTAGAGCACCGCCTTTGCAAGGCGGGGGTTAGGGGTT
>WLDB01000033.1 GCA_009705035.1 Actinomycetota bacterium | reverse complement strand
TGGGTAAGAGAGATCATTGAGAAATTCACGGATAAATAATTGGAAAATCGCTGGCTTCTCTTTATGGGCAAGATGAGATGTTCCGGGAATAACTGCTAACTGGCCTTGCGGCAGCGCTTCAAAGAGCTCGATTGAATGATGGTGAGAAATAACATCATCATCACCAACAATTACCAATACAGGGCAATCGATTTTTGAGATATCAGTTACCTTAAATTCTGGCTCAGATTTCCAGATAGCAAACATCTTGGCGATCTTCGTCTTCATCGTCTCTGGTGCATCAGGTGACGTACGTTCGTACTCTTCGCGATCTTCATCCGAAACGGTGCCATCCCATTCAGGCATTGGCAGAGTTGCTTCATAATGGAAGTTTCCACCGAATGAGATAACGGACTTCACAAGATCTGGTCTACGCATAGCCACCATCAAAGAAATAATGGCGCCATCGCTATGGCCAATTAAATGTGCTGGAGCTTTAATGACATCTTCAATAAAGGCGACCGCTTCTTGAAACTGAAATTCGAAGTGCATACTGCCAGGTTGATCACCGGTATATCCGTGGCCAGTACGGTCGTATCCATAGACATGAAATTTATCTTCAACCGCAGGAAGTACGGTGTAATCCCAATGGTCGGTCTGACTTAAGCCACCATGAAGAAGTAGAACTGGTTCGCCTTCCTGTGGCCATTCGAAAAGATGTGTTTGGTGACCCCGCAGATCGACGTAACGGCCAGACATTTACATGCTGCCCATTACATGGTGTCCATGATGTGGCGGTTACCTCGATCAAAGGTGAGGTAGTTCCATGTCCAGTCAGCAACAGTTCCGACCTTATTGCGACCACCCAAGAGATAGAAGAGGTGGAGGAATAACCAGGCAAACCATGCAGGAGCGCCCACTAATTTAAAGCTCTTTACTTGAACAATTGCCTTGTTGCGACCGATTGTTGCCATAGAACCTTTATCGCGATATTTAAAATCAGTAATACTCTTGCCTGCAACGAGGTTGAGAATCTGTTTTGCAACAAACTTTCCTTGCTGCAGCGCAACTGGTGCAACCATTGGCAAGAAGCGGCCATCTGCGCCCTTTGCGCCAGAGATATCTCCGATAGCCCAAATGTAAGGGTAGTTTTCAACCTGCAGAGTCTGCCCAACATCTACACGTGTTCCGGTTATTGGTAATCCCAGAGCACCCGCAGTTGGCTCGCCCTTTACTCCGGCAGCCCAGACAGTAACTTCTGCCGGTATCGGATCGCCTTCTTTTAAAATTATTTGACGTGATTTAACTTCGCGCACTGCTGCGTTTGTTTTAACGTGCACGCCGAGTTTGATGAGATCACTCGTTGCGCGATCTGATAATGATTCGGCAAACATCGGCAAAATACGTGGCCCTGCCTCAATCAAATAGATATCAATATGTTCGGCTGCGTGTGCCATATCGTTATGTAGAGGACCGCGCTTGAGTTCGGCGAGTGCACCAGCCATCTCAACACCAGTCGGGCCGCCACCGACAACAGCAATAGATAAACGGGTTTCGTCTTCAAAACGGCATAGATCTTCAAAGCGACGCATTACTTCAGCGCGAATTGTGATTGCTTCATGGACGTTCTTCATGCCAAGTCCGTGTTCTGCGACTCCAGGAACACCGAAATCTGCAGTCGATGAACCGAGAGCGATAATCAAATGATCAAAATCGAGAATCTCTGATGAATCTAATTTAATGTTTTTATTTTTGTGATCGATTGTGATGGGAGTTCCCATTCTAAATTTCACATCGGTATTTCGAAGTGCACCGCGAACTGGATGGACTACGTGATCTGCGGCTAAACCAGCGGTCGATACCTGATAGAGAAGTGGTAAAAATGTTTGGAAGTTGTGGCGATCGACAACAGTCACCTCTGCTTTACCGGCAAGGGCTCGCGCAGCGGTTAGCCCGCCGAAGCCTGCGCCTAAAATTACGACGCGTGGCTTGGTAGCGCTGATTCGAGTAGAAGTGCTCATGGGTGCAGTCTAGGCTCTCCGCTATGAATCATGAGAATCGAGAGCCTCTCTACCTAGTAACAGGAGCATCAGGTTATGTAGGTGGCCGATTGGTCCGCGACCTACTCAATGATGGCAAACGAGTACGCGTGCTCGTGCGCGATGCCAAGAAGATTCAGGGGCAGAGTTGGGCCGCTTTCGTCGATATCGTCGAAGGAAATGCCAGCAATGGCGCTGACTTAGATCGTGCGCTCGCAGGCGTACATACTGCTTACTACTTACTGCATTCAATTAATGTGGCGACAGATTTTGGAGATATCGAATCTGCAATGGCTTTAGGTTTTTCTCAGGCGGCAGAGCGTGCAAAGATTACGCAGATAGTTTATTTAGGTGGAATCGCTAATGATGAGAATCGAAGCCGTCACCTAACGTCACGCATGAATACTGGTGCACAGCTTGCAACTGGTTCTACACCGGTTCTCGAACTACGCGCTGGCATCATTATTGGTTCTGGATCAGCATCATTTGAGATGTTGCGCCATCTCACACATAGATTGCCGATCATGACGACACCTAAGTGGGTATCCAATCGCACGCAACCAATTGCAATTCGCGATGTGCTCTACTACTTGCGGGCCTGTGCAAATTTAACGAAGCCAGTTAATGAAGTGCGCGATATTGGTGGCCCTGAAGTAGTTACATACGCCAAGATGATGCAGAGCTTTGCCGCTATTTCAGGCTTACGTAAGAGAAAAATTATTCAGGTTCCCGTCCTCACACCCAAACTTTCTAGTCTCTGGATTGGCTTTGTAACACCGGTACCTACTTCGCTTGCTCGCCCACTTGTTGAATCGTTGATCAGCGAAGTGGTTGTAGATAAAGCTAAAAGCATTGATTCACTTATCCCACCTCCTACAGAAGGCCTCTTAACTGTTGCGCAGGCAATTGAATTAGCCCTCAATAAAACAACTCAGAATCAAGTAAATACTCGTTGGTCTGATGCAGCTTTTCCGACAGCGCCCTGGCAAAAAGCACAGGGAGATCCTGATTGGGCAGGCGAGCTAACGTTAAAAGATCATCGCGAGATTTCAACTGATGTACCTCTTAATTTTCTCTGGCAACAAATCGAAGCAATTGGTGGCGAACACGGTTGGTTCGGATCGGATTGGCTTTGGTATCTGCGTGGATTGCTCGATCGCTTTGTTGGTGGCGTAGGGCTACGTCGTGGCCGTCGTGATCCACGTTTCTTGCGTATTGGCGACAGCTTAGATTTCTGGCGAGTAGAAGAACTTGAGAAAGAGAAGAGACTCAAGCTTTATGCCGAAATGGTCTTGCCCGGAAAAGCGTGGCTGGAATTTAATCTAGAAGTTCGTGATGGGAAAACCTATGTATCCCAAGATGCGCTCTTTGCACCCCGCGGTTTAGGTGGACAGCTTTATTGGTACATCGTCTCGCCCTTTCACTTCTTCATCTTTCCAACGATGCTACGGAACATCGAAAAGGAAGCAAGAAAAAGTCAGGCAACCTCCCACACTTTGTCATAGGGACTCTTTAAGATATGCAATATGTCTGCGCTAGAGAACCCATCAACACAAGGGTCAACCCTCACCGATCTTGAAGGTCGTATCCTCGACTTCGAAAGAAATTGGTGGCGCTTTGCTGGCGCTAAAGAGAGCGCCATTAAAGAACTCTTTGACCTCAGCGCTCCTCGTTACTACCAACTTCTCAACGACCTCATTGATCGCGATGATGCCCTTGAAGCCTCGCCAATGCTGGTAAAGCGCCTTCGCCGCCTGCGCGAAGTACGCATGCAAGCCCGCTCAGCCCGCTCTTAAACCCTTCGTTTTACTCCATTCCTTCGCGCACAAAACTCTCGTTTTGCGCTCGCCTTTACTCCCTATTACCCTTGCCATTAGCACTCACAGGCCGCGAGTGATAACCCCAAGCGGCCCTATCCAAAGTTCTAAACAACGTAGTTATATATAAGAGGAGTAATTAGATGGCAAAGCAGATCGCCTTTAATGAAGAAGCCCGCCGTGGCCTAGAGCGTGGAATGAACGTTCTTGCCGATGCAGTCAAGGTAACCCTTGGCCCTCGTGGACGTAACGTCGTCCTCGAGAAGAAGTGGGGCGCCCCAACAATTACTAACGACGGCGTATCAATCGCTAAAGAGATCGAACTTGATGATCCTTGGGAAAAAATTGGTGCAGAGCTAGTGAAGGAAGTTGCCAAGAAGACAGATGATGTCGCAGGCGATGGAACAACAACAGCAACCGTTCTGGCACAAGCACTTGTACGCGAAGGTCTTCGCAACGTTGCAGCCGGATCAAACCCAATGGCACTTAAGCGCGGTATTGAAAAAGCTGTAGAAGCGATAGTTGCCGAACTTCTTTCGATGGCAAAGTCAGTAGATTCAAAAGAGCAGATTGCAGCAACTGCATCTATCTCTGCAGCTGATTCAACAATCGGCGAGATGATTGCTGAGGCAATGGATAAGGTCGGTAAAGAAGGCGTTATCACCGTTGAAGAGTCAAATACTTTTGGTCTCGAGCTAGAGCTCACCGAAGGTATGCGCTTTGATAAGGGTTACCTATCACCATATTTCGTGACAGATACAGATCGCATGGAGACAATCCTTGAAGATGCTTACATCTTGATCGTCAACAATAAGATTTCAAATATCAAGGATCTTGTTCCACTACTTGAGAAGGTAATGCAATCAGGTAAGCCACTTGCAATCATCGCTGAAGATGTCGAAGGCGAAGCACTTGCTACTTTGGTTGTTAACAAGATCAAGGGAACATTCCGCTCAGCAGCTGTTAAGGCTCCTGGCTTTGGAGATCGCCGTAAGGCAATGCTTCAAGACATTGCAATCCTTACCGGTGCAACAGTTATCTCTGAAGAAGTTGGTCTTAAGCTCGAATCAGCTGGCCTTGAACTCCTTGGTCGCGCTCGCAAGGTAGTTATCTCTAAAGAAGAGACAACAATCGTTGAAGGAGCAGGAGATGCTGACCAGATTAAGGGTCGCGTTAACCAGATTCGCAAGGAGATCGAAAACTCAGATTCAGATTACGACCGCGAAAAGGCACAAGAGCGCCTTGCCAAGCTTGCTGGTGGCGTTGCTGTCATCAAGGCAGGAGCGGCAACAGAGGTAGAACTCAAAGAGCGTAAGCACCGCATCGAAGATGCAGTGCGTAATGCAAAGGCTGCAGTAGAAGAAGGAATCGTCGCCGGTGGTGGCGTTGCACTTCTTCAAGCAGCAACTGCAGCATTTAAGAAGTTAAAGCTCGAGGGTGATGAAGCAACTGGTGCTCGCATCGTTGAGGTTTCAATCGAAGCGCCACTCAAGCAGATTGCAATCAATGCAGGTCTCGAAGGTGGAGTCATTGTTGAGAAGGTTCGTCATCTCGATGCAGGCTTCGGACTTAACGCTGCAACAGGTGAGTACGTAGATATGATCAAGGCGGGCATCATTGATCCAGCCAAGGTCACACGTTCTGCACTTCAAAATGCAGCATCGATTGCAGCTCTCTTTATTACAACAGAGGCAGTGATTACAGATAAGCCAGAGCCTAAGGGTGCACCAGCACCACAAGGCGGCGGAGATATGGATTTTTAAAACCTTAAAAATCTAAAGGGAATGGATTTCTAATTTGAAGAGCTTCAACGCAGAATCGTTTGCACGAGATGCCGCACTTGCTGATGCAGAATTTGCATCACAAGTGGGTACTTTCGTCTCTGTCGAATACGACGACGATAATCGCGTTGCTACTTATCTCTTCGAGGCAGAAATCGCTGGCTATAAAGGTTGGCGCTGGGCAATAACACTTGCAAAGGTTGATGAGAAATCAGAACCAACAATTTGCGATGTAGTTCTCTTGCCTGGCCCAGATTCTTTAATTGCCCCTGATCACATTCCTTATCGCGATCGCATCGAACCAGCAGATATCACTCCTGGTGTAATTGTTCCTAGCTTGGCTGATGATTCTCGTCTTGTTCCTGGCGCCGCAGTTTTGCCACAAGATGACGATCTTGATGCAACACAAATATTTGATCTCGGTTTGATGCGTCCACGTGTGCTCTCTATTGAAGGCAGAGATCAAGCAAGTAAGCGTTGGTATTCATCAGATCGTGGACCCGCAACGCCACTAGCCGAACAGGCACCAAAGCCATGTCATTCATGTGGCTTCTTTGTACCTTTGGCGGGCTCATTGCGCTCATCATTTGGAGTCTGCGCAAATGCGATTGCACCTGATGATGCACGCGTAGTTTCCCTTGACCACGGGTGCGGCGCGCATAGCGAAGCGACCCTGTAGCTAAACGAGCCTGTAGCAAATAACTGACTACCGCCAAGCTCTTAATCTGAGATAAAGTATCCCCCTGCCCGACACCCCATCGGCTTCTATCACACGAGATATACCAACTTAAGGAGTAACCACTATGCCTACAGGTCACGTGAAATGGTTCTCCCTTGAAAAAGGTTTTGGCTTTATCTCATCCGATGAAGGTGAAGATGTTTATCTAGCAGCGACAGCTCTTCCTGCTGGCGTGCCAACAGTAAAGCCAGGCACCAAGCTCGAGTTCTCTGTAATTGATAGCCGTAAGGGTCCACAGGCAATGTCAGTGCACATTATTGATTCTCCAGTTTCACTCGCTGAAAATTCACGAGTCAACAATGATGATCTAGCTGCAATGATTGAAGACACAATCAAGATTCTCGACAAGGTCGGCAATGGCCTTCGTCATGGTCGCCACCCATCAGGTGTCGAAGCAGAGCGTTTAGGTCGCGTATTACGCGGTATTGCAGGCCAGCTCGAAGCCTAAGCAGCGCTTCTTGATTTAAAACTTACCTTTTAAATTAGATTGCGCTTCGCTTATTACGGCGAATTGAATACCTGATTCCGGTAAGTCCGAGTACGACGCCAACCACGCAGGTCCAAATGATTTTTGCATCGGCCCCCGCAGCTAGCGCAACGACTCCAGCTGCAACCCATGCAATTGTGCCAGCTGAAATTAGCGCAACTACTGAAGAAATTTTTGTGCGTTCTACTTTACTCATATCTGCAGGTCATCCAATACCTCTTGATCCATCTTTGCTGGCGCCACCAGGACAGCTGTCATTGCAAGCATAATCAAAACAGGCACCATCATATAAGCGCGTGAGATTCCATATAAATCACCAAGGACTCCGAGCAAAAATGGCGCTGCGCCAATTGCAATTCCAGCTGCAAAAGAACTCTTACCAATTGCAAGATCAGGGCGGCCATCACTATGGCTAATAAGTCGAAGCGAAGTGAGAGCGAATTGCATTGAGATTCCGAGCCCAATAAGAAAGAGCATAGCCAAGCTAATCGCAAGATTATGTGAGAGCCAAAGACCCATGAAACCGACTAGTTGCGCTACAAGAATTAGCAAGAGCTGGCGATCTAGCGAGAGACGATGAAGCACCATTCCACCAAAAAAGCGACCCAACCCCATTCCGGTACCGAGGGCAAAGATTGCAATTGTTGAGATCGCAGCAGTGGCATCTGTTCTATCGCGCACAAGAGCTGCCGCCCAGAAAGCAATTGCAAACTCGGACGAAATCGTTGCGATAAAGCCAAACCAAGTAATCCAAAAGGTCTTTGAAAGCTTGCCACCCTGTGGTCCATCTTCGGTGGGAACGTGTGCTTCTATCGTCTTATCTCTTCTAAAGAAGTAGAGGTAGAAAGCAAGCGGAAGTGCAGCCAAGAGGCTGATACGCCAAAAATCAGGAGCGCTCTGCGCAATAGTTCCAATTGTTAGCGTTCCAAGAACATATCCAATAGATGCGATTCCGTTTGCTTGTGCAACCGCTAAAGGTGCACGTGCGCCGTAATGGCTATTGAGTGATGTCACAAAAGAGTTGATGACCGTAGATGTTCCAAAGCCCGTGAAGAAAGCTGCGAGAATCGTAAATTGCACAGGTTGAAGAACCGAGATTGCAATCAATCCAAATGAAAAAATCCATAAACCAATCCATCCGACGTTGGCTCTGCCGAAGCGATGTGTAAGCCAAGGGTTACTTAAACCGGCTGCAATAGCAGCAACACCCATCGCAGTTCCGTGTAGACCTGCAATTGTCAGTGATGTTCCTTGATCAGCGCGCAATAGCGGTAGCGCTGGGCCGAAACCACCGAGGAAGAAATTTACAGCAACGGTTTGAAGTGCAATTGTCCAGAAGAAACGATCGCGATCGAGCTTTGCAGGCATTAGTTGAGCTGCGAGACTACATAATCAATTGATGCAGTGAGGGCATCAATATCAGATGGGTCAATAGCTGGGAACATTGCAATACGAAGCTGATTCTTACCAAGCTTGCGATATGGCTCTGTATCAACGATTCCGTTAGCACGAAGAGCAGCTGCCACCTTGGTTGCATCAATTGCATCATCAAAGTTAATTGTTCCAATGACATTTGAACGCTCTGCCGGATTGACCACAAAGGGAGTTGTGTAACTGGTTTTTTCAGCCCAACCATAGAGACGTGACGCAGAATCCGCAGTGCGGTCTGTTGCAAACTTCAATCCACCGTTCTCGTTCATCCACTTAATTTGATCTGCAAGTAGCATCAAAGTGATGAGAGCTGGTGTGTTGTATGTCTGATCAAGGCGAGAGTTTTCGATTGCGATTCCGAGATCAAAGAAGGCAGGAACCCAACGGCCGCTCGCCTTAATTTTCTCTGCGCGTTCGATAGCAGCAGGGCTCATGAGTGCTAGCCAGAGGCCACCATCGGATGCAAATGATTTTTGTGGTGCAAAGTAATAGGTATCAAATTCTTTAGCATCGACATGTAATCCACCTGCAGCGGATGTGGCATCGACAAGTACAAGTGCGCCATCTGTTCCGGCAGGGCGCTTGATATTCATAGCTACGCCAGTTGAAGTCTCGTTGTGAGTAAGGGCGTAAACATCGATGCCATCTTCTTTAAGGGCTGCAGGATGTGTGCCAGGCTCAGATTTAATGACTGTTGGTTCACCAAGGAATGGCGCCTCTTTTGCAGCAGCAGCAAACTTTGATGAGAACTCACCGAAAACTAAGTGCTGTGAACGGTTTTCAATCAAACCAAATGTTGCAATATCCCAGAACGCAGTTGAACCACCGTTGCCGAGAATTACTTCGTAGCCTTCAGGCAGATTAAAGAGAGATGTAAGGCCCTCACGAACGCTCTTAACAACGTTCTTTACTGGCTTCTGTCGGTGTGATGTTCCGATTACTGAATTTCCTGTAGCAACAAGTGATGTAAGTGCTGCCGGGCGGATCTTGGAAGGTCCTGCTCCGAAGCGGCCATCACGTGGTTTGATATTTTCAGGAATGATAATTTCTGCGCTCATGGGCTAAGGATAGTACCTATTGAGGTTCCAATTATCCCCCGGATTATCGTTTGGGTTATCCCGCTCATAGCGAAGGCGGTCATGTAAACGCGAATAACGCCCCTGCCAAAATTCAATACTTGTAGGCAGAACCCTGAACCCGCCCCAATGTGGTGGACGCGGGACAACGCTTCCTTCAGGCCATTTTTCAGCGGCTCCAGCAAAACGCTGTTCTAGCTCTTCGCGAGAGGCAAGCGGTGACGATTGTGCCGAAGCCCAAGCACCAATCTGTGATGACCAAGGTCTGGTTGAAAAGTATTCATCAGATTCAGATTCAGCAATCTTTGCAGCAAGACCTGAGATTGTTACTTGTCTCTCCATGGGATACCAAGGAAAGAGCAGGGTGACCTGTGAATGCATTTCTATTGCAGCTGATTTACGTGAGTTGTAATTTGTAAAGAAAGTAAAACCGCCTTGCGAAATATCCTTTAGCAACACGGTACGAGTTGTAACAGCATCGTTACCGTTGTGATCGGTGCCTAGAGTTGAGAGCACCATTGCATTTGCTTCAACAATAAAGGCATTAGCAACAGCATCACCAAGCCATAAATTGAATGTTTCAAATGGGTCGGCTGGCATATCGGTCAGCCCAACTTCACCATAAGAACGGCGCATGGCAGAGATGGCCTCGCGGCTCAGATCTGGCTCGGACGGGATACCAATGCTCATAGGTGTATCGAACCTCACTTTCTCTATCTACGCATCTTCATCGCCATTTACTGCGGTGAGAGTGGGAATAGGCTAAAAATGGTCGCTAGCACCCCCAAATCGGGTGCAGAATTAGGGTGCGATTTAAGTAAGTCCATCAATAAGGAGCTCAACGTGTCAGATGAT
Organism: Actinomycetota bacterium; assembly: GCA_009705035.1. Lineage (GTDB taxonomy): Bacteria > Actinomycetota > Actinomycetes > Nanopelagicales > Nanopelagicaceae > Planktophila. Next base: position 2,213 of record WLDB01000033.1, on the reverse strand, counting down.
TTCAAGCCAGGTCTAGAAGGCGTCATTGCTTTTGAATCAGAGATTGCCGAACCAGATAAAGAAGGTAGCGCACTCCGTTATCGCGGCGTTGATATCGAAGATCTTGTAGGTCGCGTCTCATTCGGCAATGTATGGGGACTTCTTGTTGATGATGAATTCAATCCAGGACTTCCTAATGCTGAGCAATTTCCTTTGCCTGTGCACTCTGGCGATGTTCGCGTAGATGTGCAATCAGCGATTGCAATGTTGGCACCAGCGTGGGGCTTCAAGCCACTTCTCGATATTGATGATGCAGAAGCGCGTAGCAACCTTGCTCGCACATCTGTCATGGTGCTTTCATATTTAGCACAAGCAGCCCGCGGAATTATCGCTTCTCCTGTTCCAGAATCAGAGATTGATAAAGCGCATACAGTTGTAGAGCGCATGATGATTCGTTGGCGCGGAGAGCCTGACCCAGCACACGTTCGCGCAATTGATGCATATTTTGTATCTGCAGCAGAACACGGAATGAATGCTTCAACATTTACATCACGCGTTATCGCATCAACTGGTGCAGATGTTGCAGCAGCGCTATCTGGTGCTATCGGTGCGATGTCAGGACCGTTACATGGTGGAGCACCTGCGCGTGTTCTCTCAATGATTGAAGATGTTGAAAAGAGTGGAAACGCTGAAACTTATGTAAAGGGTTTGCTTGATCGCAAAGAACGTTTGATGGGCTTTGGTCATCGCGTCTATCGCGCTGAAGATCCACGCGCTCGCACTTTGCGACGAACAGCTAAAGAACTCAATGCACCTCGTTATGCAGTTGCTGAAGCACTTGAGAAGGCAGCACTTAAAGAGCTTCGTGAGCGCCAACCAGATCGCGTATTAGAGACAAACGTAGAATTCTGGGCAGCTATCGTTCTCGACTTCGCCGAAGTTCCTGCACCACTCTTTACCTCTATGTTCACCGCAGCACGTACTGCTGGTTGGTCAGCTCACATCCTTGAGCAGAAACGCACAGGGCGCTTAATCCGTCCATCAGCTCGCTATGTAGGCAAGGGCGCTCGCAAGCCAGAGGATGTAAAGGGCTGGGATGCATCGGTAGAACAGCTCCATAAGTAGACTGTAAAAATAGACTGGCTGTATAACGATTTGATAAAGGCCCCGCCTAGCGGGGCGTTTTTCATGGCCCAGAACGTGTTTGCAATTGACTTGCAACAACCAATCAGGTCAACTACTACTACTCAGTAGGCCGACCCTCGGAACCTACTTGACTCCTTGGAGGAAATATATGAAGAAGCGAAATGGCCTAGCGAGCGTCATTACCGCTGTGGCTGTTGCAAGCGGAGTTTTCATCACTTCGCCAGCATCTGCTGCAACAACAGAGATCGTAATTTGGGCTGACGAGCGTCGTGGGCCAAATCTAGAGAAGCTCATGGCAGAGAAGAACGACTGGGTTAAGGGTTACACAACTAAGGTCGTTACATTCTCAAGCTTTGATACTCTCAAGACTGCCTTCGATAACGCGACCGAAAAGTCAGGTCCTGACATCATTTTGGCTGCCAATGACTGGGTTACAGCAGGTGCTAAGGCTGGAAAGCTTGCACCAATTACTCTCTCAGGCAAAGTCAAGTCCCAGTTCACAGCAGGTCAACTCTTTGACCTTTCTTATAAGGGAAAGCTTTATGGCCTCCCAGTTGACGTTAACAATGTCGCGATGGTTTACAACTCAAAGCTTGTAAAGAGTGCACCAACTTCATTTGGCGACATGGTTGATTTCTACCTTGCAAATAAGTCATCACTCAAAGCAGGTCTCTGCATCGCTGGTGGCGGAATGTCATGGGGAGCACTTGGAGTTGCTACTGCACTCGGTGCGTATCCATACAAGATCAAGGCAGATTCAAGCGTTGATGCTGCAGATCCAATGAATGCTGCAACAGTTGCTGCTAACGTCGACAAGTACCTTCTTGGTTCAGATGGAAAGAGCAACGGCTTCTTCCCTGCAACTGATACCGGCTGCAAAGATAACTTCCTTGCAGGCAAAGTTCCATTTGCAGTTATCGGTAACTGGGATTGGAAAGATTACACAGCAAAGGGATTCAAGATGAATCTCTCACCAGTTCCTGGTGTTGAAAAGGGTTCATATGCACCATCATTTGGTTCAGTATCTGGCGCGTTCCTAACAACATATGCTGCAAAGCATGGCGTTGAAGCAGGTGCAAAGACAGCAC